>NZ_JBAKBF010000003.1:0-509883 GCF_036881715.1 Pannonibacter anstelovis
CGCGCAAACTCCTCACAATCCTCAATGCCATGCTCCGGGAGAACGCCACATTCAGACATCAATGAAACAGTTGCCGGCTCGCGCTGCGCTTGGCCGGGGCGACACGGTGCATGCTGGCAGCGCTGCGCCTGACGGCCATGACAAAAGCCGCCGCACCTCAGCTGCCCCCTTTGCCAGCCCAGGAAAAGTGGCGGTTTGCGGCGGGTTGTGGATTGACTTTCCTTTGATCGCGGCGTTATACAGCCTTTGCTCAGTGAAATGGGGCCAATAGGCTCTGTGCATTGTGCTGTCTCCCAACCCCTAGCCATCCAGCATTGCTGCCGGTTTTTCCGCAGGGCTGGCTGTTCCCAAAGCAAGAGACCCCGGCATGGGCCAAGCGGCCTGCGGCGTGGTTTTGACCGGCGGGAGGGGAGCGGGCGATACGGCAACAGAACGAAAAAAAGGACGTGCAAGACATGTTCGCAGTGATCAAGACCGGCGGTAAGCAGTACACCGTCGCACAGGACGACCTCCTGAAGGTCGAAAAGCTCGACGCCGAAGCTGGCGCCACCGTGACCTTTGAAGAGGTCCTGATGGTCGGCAACGGTTCCGAGACCACCGTTGGCGCGCCGCTCGTGGCTGGCGCCACCGTGACTGCGGAAGTGGTCGATCAGGCCCGCACCCGCAAGATCATCGTTTTCAAGAAGCGCCGCCGTCAGAATTCCCGGCGCCGCAACGGTCACCGTCAGTCGTATACGCTGGTCAAGGTGACGGCCATCTCCACCGGCGACGCAAAGCCGGCGAAGAAGACCACCAAGAAGGCAAAGGCTGAGGAAGCTGCTGGCGAGTAATCGCCGCCACCTCAGCGCAACTTGAACAGCGAAAGACGAGGAGTTTCGTCATGGCACACAAAAAAGCAGGCGGTTCATCCCGCAACGGCCGCGACTCCGCTGGCCGCCGCCTCGGCGTCAAGAAGTTCGGCGGCGAAGCCGTGATTCCGGGCAACATCATCGCACGTCAGCGCGGTACCACCTGGCACCCGGGCAACGGCGTTGGCATGGGCAAGGATCACACCATTTTTGCGACCGTAGAGGGCAAAGTGGAATTCCAGGCCAAATCCAACGGCCGAACCTTCATTAACGTGCTGCCGGCAGCGGTAGCAGCGGAGTAAAGCCGAGTGAAACCATGTTCGCCGGCGTCCTGATCGACCCGGCGGTTCTGGTGAACCGGTCAAAGTTCAAGGGGAGATGGGACGCCATCTCCCCTTTTCGTTTTCTTTGACCGGAGGAAGTTATGGTTGTCGAGAGTGAAGGATACTTAGACGAAAGCAGTCTGGTTGCGGCCCGGATGCCGCTGGAAGGGGTCCGTGTCCGGCTCGATACGCCGCGCAAGGACGATCTGGCAGACATTGTATTTCTCGCCAACAACCGCAAGATTGCCTCGCATCTGGCCACCATGCCCCATCCCTTCGCTCTGGAGGATGCGCGGGCGCTCGTGCAGAAGAGCCAGACGGCAACTCCCCATTACGCAAGCTTTGCCATCCGCCTGAAGGCCACCGGCCGTTTCATCGGCCAAGCGAAGTATGCCGCTGCCGAACCCGGCGGTCCGATCCAGGTCGGTTACTGGCTGGGCGAGCCCTTCTGGGGCTGCGGCTTTGCCACAGAAGCGCTGCACCGGCTGGTCGATCATGCCTTCAGCAACGGTGACATGTATGAGCTGCACGGCAGCTGCCGCGTCACCAATCCGGCTTCGCGCCGGGTGCTGATCAAGAGCGGCTTCCAGTACCGCGATCAGGGCATGGCCCGCTCGCTGGGGGCTGGCGGCAATGTGCCCATCGAGCGCTTCGTGCTGGAGCGCTCCGTCTGGCGTTCGCTGAAGCAATGGGGAGGCCGGTCATGAGCCGCTTGCCGGAACTGCGCACCCGCCGCCTCATCCTGCGCCCCTTGCGCGGGGAGGATTCGGAGGCCATCGCCCGCCTGTGCGGGCAGGAATTCGAGGTTGTCCGCTGGCTGACGAGCATGGCCTGGCCCTATGAAGAGGGCTCGGCCGAGGCTTTCACGGCCCGGGCCATGACCTGCGACCCCGTGGAGGAAGCCGCCGTCTTCGCCATTACGCTGGGCGGTGTCTTCATCGGCATCATGGCAATCGATGCACCTGGCGAGCTGGCGGAAGCGGCCGGTTGCCCGACCATCGGCTACTGGCTGGGCCGGCCCTTCCAGGGCTTCGGCTATGCCGGGGAAGCGGCGGAAGCGGCACTCGACTGGGCCTTTGCCGCCCATGGCTGCCCTGCTGTCGCGGCGCGGGTGTTCGAGGAAAATGCCGCATCGCGGGCGCTCTTGCGAAAGCTCGGCTTCCAGCCGGAAGCCATCACCGAGCGCTATGCAAGGGCACTGGACCGCAAGGTGCGCAACATCGTCGTGCGGCTGGATGGCAAGGCCTTCCGCCAGCGCAAGGCAGCAGCCTGATGGGCGCGGCGGAGAGCTCCGGCAAATGGCAGGGCCTGCCGCTCGCCACACCCCGGCTGACCTTGCGACCGGCACGTGCCGCAGATGCCGCTGATCTTGTCACGCTTGCGGGAGATATCGAAGTCTCCCGCACGCTGGCTCGGGTGCCGCATCCCTACACGGCAGAGCATGCGCAAGCCTGGCTGCAGGCGGCGATGGACGGCACGGATCTGACAGTGATCAATCTGGTCATTGACCGGAATGATGCCTTCATTGGCGCAATCACGTTTCGCGAGTTGCACGCAAGCCCCCTGATCGGGTATTGGCTTGGCCGCCCCTTCTGGGGTCAGGGCCTGATGAGCGAAGCCCTGAAGGCTGCGCTTGGCTGGTTCTTTGCCGTCACAGATCATGAGGCTCTGGAGGCAGAGGTCATGACGGGCAATGCCGCGTCGCTGGCTGCGCTGCGCAGGCTGGGGTTCCGCGAGACGGGCACCGGCACCTGCGCCAGCCTTGCCACCGGCACGGCGGCGGCTTCAATCCGCACACGCCTTGAGCGCGCGCGTTTTCTGGAATCTAGTGATGCCTGACGCGCGGGCAGCAGAAATGGACATGAGATGAAGTTCCTCGACCAGGCCAAGATTTATGTACGCTCCGGCAATGGCGGTGCCGGTGCGGTCTCCTTCCGGCGGGAGAAGTTCATCGAGTTCGGCGGTCCCGATGGCGGCGACGGCGGACGCGGCGGCGACGTGTGGGTCGAATGCGTCGAGGGCCTGAACACACTCATCGACTACCGCTACCAGCAGCATTTCAAGGCCGGAACCGGCATCCACGGCATGGGCCGCAACCGCACGGGTGCCAAGGGCAGTGATGTGGTGCTGCGCGTGCCGGTGGGCACGGAGATCCTTGAAGAAGACAACGAGACGGTCATTGCCGACCTGACCGAGCCCGGCCAGCGCCTGCTGCTGCTGCGCGGCGGCAATGGCGGCTTTGGCAATGCCCAGTTCAAGTCTTCCACCAATCAGGCGCCGCGCCATGCCAATCCGGGCCTTGAGGGCATCGAGAAGTGGATCTGGCTGCGGTTGAAACTCATCGCCGATGCCGGTCTCGTCGGCCTGCCCAACGCAGGCAAGTCCACGTTCCTGGCCTCCGTGTCGGCGGCCAAGCCGAAGATCGCCGATTACCCCTTCACCACCCTGCATCCGAACCTCGGCGTGGTCGAGCTGGACGGGCGCGGCTTCGTGCTGGCCGATATTCCCGGTCTCATCGAGGGCGCGCATGAAGGCACGGGCCTTGGCGACCGCTTCCTTGGCCATATCGAGCGTACCCGCGTGCTGCTGCATCTGGTTGATGGCTCGGGCGTCGAAGATCCGGCTGAAGCCTACCGTGTGGTCCGCGGCGAACTGGAGGCCTATGGCAACGGGCTGGAAGACAAGCCGGAAATCGTCGCCATGTCCAAGGCCGATGCGCTGTCGCCGGAGCTGCGCGCCGAACGGGCCGCCTCGCTGGAAGCAGCCTGCGGCCGCAAGCCGCTGATCCTCTCGTCGGCCAGCCGCGAGAATGTGGACACGGCACTGCGCATGATCATCAGGGCAATCGACAAGGACAAGGAGGACGCCGCAAACGAGGTTCCCTCCCGTCCTGAAGAGGGATGGCGTCCGTGAAGCAGGCAACCCGGCAGCTTGGCGAGTTCAAGCGCATTGTTGTGAAAATCGGCTCGGCTCTGCTTGTCGAAAACGGCAAGCTGAGGCGCGAATGGCTGGAAGCCATTGTCGATGACCTTGCCGCGCTGGCGGAAAAGGGCTGCGAGCTGCTGGTGGTGTCCTCCGGCTCCATCGCCCTGGGGCGCGGCGTGCTTGGCCTGCCGCGCGGGCCGCTGAAGCTGGAAGAAAGCCAGGCGGCGGCGGCCGTGGGCCAGATCGCGCTGGCGCAGGCCTATTCGGAGTGCCTCGGCCGCAAGGGGCTGAAGGCGGGGCAGGTTCTGCTGACGCTGGGCGACACGGAAGAGCGCCGCCGCTATCTCAACGCCCGCGCCACGATCGGCACCCTGCTGCGCATGGGGGCGGTGCCGATCATCAACGAGAACGACACGGTCGCCACCTCGGAAATCCGCTATGGCGACAATGACCGGCTCGCTGCGCGCGTGGCCACCATGACGACCGCCGACTGCCTCGTGCTGCTGTCGGATATCGACGGGCTCTACACCGCTCCCCCGGCCACCAATCCGGATGCGGTGTTCCTGCCGGAAGTGCCGCGCATCACGCCTGAAATCGAGGCGATGGCAGGCAGTGCCGGATCGGAGCTGTCACGCGGCGGCATGAAGACCAAGATCGATGCGGCCAAGATTGCAACATCTGCCGGAACGGTGATGGCAATTGCCTCGGGCAAGCGCATGAACCCGCTGCGTGCCATTGACGAAGGCGTGCGCTGCACGTGGTTCCTCGCCGCTTCCACCCCTGCCACGGCCCGCAAGGCCTGGATCAACGGCCATCTGGAGCCGCGCGGCGAAGTGCAGCTGGATGCAGGGGCCGTTGCAGCGCTCAAGTCCGGCAAGAGCCTGCTGCCCGCCGGTGTCACTCATGTTTCGGGTGGCTTCTCGCGCGGGGATACTGTGAAGATCCTCTCCCAGGAAGGCCGGGTGCTGGGGCGCGGCCTTATCGCCTATGACGCGGCCGAGGCACGCATGATAGCGGGCCGCAACAGCCGCGAGATCGAAGCCATCGTGGGCTATCCGGGCCGCGCCGAGATGATCCACCGCGATGATCTGGCGCTGGATGATGCACAGTTCGAGAAAGAAGCCTGAGGAACATCCGATGCAGGACAAGGTTGAAGCAAGCAGCATTACGGCACTGATGGCGGAGCTGGGCAAGCGTGCCCGCGCCGCAGCCCGCAAGCTCAGCCTTGCCCCAGAGGAGCAGAAGAACCGCGCCCTGCGCGCCATGGCCTCTGCCGTGCGTGAGGCAACCCCCGCGATCCTTGCCGCCAATGCAGCCGATGTGGAGACCATGACGGCCAACGGCCAGACGGCTTCGTTCCTCGACCGCGGCACCCTGACGGCGGAGCGGATCGAGGGTATTGCCCAGGCGCTCGACGCCATTGGCGCCCTGCCCGATCCGGTTGGCAGCGTCATGTCTGCATGGGAGCGGCCCAACGGGCTGAAGATCGAGCGCGTGCGCACCCCGCTCGGCGTTATCGGCGTCATCTACGAAAGCCGCCCCAACGTGACGGCGGATGCCGGCGCGCTGTGCCTGAAGGCCGGCAATGCGGTGATCCTGCGCGGCGGGTCCGACACGCTGCAGTCGAACCTTGCCATTCACGCTGCCCTGCAGAAGGGGCTGGAGGCTGCCGGCCTGCCGGGCGATGCCATCCAGCTGGTGCCGGTGGCAGACCGCGATGCCGTCGGCGAAATGCTGAAGGGCCTCGGCGGCAATCTGGACGTGATCGTGCCGCGCGGCGGCAAGAGCCTTGTCGCACGGGTGCAGAATGACGCGCGCGTGCCCGTCTTCGCGCATCTGGAAGGCATCGTGCACATCTTCCTCGACAAAGCAGCAGATCCGGCCAAGGCAACGGATGTCATCGTCAATTCCAAGCTGCGCCGCACCGGCATCTGCGGTGCGCTGGAGACGCTGCTGGTGGACCGCGCCGTTGCCCATGACCTGCTGCCGGGCATTATCACCGCGCTGCAGGACAAGGGTTGCGAAGTGCGCGGCGACACCGAGGTGCAGCATCTATGCCCCGGTACGGTTGCAGCAACGGACGAGGACTGGACGACGGAGTATCTCGACAAGATCCTCTCCGTGCGCATCGTCGGCGGGCTGCATGAGGCGATCGAGCATATCGAGACCTATGGCTCGCATCACACCGACTGCATCCTGACCGAGGATGAAGAGGCGGCACGCCGTTTCTTTGCAGAAGTGGATTCGGCCATCGTGCTGCACAATGCCTCCACCCAGTTTGCCGATGGCGGCGAATTCGGCATGGGCGCGGAAATCGGCATTGCCACGGGCCGCATGCATGCGCGCGGGCCTGTGGGTGTCGAGCAGCTGACCTCCTTCAAGTACCGCGTGCACGGCAACGGCCAGCTTCGCCCGTAACGGACCCATGACGTGACATCATCCGCCACCGGCCGGTTCGAGGCCGATCCCAGCTGGACCAGACTGCCGCACGCGGAACCGGGCAACCGGATCGGCCTTTTCGGCGGCTCGTTCAATCCGGCGCACTCCGGGCACCGCCTTGTGGCGGAAACGGCACTGAACCGGCTGAAGCTGGATCAGGTGTGGTGGCTGGTGACGCCCGGAAACCCGCTGAAGGATCATTCGGATCTGGCGCCCCTGAGCCAGCGGCTGGAACAGGCCGCGGCCCTCGCGCGCCATCCGCGCATGAAGGTGACGGCCATTGAAGCGCGGCTGCGCACGGCCTATACGGCTGAGACGCTGGCCCGGCTGAAGGGTCTGCGGCCGGATCTCTCCTTCGCCTGGATCATGGGGGCGGACAATCTCGCAGGCTTCCACCGCTGGCAGGACTGGCGGGGCATTCTCAATCAGGTCACCGTCGCCGTGGTCAACCGGCCCGGCGCGTCCCTGTCACCACTCTATGCACCGGCAGCAAGGGCCTTTGCCCGCTACCGGCTGGCCGAAGTGGATGCGCCGCTGGCGCTGTCCATGAAGCCGCCGCACTGGGTGTTTCTCCATGCGCCGCTGGATCCGGTCTCCTCAACAGCCCTGCGCGCCACACAGAAGGAAGCGCGCTGAGACGGCAAAGAATTAACACTGACACAGCATGTGTCTTGAAAATGACAGATATGAAGCACTATTCTTGGGGCAGATGGCAGATCCAGGGTCTGAAACTCTGCCGTCCTTGTGGTGCGAAACGGGGATGCCCGGGCATCCCTATCCAACCTGTGGCGAAAGGCGAAACACCTGAGCATGACCTTGCACTCCGGAGAGGCACACGTGTCCTCTCCCACTCAGCCGTCTTTGGACGTAGCTCCCAAAGGCAACCTGATCGACGCGATCCTTTCCAGTCTCGACGCTTCGAAAGCGGAAGAGATCGTCTCCCTCGACATCGCGGGCAAAAGCTCGCTGGCCGATTTCATGGTGATCGCCTCCGGGCGTTCGCACCGGCATGTTGGCGCCATCGCCGACCACCTGCTGCGTGACATCAAGGAATTGGGCTTCGGCAATGCCCGTATCGAAGGCCAGACCCACTGTGACTGGGTGCTGATCGACGCCGGTGACGTGATTGTCCACGTCTTCCGTCCGGAAGTCCGCGGCTTCTACAATCTTGAGAAGATGTGGTCCGCCGACGCGAACGACGTGCAGTAAGGCCAAGCTTGCCCGGCCAGGTGCGTGAAAGGCATCTGGCCTGACGGCCCTTGGGGCTCCCGGCATGAAGCGCCGGGAGGACGAATTCTATGCGCTACCTGATCACGGCTGTTGGCCGCATGAAAGCCGGACCCGAGCGTGAGCTGCTGGACCGCTACCTCGACCGTGCCCGCAAGACTGGCCGTGCGCTTGGCGTGACCGCCGTCGATGTGAGCGAGACGGTGGAAAGCCGGGCCCAGCGCAGCGAGGACCGCAAGGCGGAAGAGGCGCAGGTGCTCCTCTCCGGCCTGCATCCGCGTGCAAGACTGATTGCCCTCGATGAAACCGGCAAGACGATGGCGAGCCCTGCCTTCGCAGAGGTTCTGCGCGGCTGGATGGATGAAGGCTGCCCGGAAATCGTGCTCGCCATCGGCGGGGCGGACGGACATGGGGCTGACCTTCTGGCCCGGGCAGACCTGAAGCTTGCATTTGGTGCCATGACCTGGCCGCATCAGATCGTCCGTATCCTGGTGGCTGAGCAGGTGTACCGGGCGCTGACCATCCAGTCCGGCCACCCGTACCACCGGGTTTGAGCGCAGTTTCCCTTTCAGCTTCGCGCAAGATGACAAAATGATAATCTGCGCCAGCTTTTCCGGCCCGGATCCCGCCGCATTTGCGCTCTAGTTTCTTCGCTGTGGAGCGAGCGGGACGGTAAACGCTTCGTTAATGACAAGGCCGCATCCTCGTCTCAAGTATCTGTCTGCTCCGGAGGAATCAATCCGGGCGGAGGATATGCAAAGACAGGTGCCTCCGGCACATCTGACAGGACTATCGTGGTGCAGCCCTTGCGAATGGCGGGAAGCAGCAGAGCTTTGCAGTCACGGCGCCCTCTGGCGCTGGCGGGTTTGCTTGCGCTGATTTCAGTCCTGCCGCAACCTGCCGCAGCTCAGACCGCCACGACTGTGGAGGCCACTGTCTCCGGCCCCGCAGCAGAGGTGCTCAAGCGCAAGCTGGAGCGCGAAGCGGAACTGGCTGCCCTGTCGCGGGATATCGAGCTGTCCTCCGGGCGCCAGGAGGAAATCGAGCAGGAAATCGCCTCGCTCGACCGGGATAGCGAATCCCTGACCAATTCGATCCTGAGCACGGCCGGACGGATCAAGGGACTGGAAGGCAACATTGCCGATACCGAGCGCCGGCTGGAGCGGCTGACGGCCAATGAAGACTCCGTGCGCGCCTCGCTTTGGCAGCGCCGGGGCACCTTGGCGGAAATCCTGGCCTCGCTGCAGCGGATCGGACGGCGTCCCCCGCCTGCGCTGGTGGTGCAGCCGAGCGACGCCCTTTCTGCGGTGCGCAGCGCCATATTGCTGAATGCAGTGATGCCGGGCCTGCGCATCGAGGCGGAGGCACTGGCGTCCGACCTTGAGGAACTGAACCGTCTCAAATCCGGCATTGTGGCGGAAAAAGAGCGGCTGCGGGCAGACGTCACCCGGCTTGCGGAAGAAAAGTCACGTCTGGAACTGTTGATGGCTGCCAAGCGGCAGGAGCGGGAAAAGACGGCAGGCGAACTGGTGGCAGAGCGCCAGAAAGCGGAAGAGCTGGCCGCGAAAGCGGGTTCTCTCAAGGAATTGATCGCCTCGCTGGAGAAAGAAATCGAGAGCGCGCGCAAGGCAGCAGAGGCTGCGGCAGCAGCCACGGCGCTGCGCCAGAGCGGCCAGCAGCCATCGCGCACCGCGCCTCTCGACCCGGGCCGCCTGAGCCCGGCTGTTGCGTTTGCCGACACAAAAGGCCTGCTGGCACGGCCAGTTGCGGGCGGTCTGGTGAAGGACTACGGCCAGAGCGACGACTATGGCGGGCTGACGGAGGGTCAGACCTTCGCCACCCGTCCGGGTGCGCAGGTGACGGCCCCAGGCGATGGCTGGGTGGTCTATTCCGGCCCCTTCCGGTCCTTCGGCCAACTCTTGATCCTGAACGCCGGCGACGGTTATCATGTGCTGCTTGCCGGAATGGACAGGATTGACGTCGAACTGGGACAGTTTGTTCTTGCCGGAGAGCCTGTCGGTGTGATGGGCTCCACCCAATGGGCGAGTGCTTCGGCCTACGGCTTGGGATCGACCAGCCCGGTCCTATATGTTGAATTCAGAAAAGATGGCAGTGCGATTGACCCCACCCCCTGGTGGGCCAGCACAGAGGAAGAAAAGGCTCGCGGATGATACGGAAAGCTTCTCTGCTGTTCACCGGCGCACTGATCGGCGCTGTGGCGGTCACAACCTTTTCAAACCTGCCCATTCGCCTGAGCGGCGCGGCCAACGCAGCAGCTTCGGACACCTACCGTCAGCTGAACCTGTTTGGCGATGTGTTCGAGCGGGTGCGCTCGGACTATGTCGAGGTGCCGGATGATGCCGAGCTGATCGAATCTGCCATCAACGGCATGCTGACCTCGCTCGACCCTCATTCCAGCTACATGCCGCCGAAGGCTTTCCGCGACATGCAGGTGCAGACGCGCGGTGAGTTTGGCGGCCTCGGCATCGAGGTGACGATGGAGGAAGGCCTCGTGAAGGTCGTTTCGCCCATCGACGACACCCCGGCCGCCAAGGCTGGCCTGATGGCCGGTGACTTTATCGTCCAGATCGACGGCGAGCAGGTGCAGGGCCTGACCCTGAACGAAGCGGTCGAGAAGATGCGCGGTCCGGTCAAGACCGACATCAAGGTGACGATCCGCCGGGAAGGCCGCGCCGAGCCTTTCGACGTGACGCTGACCCGCGACACCATCCGCATCCGTTCCGTCCGCTGGCGTGAAGAGGGCGACGTCGGCTACATCCGCGTCACCCAGTTCAACGAACAGACCTATGACGGGCTGCAGAAGGCCATCGAGGAAATCTCCAGCAAGATCGGCAACGACAAGCTGAAGGGTTATGTGCTCGATCTGCGCAACAATCCGGGCGGCCTGCTCGATCAGGCGATTGCGGTCTCCGACGCATTCCTCGACCGTGGCGAGATCGTGTCGACCCGTGGCCGCAACGCAGAGGAAACCCAGCGCTACAATGCCCGTGCCGGAGATCTGACGCGCAGCAAGCCGGTCATCGTTCTGGTGAATGGCGGCTCCGCCTCGGCCTCGGAAATCGTGGCCGGTGCGCTGCAGGATCACCGCCGCGCCACCGTGCTCGGCACCCGGTCCTTCGGCAAGGGCTCCGTGCAGACCATCATTCCGCTCGGCGCGAACGGTGCAATCCGTCTGACCACGGCACGCTACTACACCCCCTCGGGCACTTCGATCCAGGCCAAGGGCATTGAGCCGGACATCGTCACCCTGCAGGATCTGCCGGAAGACATGAAGGGCCGCGCCGAGACCACCGGTGAGGCCGGCCTGCGCGGACATCTTTCTTCTGAAAAGCCAGAGGGTGAAGATGTGAAGGAAGAGTCTGGCAGCCAGGCTTATGTTCCGGCGGACCCGAAGGATGACAAGCAGCTGAACCTTGCACTGGATCTTCTGCGCGGCGTGCAGGCGAACAGCGCCTTCCCGCCTTCGGCAGAGCAGCAGAAGGCTGCGGTTCCGAACTGATCCGGACGCGTTACCTCCGGCAGGCTGTTTCGTCGCTTGTAGGCCCGCCGGAGCAACGTGGCATCTGAACCAGCAGCAAGCGCCGCATTCCCTCACCAGGAAGGCGGCGCAGGAAAATTTGGAGCGTCATGGCGGCGAAGGACCTCACAGCGCCTTTGGGCATGGGCAAACGGAAACTGATCCGTTTGCCGTTCGGGCTCATTGGCATGGGCCTAGTTACGGTGGTCATCACCACCGGACTGCTGTGGATGGGCGTCGTCGACGATCCGCTCGGCGGTGAGCCCACCGCCGTATTGCCGCTGGAACGTACCGTTGAGGGCCTTGCCGCCCGCGACATCGCCGCTTTGAGTGTGCAGCAGGATCTGGGTCCCGAGCAGGATGACGGTACAGGCAAAGAGCTTGCCACTTTGGGGCCCCGCTTTGACGACGTAGCCAATCAGCCGGCCCGGACCGGCGAGGGCTTGTCGGCAACCCCGGACCAGCGTGTCACCGAGCGTGTCGAATATGGCTACTTGCCCAAACTCGGCGGCGATGGCATCCGCCCGCTGGACCTTTATGCCAGACCTCTGTCGGGTGAGCTGATTTCCGCGCCGAGGATTGCTGTCGTCATCGGCGGGATCGGTCTGTCGGAGGCGGGCAGCGAGAATGCCTTGAAGAGCCTGCCGCCAGACGTGACGCTGGCCATTGCCCCCTATGCCGCCTCGCCGGACCGCTGGATGAAGCAGGCCCGGGCAGCAGGCCACGAGCTGCTGATGCAGCTGCCGCTGGAGCCCTTCGACTATCCAGACAATGATCCCGGCCCGCATACGCTGCTGGTGAGCTTGCGCAGCCCCGAGTTCCTCGACCGGCTGAGCTGGCTTTTGTCCCGGACAACCAACTATGCCGGAGTGATCAACACGCAAGGAGGCCGCTTCACCGCAACCGAGCCTTCGATGCAGTTCCTGCTGGACCAGATCACCCAGCGCGGCCTGATGTATGTGGACGATGGCTCTTCCTCCCGCACAGTGGCACCGGTAGCGGCCTCTGCGGCCCGTACGCCCTTCAGCCGGGTCGATATTGTTCTGGACAGTGTCCCGCGGGCCGAGGAAATCAACGGTCAGCTTCTGCAGCTGGAGGCTCTCGCCCGGGCCCGCGGCGTGGCTGTTGCATCAGGCACGGCCCTGCCCGTTACCATCAAGACGCTGCAGGAATGGGCGGCAGATCTGGAGCGGCGCGGCTTGCAGCTCGTTCCCGTCAGCGCCACCATCGACAGGGCACCGCAAGGCTGATACCGGAAAGGCCCTCCGTGTTTCAGCGGATGGCAGTCTGCGGTTTTGTGATAGTCTGACCAGGCTGACGCTAAGTGGAGTAGGACGTGAGCAAGGCCTTGCATGATTTTCCGGGTGCGGGTGCACCCGGCCAGCTGCCCTACCGCCCCTGTGTGGGCATCATGCTTGTCAACCGGGAAGGCCGCGTCTGGGCCGGTCACCGGTACGATCCCAAGGCTGCCCACAAGGGGCGCAAGATCGAGGCAGAATACGCCTGGCAGATGCCGCAGGGCGGCATTGATCCAGGTGAGGACCCGCTGGCTGCCGCTTTCCGCGAACTCCATGAGGAAACCTCCGTCCGCTCCGCCTCTCTGATTGCCGAAGCCCCTGGCTGGTTCACCTACGACTACCCGCCAGAAGTTCTTGCCAGCTCCCGCCATGGCAAATACCGCGGGCAAGCTCAGAAATGGTACGCACTGCGCTTTGAAGGCGAGGACAGCGAGATCAATATCCTCACTCCGCCCAAGGGCCATTCGCAGGAATTTGATGGCTGGCGCTGGGAAGAAGCGGCAAAGCTTCCCGGGTTGATTGTTCCCTTCAAGCGGCAGGTCTATCAGCAGGTGGTCGAGACCTTCACAAGGCTGGTGCCGGGGCTCTGATCCTGCTCCAGGGCGCATTCATGATGTCCGGGCCTGCAGCGCCTGGCTTTACCTTGCCTCCGATGCCGCCTTAGCCTTTACAGCCTGCCATTCGCGGCGCACATCTGCGTCTGCTTCCTGGGTGAGCCGATCCTCTGCCAATGCCTCAAACGCCTCAGGCGCCAGCAGCCGCGACAAGGCCCAGACGGCCGCACCGCGCACCACGGCGACGGGGTCGTCCAGCAGCGTCATGATCTGCGGCAGGTGGGCAGCGTCTGCGCTGTTGCCAGCTGCGATCAGGCAGTTGCGGATGAAGCGGTCCCGGCCGATACGCTTCACCGGCGAGCCGGAAAAGAGCTGGCGGAAGGTTGGATCATCCAGCCTCAAGAGCTTGGCCAGCGGCGGCGCCTCCAGATCCTCCCGCGCCTGCAGCTTGGCTTCGCGGGCCTCCACGGCAAACTTGTTCCAGGGGCAGGCGGCCAGGCAATCATCGCAGCCATAGATGCGGTTGCCCATGGGTTCACGGAATTCTGCCGGGATGGGTCCGGCGTGCTCGATGGTCAGATAGGAAATGCAACGGCGGGCATCGAGCCGGTAGGGCTGCGGGAAGGCGCCTGTCGGACAGGCGGAGAGGCAGGCCCGGCAGGAGCCGCAATGGTCCCGCTCCGACTCTGCCGCAGCCAGATCCAGGGTGGTGAAGATGCTGGCGAGAAAGAACCAGGAGCCGAGCTTCCGCGACACCAGATTGGTGTGCTTGCCCTGCCAGCCGAGGCCCGCAGCCTGCGCCAGCGGTTTTTCCATGACCGGGGCCGTATCGACGAAGACCTTCACATCGCCGCCGCCTGCGCGGGAGACGAGAAAACTTGCCAGCTCCTTCAGCTTGCCCTTGATGACATCGTGATAATCCCGGTGGCGGGCGTAGACGGAAATGTTGCCCCGGTCCGGATGAGCAAGGTTCTCCAGCGCATCCCCGGCAGGGCCATAGTTCATGGCCAGCATGATGACGGAGCGCACCTCCGGCCACAGCACGCTGGGGCTGGCACGCCGGTCCGCCGTTTCTTCCATCCAGCCCATGGAGCCGTGATGGCCATCGGCGAGAAACTGCGCCAGCCGCTGCGGGGCCTGCGGGATGGCATCGGGCCGGGTGATGGCGAGATCATCAAAGCCCAGCTGAGCGGCCTTCTCCCTGAGCTGGCTGCAAAGGCGGTCCAGTGCCTTTGCCGGAAGCACGGGGCTCGAAGGCACGGCAGGGCTGTTGCGGCTCTGCGTCAGAAGTCCAGATCCGCGTAGGTCATCGATGGCGGCATGCCGAGCATCTTTTCGCTCAGCAGCGGACGGAAGCTCGGGCGCGATTTCACCCGCGCATACCAGGCCTTGACGTTCTCCTCGGTGTCCCATGGCACTTCGCCCAGATAATCGGCGCAGGACAGTTCGGCGGCGAGCGCGAAATCCGCAAAGCTCAACCGGTCGCCGCCCAGCCATTTGCGCGAGGCGGCAAGATAACCGAAATAGCGCATGTGATGGTGAATATTGGCACGCGCCACACGCAAAATGGCCGAATCGGGCTCGCCTCCCCCGACAGAGCGGGGCATGTCCTGCTTGTAGATGCGCTCGCGGACGAAATGGCCAGCCACCTCGTCATCGAACTTGCGCAGGCCCCATTCCACCAGACGCCGTGTTTCTGCCCGCAGTTCCGGATGGTCCGGCATCAGCCGCCGGTCGCCCATCGCGTAGCCGCGCGTTTCATCAAGATATTCCATGATGGCGTAGGGACCGCAGACCGGCGTACCGCCGTTCTCGATCAGAACCGGCACGGTTCCGGCCGGATTGAGCATCAGGAATTCCCGGCGCCGCTCCCAGGGGTTGATGGTGTGCATCTCGAAGTTTGCGCCGTACTCACCGAGGATGAGACGCACAAAACGGGAAGACGGCGAGAACGGATGATGATAAAGCGTGAGCATTCAGTGATTTGGACCTTCAGCGCCGGGTGCCCCCCAAGCGCCCGCCACAACTCTAATAGGATATGGTTAGCATCCTCTTGCTGCCGCCCTCTTTTCCCGCGAGCCAGCGCGCCCGCATAGATCATGCCCCGCTGCGGGATTCAATAGGCTCTCAACAGGTCTTTTCAGGAGTTGATTTCCGATGACAAGCGATACGATCATCAGCGCCTTCATTCTGGGTATCGTCGAGGGCCTGACCGAGTTCATTCCGGTCTCTTCCACCGGCCATATTCTGCTCCTCGGGCATTTTCTGGGCTTCCAGAATACGGGCCGCACCTTCGAGGTGCTGATCCAGCTTGGTGCAATCCTGGCCATTCTCAGTGTCTATTTCGGCCGTTTGTGGTCCATCGCCACCACGCTGCCGCATGACCGCCGGTCCCAGCGCTTTGTCGCCGGGATCCTGCTGGCCTTCCTGCCGGCCGCTGTCATCGGTGTGCTGGCGCATGGTTTCATCAAGGCGGTCCTGTTTGAATCGCCGATGCTGATCTGCACCACCCTTTTGCTGGGTGGCATCGTGCTTCTGGTGATCGACCGGCTGCCCCTGAAGCCGCGCTATCACAACGCCATGGATTTTCCGCTGCCGCTGTGCCTTGCCATCGGCTTTGTCCAGTGTCTTGCCATGGTGCCTGGCGTCTCGCGTTCGGGCGCCACAATCGTCGGCTCGCTGCTGATGGGCACGGACAAGCGCTCTGCCGCGGAGTTCTCGTTCTTCCTCGCCATGCCGACCATGGCAGGCGCCTTTGCCTATGACCTCTACAAGAACCGGGACGCGCTCTCGATGGATGATGCAACGGTCATCGCCATCGGCTTTGTCACGTCCTTCATCGCAGGCGTTTTCGTTGTGCGCAAGCTGCTGGACTTCGTGTCGCGCCATGGCTTTGCGCCTTTCGCCTGGTGGCGCATTGGCGTCGGGCTTGCCGGCTTTGCCGGTCTTTATTTCTTCGGATAACTGGCGCAAGCCCGTGCGGCGCCTGAGCAATTTCAAGGCGTGATGCGCCTGCATCAAAAGCCTTGGTTTCAAGCCTCAGGCTATGCCGAAGGCCCGCAAGGCTGCTGTCACCGCAGCGGCGCCAATGACGATGACGGGGAACGGCGCCCGCAGCAGATAAAGCCCGAGACCGGCGGCCACGCCTGCAGGTCTCGCCCAGCCCGCAAAGGCGCCCCCGTCCAGCAGGGCGGAACTGGCCATCAGCGACACAAGCATGACGACAGCCGCAGCCTGAAACAGCTGCTGCATGCTGCCTGAGAGCACCAGCCGCCCATGCAGCAAAGGCCCCGTGGCGCGGAAGGCAAAGGTGCCAGCGGCAAGCGCCAGAATGGCGGCCATCGGCATCAGGTTCTCAGTCATTTGAGCAATCCCCAGACAGTTCACGCCCTGACAGTTCACGGGCTGGTGCGGCCGTACGCGGCCAGACGGCGAACACCATCAGCCCGCCGAGTGCGGCCAGCACCGGCACACCTGCGGGCAGAACCGGCGTCAGTACGAAGGCAATGGCCGCCCCCAGACCCGCAGCCAGCCGCAGCCGGGCATCCTTCAGCGCAGGCAGAACCAGCGCCAACAGCACAGCCGGAAAGGCCGCATCCAGGCCCAGCGCCGAGGCATCCCCCACCGCCTGACCGAGCAATGCCCCGGCGAATGTCCCTACGTTCCACAGGATGTAGAGACCGATGGCGCAGGCCCAGTAAAGCGCACGGGCGCGCTCCGGATTGCTGTCCTTCAGCGAAAAGGCCAGCGCCTCGTCCGTGAGAAGGTGCGATCCGAGCAGTTTCTGCAAGAGCCCGCCGCGCAGCAGGCCTGCCACCGAAAAGCCGAAGGGCAGATGCCGGGCGTTGAGCACCAGCCCGGCCAGAACCGCAGCCACCGGCCCGCCTCCCGCCAGCACCACGCCAACGGCCGCAAATTGCGAGGCCCCGGCAAAGACGATGGTGGACATGGCCAGAGGCACCCAGAACGGCAATCCGCCGCCCGTGGCTATGGCCCCGAAGGAGACACCGGCAATGGTGGCGGCGCCGCAGACCAGCAGCACGTCCATCCAGTCCCGGCGCGTGAGTGTTTGAAATATCGTCCGCATGTGCGATAAAATGGACAAAGCCACACCGTTCGTCAATGCGAACATTCGTTCGCCATCAAGAACGGACAACAAGACGCAAAGGCCCTGCATGTCAGACACCGCCGAAGCCCTCCGGCAATGGATTTCCATCGCACTCAAGACCGAGCGGGAGAAGGCAGGACTGAGCCTCAGCGAGCTGGCGCGGCGGGCGGGCCTTTCGAAGTCCACCCTGTCACAGCTGGAAGCGGGCAACGGAAATCCAGGCATAGAGACGCTGTGGATGCTGGCGGTCGCGCTCAACATCCCCTTCAGCCGCCTTGTCGACCGGCCGGAGCGCAGCACCCGTCTGGTACGGGCGGGCGAAGGCCCCGCAACTTTTTCGGAAGAAGCCGCCCTCCGCGCAACGCTTCTGTCCACCGGCAGCACCGGCGTACGGCGGGATATCTACCGCATGGATCTCGAGCCCGGACGCGCCCGCCGCTCTCCAGCCCATATTGCGGGCACGACGGAGCATGTGGTGGTCGCAACCGGGCGTGCCCGTGTTGGTCCGGAGACGGGAACCGAAGAACTCTCGCCCGGCGATTACTTCACCTACCCCGGCGATACGGCCCATCTCTACGAAGCCCTCGAGCCCGGAACGGTGCTGCTGCTGGTGATGGAGCACGCCTGACGTCAAGGTTGCGCGACGTTTTCCGGTCCTAACGCTTTTTTCGCTTCCCTTCCGGTAAAACGGGCCATCTGGCGCGGGGTGCGCCACAGCCATGAAGGGGACCTTCCGTGCAAGGGCAGCTTTCGATTTTTCGCCATCTGCTGGCCGCCGCCAGCTTCTGCGCCGCCATTCTCGCCGTGGCGCCCGCAGCTCACGCCGCAGATAACGCCCCTGTCTCCGTCGAACAGGGCGTGACCTACGAATATCTCGACCGCTGGGACGTGGACAAGCTGAACGAAATCCTGACCAAGGATACGCCTGCCTTTGCCGGTATCACCGAGACCTACACTCCGGCCCGCAATGCGGTGAAGCTCTACCGCGTCACCTATCCGTCCGTGATCCCGGAGCGCGGCAACAAGCCGACCGTTGCCACCGGCCTGCTCGCCGTTCCGGACATCGAAGGCAGCAGCTTCCCCCTCGTGTCCTACCAGCACGGCACGGTCTACCTGAAGCAGCAGGTGCCGTCCTATCCGGATCAGTCACCGGAAACCCAGTTGATGATCGCCCAGTTCGCCGGGCAGGGCTATCTGCTGATCGGTGCGGACTATTTCGGCCTCGGCGATTCGCCCGAGACGGAAGGCTACATGGTCAAGGCCAGCCACCAGCAGGCCACCTATGACATGCTTATTGCCAGCCGGTCTGTGCTCAACGCCATGAAGCTGGAAGACAGCAAGCTGTTCCTCGCAGGCTGGTCGCAGGGCGGCTATGTCACCATGGCAATGGTGCAGAAGCTGGAACAGGCCGGTGTTCCCGTCACGGCCGCTGCCACCGCCAGCGCCCCAATCGACATTTTCGCGGCCCTCAACGGCTTCCTGAATTTTCCGCGCAAGTTCGATGCGGATTGGGTCAACAGCCTGTTCATCCTGTCGTCCTTCTCCTACGAGCACTACTACGGCCTGCCCGGCCTCGCCCGCTCGATGATCGCGGAGGAGTATTATGACGTGGCGCAGAAGGCCTATCTGCGCGAGCCCATTGATCCGTCCACGATCCCGGGCGACCTGCACAAGCTGCTAAAGCCGGAGTATTTCGACACCCAGTTCTTCGCCGCTTCAGCCTTTGGCCGCCTTGCGGCGCAGAACGAGGTCTTCCGCTGGATCTACAAGACCCCGGTGCGCAACTATTACGGCGAAACGGACGAAGCCATCACCACCGGCATCGGCCGCATGGCCATGACCTATCAGCAGGCCATCGGCGCCGGAAACCCGGCTGTGGAGGCCGTGTCCACCGGCAACACCACCCACCGCGGCACCTTCGCCCGCGCCACCCCGCAGTGGAAGGCCTGGTTCGACGGGCTGTAAGGGCGTTTCCCCCGCACAATGACCAATGCCTGATTGGCCACACCCAACAATGCCGCATGGCATTGTTGGGTGTGGCAGCGGACCTTAACGAAACAACGGTTCCCTCCCCCGGCGCGGATTTTCCCCTTTCCAACTTGACGGCATATAGTTGCATTTGCAATCAATTGCACTTCCAGTCCGCCTTGGGAGGGGCTTATGGGACGCGTTGTCCTTCACACCTATTTCCGCAGTTCCACGTCCTTCCGGGTGCGCATTGCGCTGGCGATGAAGGGCATTGCCTATGAGCCGGTGTTTCATCACCTGCGCCTTGGCAAGCACCGGGAGCCCGGATACCTCGCCGTCAACCCGCAAGGACTTGTGCCCACACTGGAATGGAGCGACGGCACGGTGCTGAGCCAGTCGCTGGCCATCATCGAGTTTCTGGACGAAATGGTGCCTGAGCCCCGGCTGCTGCCGGAGGATGCCAGGGGCCGGGCGCGGGTGCGGATGCTGTCGCAGATGATTGCCTGCGACATCCACCCGGTGAACAACCTGCGCATCCTCAACGCCCTGCGCAGCCGCTTCGGCGCTGATGATGCGGCTGTCGCAGACTGGTTCCGCACATGGGCCGCCGAGACCTTCGGCCCGCTGGAGGCGCTCCTAGCGCAGAGCCCGGAAACAGGCCGCTTCTGCCACGGCGATGCGGTGACCATGGCCGATCTCTGCCTTGTGGCGCAGGTGGCCAACAACGGCCGCTTCGGCGTGGACATGAGCCCCTATCCGGTGATTTCCCGCATCCACGCCGCCGCCATGGAGCTCCCCGCCTTCATCGCTGCCGCCCCGCAGAATCAGCCCGACGCGGAATAGCCCCCCAGAAACGCAAACGGCGCCCACTGGGGGGCGCCGTGCATCTTCGAAAACCGGTGAACCGGTCAATCAGGCGATCGACTGGCCGGTCTTGGCCCAGTCGGCCAGGAAGGTTTCGAGGCCCTTGTCGGTCAGCGGATGCTTGACCAGCGCCTTCAGCGTTGCCGGGGGAATGGTGGCAACGTCGGCACCGGCGATGGCGCAATCCTTGACGTGATTGATGGTGCGGATCGACGCCGCCAGGATTTCGGTCTGGAAGCCGTAGTTGTCGTAGATCACCCGGATCTCGCGGATCAGCTCCATGCCGTCGATGTTGATGTCATCGAGACGGCCGATGAAGGGCGAGATGTAGGTGGCGCCGGCCTTGGCAGCCAGCAGCGCCTGCGTGGCCGAGAAGCACAGGGTGACGTTGGTCTTGTGACCGGCAGAGGTCAGCGCCTTGCAGGCCTTGAGGCCATCCATGGTCAGCGGCAGCTTGATGACGACATTGTCAGCAATGGCGGCCAGCACCTTGGCTTCGCGCATCATGCCTTCATAGTCGGTGGCGGCCACTTCGGCGGACACGGGTCCCTTGGTGATCTTGCAGATCTCGGCAATGACCTCCTTCATCGGGCGGCCGGCCTTCATCACGAGCGACGGATTGGTGGTGACGCCATCGAGCAGGCCGGTGGATTCCAGCTCGGCAATCTCGGCGGTGTCTGCGGTATCGACAAAGAATTTCATGCGAGTATCCACTCCCCTTGCGCCCGGCTTGCCCTCTGGGGCAATCAGGCATGAGTTGAGACGCTGGCCATGGAGGATGCCGCGCGTCTGTCCCGTCCCTGCCTCTTTAGCGTAGGATTGCGCCGAGCAACACCCCCGATTCGGAATGTGACAAGCGATTGCGATACGTCCCTCAGCATCTGACCCGGCTTTTTGACGTGCGCGGCACAGCGCGCCGCGGAGCGAGGGCCCATGCTGTTTGACGATCTGCCCCGCAACCATGAGACCATCGTCAGCGTGCTGGTGCCGGTCGCCGTGCCTGCGCCTTATACCTACAAGGTTCCGGCGGAGATGAGCGTGCGCCCCGGCGCGATCGTGCGTGTGCCGCTGGGCCCGCGCGAGGTGGTGGGCGTCGTCTGGGATGTAGAGCCGGAAGCGGGCATCGATCCGCGCAAGCTGAAATCCATCACCCATGTCTATGACGCCCCGCCGCTGGGCGATGAACTGCGCCGCTTCATTGACTGGGTGGCGAACTGGACGCTGGCCGCTCCGGGCATGGTGGCCCGCATGGTGCTGCGCTCGGAAGATGCGCTGGAGCCGGAAGCGCCCGTTTCCGGCGTCATCCGCGTCGAAGGCGCGGCGCCTGACCGGGCAACCCCTGCCCGCTCTAGGGTGCTGGCGCTGATGGAAGACGGCATGGCCTGGACGAAGCCGGGCCTCGCCGCGTCGGCGGGTGTCAGCGCCTCGGTCATCGACGGGCTGTTGCAGCAGGGCGTTCTGGAAACCGTGGCGATGACCGCCAGCCCCCTGCCCCTGCCGCCGGATCCGGCCTTTGCCCCGCCGCAGCTGACACCAGCCCAGAGCACCGTTGCTTCCGCGCTTGTGGAGAGCTTCGCCAAGGGCGGCGTGGTGTCGCTGATTGATGGCGTCACCGGCTCGGGCAAGACGGAGGTCTATTTCGAGGCTGTGGCGGAGGCCATCCGGCGCGGGCGCCAGGCGGTGATTCTGGTGCCGGAAATCGGCCTGACGGAACAGTTCCTGCGCCGCTTCGAGCAGCGCTTCGGCGTGCCGCCGGCCGAGTGGCATTCGGAAATCACGCCGAAGAAACGCGCCCGCGTCTGGCGCGGGGTGGCGAAGGGCGAGATCCCAGTGGTGGTTGGCGCGCGCTCGGCGCTGTTCCTGCCCTTTGCCAATCTGGGGCTCATTGTCGTGGACGAAGAACACGACACCGCCTTCAAGCAGGATGACCGGGTGTCCTACAACGCCCGCGACATGGCCGTGGTGCGCGGGCATCTGGCGCGCTTTCCCGTGGTACTGGCTTCTGCAACGCCCTCTGTCGAGAGCCGGGTGAATGCGGATACGGGCCGCTACGTGCGCCATGTGCTGCCGGAGCGTGCGACGGGCGCAGCCCTGCCGGAACTGGGGCTCATCGACATGCGCACCGAAGGGCCGGAGCGCGGCCGCTGGCTGGCGCCTGCCATGATCGAAGCCATCCGCCAGACCTTTGCCGAAAAACATCAGTCGCTCCTGTTCCTCAACCGGCGCGGCTATGCTCCGCTGACGCTCTGCCGCTCCTGCGGCCACCGGTTCCAGTGCGGTCATTGCAGCGCCTGGCTGGTGGAACACCGGATGAAGGGCAAACTGGTGTGCCACCACTGCGGCCATCAGGAGCCCGTGCCCCGCGCCTGCCCCGCGTGCGGCACGCAGGATGCACTTGTTGCATGCGGCCCCGGCGTGGAGAGAATCGCCGAAGAGGTGGAAGGGCTTTTTCCGCAGGCACGCACCCTCATCCTGTCGTCGGATATCAGCGGCGGCCCGGAGCGGCTGCGGCGGGAAATGAAGATCGTCGAGGATGGCGGTGCCGACATCATCATCGGTACGCAGCTTGTCGCCAAGGGCCATAATTTTCCGCTCATGCGGCTTGTCGGCGTGGTGGATGCGGACCTTGGCCTTGCCCATGGTGACCCGCGTGCGGCCGAGCGCACCTTCCAGCTGCTGGCACAGGTGACAGGCCGGGCCGGGCGCATGACCGGCGGCGGGCGCGGATTGCTGCAAAGCTACTCACCCGATCATCCGGTGCTGAAGGCGCTGGTTTCTGCTGACCGCGAGGCCTTTTACCAGGCCGAGATCGAGACCCGCCGCGTTACAGGCCTGCCGCCTTTCGGGCGGCTGGCGGCGCTGATCATCTCCGGCCCCGAGAAGGCCCAGGCTGAAGGATTTGCCCGCGCCGTGCTGCGCGCCGCCCCGCCGCATCAGGGCATCACCGTGCTGGGCCCGGCCGAGGCGGCGATGGCGCTGGTGCGCGGCCGCCACCGCTTCCGCCTGCTCGCCATGGCACCCCGGCAGGTGGACCTTCAGGGCTATCTGCGGCACTGGATGAGCCTTGTTCCCCCCGCTCGCGGCGGGTTGCGGCTGCAGATCGATATCGACCCGCAGCAGTTTTTGTGACCGCTGTTGCACGTTGCGGCAAGATTCCGCCGAAATGCAGCATTTCTGCCCACTGGCAAAGTTGCACACCTCGGTGGGCTGTGTTATTCGAGGCGCGGCTTCTGGGGGGTGCGGTTCTGCCGTCAAACCTTATGACCCTGAAAAACCAATAATTTTCAAGGCATTGACTCGGGGTTGACCCTTGCCGGTGCCAAGAAATGTGTCAGAGAGCTCGGACCTGGTGACTGACAACGTATCTCTCGTATCCGGCGTCGCGAAGCGCTATGCTTCTGCCCTGCTGGACCTTGCCGGGGACGGCGGCGTGACCGCAGACGTCGAGCGTGATCTCAACGCGTTTGAAGGCATGCTTGCCGAAAGCGCAGATCTCGTCCGTCTGGTGCGCAGCCCCGTATTCAGCGCCGAAGAGCAGCTTGCGGCTCTGGACGCGCTGCTTGCCAAGGCCGGTATCACCGGTCTTGCCGCGAATTTCGTGAAGCTGGCTGCAAAGAACCGCCGCCTCTTCGTTCTTCCCGACATGATCAAGGCCTTCCGGGCGCTTCTCGCCGAGAAGCGTGGCGAGGCGACTGCTGAAGTCGTTTCCGCTGCTCCCCTGTCGGATGCGCATGTCGCTGCCCTGAAGGAGGCTCTCTCGGCTTCCACGGGCAAGTCCGTCAAGATCGCCGCGAGCGTTGATCCTGCCCTCATTGGCGGCCTTGTCGTCAAGGTCGGCAGCCGCATGATCGACACGTCGCTGCGCACCAAGCTCAATACTCTCAAGTTCGCAATGAAAGAGGTCGGCTGATGGATATTCGGGCCGCGGAGATTTCCGCTATCCTCAAGGACCAGATCAAGGGTTTCGGCCAAGAAGCCGAAGTGTCCGAAGTCGGTCAAGTGCTTTCCGTCGGTGACGGTATTGCGCGCGTTTACGGTCTGGACAATGTCCAGGCCGGTGAAATGGTCGAGTTCCCGGGCGGTATCCGGGGCATGGCGCTCAACCTTGAAACCGACAACGTCGGTGTCGTGATCTTCGGTTCCGACCGCGACATCAAGGAAGGCGACACTGTCAAGCGTACCGGCGCCATCGTGGAAGTCCCGGTCGGCAAGGGCCTGCTCGGCCGCGTTGTCGATCCGCTGGGCAACCCGCTGGACGGCAAGGGCCCGATCGAAGCGACTGAAATGCGCCGCGTCGACGTCAAGGCTCCCGGCATTCTGCCGCGCAAGTCCGTGCACGAGCCGATGTCCACCGGTCTCAAGGCGATCGACGCCCTGATCCCGATCGGCCGCGGCCAGCGCGAGCTCGTTATCGGTGACCGCCAGACCGGCAAGACCGCGATCATCCTCGACACCTTCCTCAACCAGAAGCCGCTTCATGAAGGCTCGGACGAGAGCAACAAGCTGTACTGCATCTACGTTGCAGTCGGCCAGAAGCGCTCCACCGTCGCGCAGTTCGTGAAGACCCTGGAAGACAGCGGTGCTCTCGCCTACTCCATCGTCGTCGCCGCGACCGCTTCGGATGCAGCACCGCTGCAGTTCCTGGCTCCGTTCGCCGGCTGCGCCATGGGCGAGTACTTCCGCGACAACGGCATGCATGCCGTGATCGGTTACGACGACCTGTCCAAGCAGGCCGTGGCTTACCGCCAGATGTCCCTGCTGCTCCGCCGCCCGCCCGGGCGCGAAGCTTTCCCGGGCGACGTGTTCTACCTGCACTCCCGTCTGCTGGAGCGTGCGGCCAAGCTGAACGAGGACAACGGCCTCGGTTCGCTCACCGCGCTGCCGGTCATCGAGACCCAGGCAAACGACGTGTCGGCCTACATTCCGACCAACGTGATCTCGATCACCGACGGTCAGATCTTCCTTGAAACCGACCTGTTCTACCAGGGCGTCCGCCCGGCCGTGAACGTGGGTCTGTCGGTGTCGCGCGTCGGCTCCGCGGCCCAGATCAAGGCGATGAAGCAGGTGGCAGGCCCGATCAAGGGCGAGCTGGCTCAGTACCGCGAAATGGCGGCCTTTGCCCAGTTCGGCTCAGACCTCGATGCCACCACCCAGCGCCTGCTGAACCGCGGTGCCCGTCTGGTCGAGCTGCTGAAGCAGCCGCAGTTCTCACCGCTGAAGACGCAGGAGCAGGTTGCCGTCATCTACGCCGGCGTGAACGGCTACCTGGACAAGATCCCGGTGGAACGCGTTCGCGAGTTCGAGGCTGGCCTGCTGCTCTCCCTGCGTGGTGAGCATGCTGACCTCCTCGACGCCATCTGGCAGAAGAAGGCCCTCGACGATGAGCTGACCGCGCGCCTTCGTGCCGCGATCGAAGCTTTCGCCAAGAGCTTCTCGTAAACCAGAAACGCTGTCGGGATAAGGAGCAGGGGCGGCCATGCCGAGCCTGAAGGACCTAAGAAACCGTATCGCCTCGGTCAAGGCGACGCAGAAGATCACCAAGGCCATGAAAATGGTGGCCGCGGCGAAGCTGCGTCGCGCCCAGGACGCTGCGGAGGCGGCCCGGCCCTATGCGGAACGCATGGAGCAGGTGCTGGCCAACATTGCCGCTGCCTTTGAAGGCCGCGATGATGCGCCGAAGCTGATGACCGGTACGGGGCGCGATCAGGTACATCTCCTGATCGTTGCCACCGCCGAACGCGGCCTGTGCGGCGGCTTCAACTCCTCGATCGCCAAGCTGGCGCGCGAGCGGGCCCGGAGCCTGATTGCACAGGGCAAGGAGGTGAAAATCCTCTGCGTGGGCAAGAAGGGCTTCGATGCCATCAAGCGCGAGCTTGGCAAGTACGTCATCCGCACCATCGAGCTGCGCGGCGTGAAGTCCATTGGCTATGCCAATGCGACTGACATCTCGGACACTGTCTTCAAGATGTTCGAGGCCGGCGAGTTCGACGTCTGCACCCTGTTCTTTGCCGAATTCAAGTCGGTGATCAGCCAGGTGCCGACCGCGCAGCAGCTCATCCCGGCCAAGCTGCCGGAGACGGCCAAGGCTGCCGGTGGTGCGTCGCTGGTGTACGAGTACGAGCCCGACGAGGCCGCTATTCTCACCGACCTTCTGCCCCGCAATGTGTCGGTGCAGATCTTCCGTGCGCTCCTTGAAAACGCTGCCTCCGAGCAGGGCGCCCGCATGTCCGCCATGGACAATGCGACCCGCAACGCAGGCGACATGATCAAGAAACTGACACTGCGCTACAACCGCCAGCGTCAGGCTCAGATCACCAAGGAACTGATTGAAATCATCTCGGGCGCCGAAGCGCTCTGACCGGATCGAGGATTGAGGGATGGCTGACAATAAAGTCGGACAGATCACCCAGGTCATCGGCGCCGTGGTCGACGTCAAGTTCGACGGCCACCTGCCGCAGATTCTGAACAGCCTGGAAGCGGACAACCAGGGCACCCGTCTGGTGCTCGAAGTTGCCCAGCATCTCGGCGAAAACACCGTTCGCACCATTGCGATGGACTCCACCGAAGGCCTCGTGCGCGGCCAGAAGGTCACCGACACCGGTGCCCCGATTGCCGTGCCGGTTGGCGATGGCACCCTCGGCCGCATCATGAACGTGATCGGCGAGCCGGTTGACGAAGCCGGTCCGATCCCCCATGACGCCAAGCGTGCCATTCACCAGGAAGCTCCGAGCTTCGTCGAGCAGTCGACCGAAGCGCAGATCCTGGTCACCGGCATCAAGGTGGTGGACCTGCTGGCTCCCTACGCCAAGGGCGGCAAGATCGGCCTGTTCGGCGGCGCTGGCGTCGGCAAGACCGTTCTGATCATGGAGCTCATCAACAACGTCGCAAAGGCGCACGGCGGTTACTCCGTGTTCGCAGGCGTGGGTGAGCGTACCCGTGAAGGCAACGATCTTTACTGGGAAATGATCGAATCGGGCGTGAACAAGAAGGGCGGCGGCGAAGGCTCCAAGGCTGCTCTCGTTTACGGCCAGATGAATGAGCCCCCCGGGGCCCGTGCCCGCGTTGCTCTGACCGGTCTGACCGTCGCCGAGCATTTCCGTGACCAGGGCCAGGACGTGCTGTTCTTCGTGGACAATATCTTCCGCTTCACCCAGGCCGGTTCCGAAGTGTCCGCTCTGCTCGGCCGTATCCCGTCCGCCGTGGGTTACCAGCCGACGCTGGCGACCGACATGGGCACCATGCAGGAACGCATCACCACCACCACCAAGGGTTCGATCACCTCGGTGCAGGCCGTTTACGTGCCCGCCGACGACTTGACCGACCCGGCGCCGGCTTCGACCTTCGCCCACCTCGACGCAACGACGGTTCTCAACCGTTCGATCGCCGAAAAGGGCATCTATCCGGCCGTGGACCCGCTGGACTCGACCTCGCGCATGCTGGATGCCCGCATCATCGGCGAAGAGCACTACAATGTGGCTCGCCAGGTGCAGCAGACCCTGCAGCGTTACAAGGCTCTGCAGGACATCATCGCGATCCTGGGCATGGACGAGCTGTCTGAAGAAGACAAGCTGACCGTGGCCCGCGCCCGCAAGATCGAACGCTTCCTGTCCCAGCCGTTCTTCGTGGCCGAAGTCTTCACCGGTTCGCCGGGCAAGCTCGTCGCTCTCGAAGACACGATCAAGGGCTTCAAGGGTCTGGTCGAAGGCGAATACGATCACCTGCCGGAAGCTGCCTTCTACATGGTTGGCAACATCCAGGAAGCGATCGAGAAGGCCCAGCGCCTGGCTGCTGAAGCTGCCTGATGCGATCTGCCGCTGCCGGACCCCGGCAGCGGCCTGTAACCGGCGGGCGCCCGCGTGGCGCCGCCTCTTGCAGGGCGGCTTTGCCGCCCGCATTGCGACGAACAAAGGACACGCCAGATGGCACAGCCATTTCAGTTTGAGCTTGTCTCCCCTGAGCGCCTTCTCCTGTCGGACAAGGTTCTCGAGGTCACCGTTCCCGGCAGCGAAGGCGAGTTTGGTGTCCTGAAGGATCACAGCCCGTTCATGGCCACCATGCGTCCGGGCCTGCTGAAGGTTCGCACCGGCGAAGGAAAGCTGGTCGAGTACTTCGTGCGCGGCGGCTTTGCCGACGTGTCCACCAGCGGCCTCACCGTTCTGGCCGAGCAGGCCATTCCGGTTTCGGAGCTGAAGGCCGACGTCATCGCCCAGCAGGTGCAGGACGCCCGTGAGGATGTTGCCGACGCCCGCGACGATGAGGCCCGCACCAAAGCCGAAGCAACGCTGGCCCAGCTGATCGAGATCCAGACGGCGCTCAAGGCGGCCTGAGGGTAACGAACGGTCACGCTCATACCGTATGCATTTCGAAACGCGGTTCTCCGGAGCCGCGTTTTTTGTTTGCCTGATCGCAAGCTCAAAGCACGCGTCCGCCCAAGAAAAAACCCGGCTCAACGGGGAGCCGGGTTGAAAAAGGACAGCCAGGAGGAGGAAAGCTGCCCTGTCTTGAGTTCCGCTTGTCTCAGGCTGCGATGCGCTTGAAGACCGGAGCAGCTGCGCTCCTGGAGCGGCGGCGTTCTTCCGGCGGCATGTAGACAAGCGCGCGGTGATCAGCGCAGTAAGACGTGCCGGACTCGACACGCACATTGCACGGGAACGTGTAGTTGCCGCTGTCACCTTCGGCCCACTTGCAGCGGCCAGGACGCGGGAGGCTCAGAGCATTTTCCATCTTCTTTTCCTTCTTGGCGGTCTCTGTTGCACGGAAAAGCAAAAGACAGGCCGCTCCTCCGGAGCATCCCGGGCGGCCAGACGTCGCATTCTCGTGCTGGAATTTCATGGCGGAGCCAAACAGGACCAAGTCCGCGTCAGCAACCGCAAATCAAGTGCAGGTTACATAATGCCCTTGCAGACTTTGCGCAAGAGCTTAGCCGTCATGGAAGACCTGCAGGCAAAGCATGGCTGCAACTGCAGTTAACTTTCTGTCAATACTCCGCCTTCCGCAGCCAGAGACTCACGCGTGTCGAGATCAAGCCGCGCCGCCCGGCCCAGTTCAACTTCGGCACAGACATCACCATGCGCGCCAATGAGATGTCTGGCACCCGTATCACCTTGAAGCTGCATGAGATCTTCGCGAAAACGCGTGTCGATGAGCACCGGATTGCCGCGCTTGCCCTCTGCCGTCGCCAGCACGATCAGACGCCCTTCGCTGCGGTCATGGGCTGCGATCAGGGCATCGATCATGGCGCCGGTGATGCGCGGCATGTCACCCAGCAGAATCACGACCCCATCGAGATCTTCCGGCAGGGTCCGCAGCCCAAGCCGGATGGAACTCGCCATGCCCTCGTCAAAGCCGGGATTGATGACCGCCCGCACGCGGCTTCCGTCTGCTTCTTCACTCACCCGCTCCGCCATGTGGCCGGTGACCATGATCACCTCTTCGAGATAGCTGGCATCTGCCGCGTCAATCACATGACGCACCACGCTCTTGCCCTCCAGCTGCGCCAGAAGCTTGTTGCCGCCCGCCATGCGGCTGGAGCTGCCCGCCGCCAGAATGATGCCGCCATAACGGCCGCTGGCACTCGCGGCTGAAAACTTGCCCGCCCCCTGTTGCCGGGGCTGCGGCCGGCTGGCGATTTCCATAAGGAGACCGCCGACGCCAAGCCCGGTCACAACATCTGGCGTGACAGGAAGCCCCGCCAGAAGCCGGTTCAGCACCCAGTCAAAGCCATTCTCCGCCGGGCTGCGGGCACAGCCCGGCGCGCCGATGACCGGCATGCCCTCCAGCTCGCCCAGCAGCATCAGATTGCCCGGATCCACCGGCATGCCGAAGTGAATCACCCGGCCACCCGCCTGTTCGATGGCTGCGGGCAGAACATCGCGCCGGTCGGCGATGGCGGAGGCGCCGAACAGAACGAAGAAATCCGCCCCCTGGCGCTTCAGGGCGGCAAGCGCTTCAGCTACCGGGTCTCTGTCATGGGGCACCCGGTGCTCGGCAATCACCGTGCTGCCGGAAGGCTCTAGCCGGCGCTCAAGCACCTTGCGGGTCTTGTCCATGGTGACCGGCTTTAGCTGCGGCAACAGGGTTGCCACCAGCCCCACCCGGCGGGGCCGGTAGGGTGCAACGCGGATTGCCCCGGCTCCGGCCAGTTCCGCCGCAGCCAGATGCTGTTCGGCCACCGCATAAGGAATGATCTTCGCTGTCGCCACCATCCGGCCCGCCTTGACGGCGGCAAATTCCGGCAGGGTGGCGAAGGTCAGCGCCGGATCAATGCGGTTCATGGCATCGACCTTCTGCCGGTCAATGACCAGCACGCCATTCACCTCCGCATGAAGATTGACGCGGCCGGTCTGCACCCCGTCGCGGATCAAGCCGCTGCCTGCGGCTGCCTTTGCCAGCCGCTGCGCTGCCGTGTTTTCATCCACGTCGCCCGGTTCGAGCCGCGCCACCGTTATGTCCGTCAGTCCCGCTGCGGCCAGCGCCTCAATGTCGGCTGCGGTAAGGCGGTGCCCCTTCTTCAGCAGCCCGTTTGCGGTGCGCGTCGCATGAACCAGCAACGCACCTTCGGCCTGCGCCAGAGGAACTGAGCCAAACTGCATCAGCGCCCTCCGCCCGGCTTGCGCAGCGCGGCAATCACCTCGCCCAGAACCGCGACAGCGATTTCTGCCGGGGAGGCCGCGCCAATATCAAGGCCGATGGGGGCGCGGATGCGGGCAAGGTCCGTTTCTGAAACGCCTGCTGCCGCCAGCCGCTGCAAGCGGGAGGCATGGGTCTTGCGGCTGCCAAGCGCCCCCACGTAGAAGCACCCGGCCTCAAGGGCGCTTTCCAGCGCAAAGTCGTCGATCTTCGGATCATGGGTAACAGCTGCCAGTGCCGTATAGGCATCCAGCGGGCGGGTGCTCAAGGCATCCTGCGGCCAGTCGGCCATCAGCACGTCAGCCGGAAAGCGCTCCGGACAGGCAAAGGCCGTACGCGGGTCGATGACCGTGACGTCGAATCCGGCAATCTGCGCCATGGGCAGAAGCGCCTGCGAAATATGCACCGCGCCGATAATCATGAGGCGCGGTGATGGCACGGAAACGGTGAGGAACGCCTGCGATCCATCTTCTGCCGTCACCAGCCCGGACGCACCGGATAAAAACCGCTTGCCAAGTTCTGCGGCAAAAGGGTCCGCGGCATCCAGCTCCCTTTTTTTCACCAGCCGCTGGGCGCCGCTGGCAAGCTCCGTCACCAGAATAGCGGCACGGCGGGCCGAACGCTCCTCATTGAGAGCGGCAAGAAGATCAAGCTGCATGGGTCACCGGCTCCACATAGACGCGGATGCGCCCGCCGCAGGACAGGCCAACCCGCCAGGCTGTTTCATCGGCAACGCCGAACTCCAGCATGGAGGCCTTGCCGGAAGCGATCACATCCGCCGCTTCAGCCACCACTGCGCCTTCGACACAGCCGCCAGAGACCGAGCCCTCAAAATTGCCCTCCGCGTCAATAACAAGATGGGAGCCTACAGGTCTGGGGGCCGAGCCCCAGGTCTCCACCACCGTCGCCACCGCCACCTTGCGGCCTGCCTTCACCCAGGCTTCTGCCACTGCCAGTTCGTCCGCCATGGCTCTCTCCCTCATGGTCTTTCCCACAAGGATATAGGGATGATGCAGGCGCTGGAAAGAAAAACCCGTTCAGCCGGACCAGCTGCATAAATACGGGCCGAAAAAGGAACAGCGCCCCGGAGGGCCGGGGCGCTGCAGCGGAACCCGGCATGATGGGTGCGCATGCCGGGGCCCGTTTGGAAAGCTGTAAAACGCAAGACAGCCGCAGCGATTGCTGCGGCTGTCTCTGTTCTCCTTCCGTCATTCCCAGCCGGGAAGCGGATTACTCAGCCGCGTTGCGCGATGCCGGAGCTGCGGCCAGCACGGAGCTGTCCACTGCGTCTTCGAACTTGGCGAAGTTGTCGATGAACATCTGCACCAGCTTCTTGGCCTGCGCGTCATAGGCGGCCTTGTCCGCCCAGGTTTCACGCGGGTTCAGAATGGCGCTGTCGACGCCCGGAACGGCTTCCGGAACGGCGAAGCCGAAGTTCGGGTCCATGCGGAAGGCAGCGCTCTTCAGCGAGCCATCCAGCGCCGCACGCAGCAGCGTGCGGGTTGCCTTGATCGGCATGCGGCTGCCCGTGCCATAGGCCCCACCCGTCCAGCCGGTGTTCACCAGCCAGCAATCGACGCCCTGCTCGGCGATGAGATCACGCAGCAGGTTGCCGTATTCGCTCGGATGGCGCGGGATGAAAGGCGCGCCGAAGCAGGTCGAGAAGGTCGCCTGCGGCTCGGTGACACCCTTTTCCGTGCCCGCCACCTTCGCGGTGTAGCCGGAGAGGAAGTGGTACATCGCCTGCGCCGGGGTCAGCCGGGCGATCGGGGGCATCACGCCGAAGGCATCGGCGGTCAGCATGATGATCGTTTTCGGCTGCGGTGCAACGCCTGTGGTGCTGGCATTCGAGATGAAGTGGATCGGATAGGCCGCACGGGTGTTTTCGGTCTTCGAGCCATTGTCGAAATCCGGCACGCGGGCTTCATCCAGCACCACGTTTTCCAGCACGGTGCCGAAACGCTGCGTCGTGGAGAAAATCTCCGGCTCGGCTTCCTTCGACAGCTTGATGGTCTTGGCGTAGCAGCCGCCTTCGAAGTTGAAGACGCCGGTCTTGCCCCAGCCGTGCTCGTCGTCACCGATGAGAGTGCGCTCCGGATCAGCGGAGAGCGTGGTCTTGCCGGTGCCCGACAGGCCGAAGAAGACAGCCGTGTCGCCGTCCTTGCCAACGTTGGCCGAGCAATGCATCGGCATGACGCCCTGCGGCGGCAGAAGGTAGTTGAGGAAGGTGAAGACGGACTTCTTCATCTCGCCTGCATAGGACGTGCCGCCGATGAGCACGATCATGCGCGACAGGTCGCAGGCGATGACCGTTTCGGAGCGGCAGCCGTGACGTGCCGGATCTGCCTTGAAGTCCGGCAGATCGATGATGGTCATCTTCGGCACGAAGGTGGACAGCTCGTCCGCCTTCGGGCGGATCAGCAGGTTGCGGATGAACAGCGAGTGCCAGGCAAACTGGGTATAGACACGTACGGGAAGACGATAGGCCGCCTCGGCGCCGCCGTAGAGATCCTGCGCGAACAGATCCTTACCCTTGGCATGATCGAGGAAGTCGCCCAGCAGAACGTCGAACTGCTCCGGCGTCATCTTTGCGTTGTTGTCCCACCAGACCTGATCTTCGGTCGAAGCATCACAGACAACGAACTTGTCCTTCGGCGAACGGCCCGTGTGGGTGCCGGTGTCAGCCACCAGAGCCCCGCCGGCCGACAGCCGCGCCTCACCGCGCTGCAGCGCGTATTCGTAAAGAGACGGTTCGTTCTGGTTCCAATAAATCGCACCGAGCCCCGTCAGGCCGATTGTTTCAAGGCCGCAGGCCGGGTTCCGGACACCTGTCTCTTTCATGATCGCGCAGTCCCTTAATCTGTCTACACGCGCCGGAGGGCCGGGGGATCGCACCTGATCTGCTGCCCCTCAAGTCCCGGCGCAGGCGGACCCTAGTTGATCTGCTGCTGCGCAACAAGAGAACAGAAAGGATGATTTGACCATTTAATCGATTAAAAAACAAAGACTTGGCAAAACGATTTATTTCGGACCGTGAATTTAAGCAAAACTGTGACGCAGAACACTTTGTCTTTCGCAGATCACACCCACATGACAGAGGGACGCTCAGGTTCCTGCCTTATAAAAACGGCGGCTAATGGAACCGGCACAATATTAAAGAGTTGGTATGCAATTGCCTTTGCCTTATTTTATGCGCAATTGCGGGGCCAAAGGCTGAAGGTGAGTTACGACATTGACGGATCAAAGGACGAAGACCCGCATCATGCCGACTATTGCACTCGTCGACGATGACCGTAACATCCTGACTTCGGTTTCCATTGCACTGGAATCCGAAGGATACAGGGTCCAGACCTATACGGATGGCGCTTCCGCCCTGGATGGTCTTCTCAGCGACACGCCCAATCTTGCGATCTTCGACATCAAGATGCCGCGGATGGACGGGATGGAACTGCTGCGCCGCCTGCGCCAGACCTCGGACCTGCCGGTGATCTTCCTCACCTCCAAGGATGACGAGATCGACGAGCTGTTCGGCCTGAAGATGGGCGCGGACGATTTCATCCGCAAACCCTTCTCCCAGCGCCTGCTGGTGGAGCGCGTGCGCGCCGTGCTGCGCCGGGTGCAGCCGCGCGATGCCTCCGCCCCGCGCGAGGATGGCGACAAGCTGCTGGAACGCGGCCAGCTTCTGATGGATCAGGAGCGCCACACCTGCACCTGGAACGGCAAGCCGGTGACGCTGACCGTGACCGAATTCCTCATCCTCTCGGCGCTGGCCCAGCGCCCGGGCGTGGTGAAGAGCCGCAACGCACTGATGGACGCAGCTTACGACGACCAGGTCTATGTGGACGACCGGACCATCGACAGCCACATCAAGCGCCTGCGCAAGAAGTTCAAGATGGTGGACGACGACTTCGACATGATCGAGACCCTTTATGGCGTCGGCTACCGGTTCCGGGAGACCTGAGGGTTCCTGACGCCAGATGGCAACTGACACCGGGGAAGACACGCACCTTCACGAGAAGGAGCAGGACGGTAACACCCGCGCTGAAGCCAGCGCGGGTGAACGCACGTCTCCGGCTGCCTTGCGGCACCTCGGCAACCCGCGCCTGCGCAGACGCTTCCTGAACCGGGCCGGCGCGCTTCTCGGCACCTATGTCTTCTCATCGCTGACCCGGCGCATCGTGGTGCTGAACCTTGCCGGACTCATTGCTCTGGTGTCCGGCATTCTCTATCTCAACCAGTTCCGCGCCGGGCTGATCGACGCGCGTGTGCAGAGCCTTCTGACCCAGGGCGAGATCATCGCCGGCGCCATCGCCGCATCGGCCACGGTGGACACGGGTGCCATCACCGTGGACCCGGAGCGCCTGCTGCAGATGCAGGCGGGCGAAACGCTGATGCCCAGCACGACAACGGTGGAATCCCTCGATTTTCCCGTCAATCCCGAGCGTGTGGGGCCGGTGCTGCGGCGGCTCATCTCGCCGACCAAGACCCGTGCCCGGATTTACGACACGCAAGGGATGCTGATCCTCGATTCGCGCCAGCTTTACAGCCAGGTCATGCGCTACGACCTGTCCCCGCCCACGGTGCAGGAGGATGGCTTCTTTGACCGGATCTGGCAGTCGGTGAAAACCTGGCTGCGGCGCGGCGATCTGCCTGTCTATCAGGAGGCCGGTGCCGGTGACGGGCTGATCTATCCAGAGGTCGAAGCCGCCGTTTCCGGCTCCCCGGCCAGCATCGTGCGCCTGTCACCGCGCGGCGAGCTTATCGTCTCCGTGGCCGTGCCGATCCAGCGGTTCCGTCAGGTGGTGGGCGCACTTCTGCTCTCCACGCAAGGGGGAGACATTGACGCGATCGTCAGCGCCGAACGGATTGCGATCATCCGCGTGTTCATGGTGGCCGCAGGCGTCATGCTCGTCATGTCGATCCTGACGGCCGGAACCATTGCCGGCCCCGTACGCCGCCTTGCTGCGGCGGCAGAGCGGGTGCGGCGCGGCGGCAAGTCTCGTCAGGAGATCCCGGAGTTTTCCGACCGGCAGGACGAAATCGGCCATCTTGCCCGCTCCTTCCGCGACATGACCAATGCGCTCTATAACCGCATGGATGCCATCGAGCGCTTTGCGGCCGATGTGGCGCATGAGCTGAAAAACCCGCTGACCTCGCTGCGCAGCGCCGTGGAAACCCTGCCGCTGGCGAAATCAGACAATTCGCGCGCCCGCCTGCTGGAGGTGATCCAGCATGACGTGCGCCGCCTTGACCGCCTGATCACCGACATCTCCGACGCCTCGCGGCTGGATGCAGAACTGGCGCGAGGCAGTGCGGAAGCGCTGGACGCCAGCCGCCTCTTGCGCAATGTCGCCGACATGGCCAACCAGCGTGCCGCCGAAGATGCCCCGCGCGTGATCCTGACCATCGCTGACGTGAAGAATGCCGATGTGAAGGGCAGCAGCACCCGGCAGGACCGGCATGCAGACAAGGCAACTGAAAAGGCGGAAGAGAAGGGCTATCTGATCCTTGGCCATGACAGCCGGCTGGCGCAGGTGATCAACAATCTGATCGACAATGCCCGCTCCTTCTCCCCCCCTGGGGGAACTGTGCGCGTTGGCGCCAGCCGCAAGGGCAATGCAGTCGTCATCACCGTCGATGACGACGGACCCGGCATCCGTGCCGAAAAGATCGAGCGCATTTTCGAGCGTTTTTATACCGACCGGCCCGATGGTGAGGCCTTTGGCAACAACTCCGGCCTTGGCCTGTCGATCTCGCGCCAGATCATCGAGGCGCACCGGGGCACGATCACGGCGGAGAACCGCACGGAGACCGATCCGGAAACCGGAGAGAAGACCATATTGGGTGCGCGCTTCATCATCACCCTGCCCGCAGGCGGCAGCGCATGAATGGCCACGCGTCTCATGGTGGCCTGCTGGTGCATGGCTGTGCGGTCATCCTCGGCACCACGGGTGTGCTGATCCGCGGCCCCTCGGGGTCCGGCAAGTCGCGGCTGGCGGCGGAACTGGTGGAGCGGGCAGGCCGCAACGGCCATTTCGCTGCCCATGTGGCCGATGACCAGTGCCTGCTGGACGCGACGGAGGCCGGCCTGAGAGCACGGGCTCCGCAGACCATCGCCGGGCTGGCGGAGCTGCGCGGGCGCGGGATCGTGCCTGTCATTCATGAACCCGCGGCCCTGATCAGCCTTGTGGCCGATCTTGAGCCGGCAGCAAAAATCGAGCGCATGCCGGAGGCAGATGCCCTCTCCACAGTGCTGCTTGATAGCAGGATTGCCCGTCAGCCAGTGCCCTCTGGCGATGCGGCAGGCGCAGTGGCCTTGATCCGGGAGGCTCTGCGCGCGATTTATCCGGGAAAGCGGCCGCCTGTTTAGGCCGTGTAAAGAGAAAACTGCTTGCTTTGGGCGCCACGCTTGCCGACATTGCGGCAACAGCGTTCAGATCCGGCGCAAGCCCCGGGAAACCGGACAGACCGGACCCACGACGAAAGACACAGGTCGGCAAGGCATGATTGGACTGGTACTCGTGACCCATGGCCGCTTGGCGGAAGAGTTCAAGGCGGCACTTGAGCACGTGGTTGGCCCGCAGACGCAGGTCGCAACGATTGCGATCGGTCCGGAGGACAACATGGAGCAGCGCCGTCAGGATATCCTCGGCGCTGTCGAGGAGGTCAACACCGGTGCAGGTGTCGTGCTCCTGACCGACATGTTCGGCGGCACGCCCTCGAACCTTGCCATCTCCGTGATGGACGGCAAGACCATCGAGGTGATTGCCGGGGTGAACCTGCCGATGCTGATCAAGCTGGCCAGCGTGCGCGCCGACCGGGGCCTTGCCGATGCGGTGGAAGAAGCCCGCAAGGCCGGCCAGAAATACATCTCCGTCGCCAGCCAGGTTCTGTCCGGCAACGGCTGACGCCAGCGCCCCGAAGAAAGACACTGACCACGATGGATGCCGCGCCAAACATGACACGCCTCGAACGCAGCCTGCTGATCGTCAACCAGCGCGGCCTCCACGCCCGCGCCTCCGCCAAGCTGGTGAAGCTGGTGGACACGTTCAACGCGGATGTGCGCGTGTCAAAGGACGGACAGACCGTCGGCGGCACCTCGATCATGGGCCTGATGATGCTCGCCGCTGCGCCCGGCTGCAGCATACATGTGGAAGTGACCGGCCCCGAAGCCGAAGCTGCCCTGACCGCCATCGCTGCACTTGTGGCGGACAAGTTTGGCGAGGAAGATTGAGGGGCAACGCCCCATCTTCGCACTTTCCGGAATTTTCCCAGTGATATCTAGAGCCTGACCGCGCGCGCATTTCAGCGTGCCGGATATTTGCGCGCGCCCGCCAACACTCCCTTAACCCCGTTCCCGCATTTCGTTCCTCATATAAAGAAATCTTTATATCCGCATTGATAGGTCTGAAAGGCCGCTATATAAGGAGCGGAATGGGATTCCGGGGCTGCTGCCGTGAGGCGGGCAGGCCTGGCCGGGTGCATCGCACCTTCGTGCCGCCAAGGGGCGGTTGCTGAAACAGAACAGGATCAGGTCATGACCGACTATATCGTCAAGGACATCAAGCTCGCCGATTGGGGCCGGACGGAAATCGAGATCGCCGAAACCGAGATGCCGGGCCTGATGGCCAGCCGCGCCGAGTTTGCCGCGTCCCAGCCGCTGAAGGGCGCCCGCATCGCAGGCTCGCTGCACATGACCATCCAGACGGCCGTGCTCATCGAGACGCTGGTGGCTCTGGGCGCCGAAGTCCGCTGGGCTTCCTGCAACATCTACTCCACCCAGGATCAGGCAGCCGCTGCCATCGCTGCTGCCGGCATTCCGGTCTTCGCCATCAAGGGCGAGACGCTGGAAGAGTACTGGGACTATGCCGACCGGATCTTCGACTTCCCGGAAGGCGCCAACATGATCCTCGACGATGGCGGTGATGCCACGCTCTACATCCTGCTCGGCGCGCGCGTCGAAGCCGGTGAGACCGGCCTCATCGAAGACCCGAAGTCCGAAGAGGAAGAATACCTCTTTGCCCAGATCAAGAAGCGCATGGCCAAGAACCCGGGCTGGTTCACCAAGCAGCGCGATCTGATCCAGGGCGTCACCGAAGAGACCACCACGGGCGTGCTGCGCCTTTACGAGATGCAGAAGAAGGGCCAGCTGCCCTTCCCGGCCATCAACGTGAACGACAGCGTCACCAAGTCCAAGTTCGACAACCGCTATGGCTGCCGTGAGTCGCTGGTGGACGGCATTCGCCGCGGCACCGACGTGATGATGTCCGGCAAGGTCGCCGTGGTCTGTGGTTATGGCGATGTGGGCAAGGGCTCGGCCCAGTCGCTGGCCGGTGCCGGCGCGCGCGTCATCGTCACCGAAATCGACCCGATCTGCGCCCTGCAGGCCGCCATGGACGGTTTCGACGTGAAGACGCTGGATCAGGTGGCAGGCACGGCTGACATCTTCGTCACCGCCACCGGCAACAAGGACATCATCACCCTCGACCACATGCGGGCGATGAAGGACATGGCCATCGTCTGCAACATCGGCCACTTCGACAACGAGATCCAGGTTGCCGCGCTGAAGAACCTGCAGTGGCGCCCGGTCAAGGATCAGGTGGACATGGTCGTCTTCCCGGACGGCAAGCGCATGATCCTTCTGTCGCAGGGCCGCCTCGTCAACCTTGGCAACGCCACCGGCCATCCGAGCTTCGTGATGTCGGCCAGCTTCACCAACCAGGTGCTGGCGCAGATCGAACTCTTCACCCGTGGTGACCAGTACAAGAACGAGGTCTACGTGCTGCCGAAGCATCTGGACGAGAAGGTTGCCCGCCTGCACCTCGCCAAGCTGGGCGTCACGTTAACCGAATTGTCGGACGACCAGGCCCAATATCTGGGGATTAACAAGACCGGTCCGTTCAAGTCCGAGCACTACAAGTACTGATTTCAAGCGCACGGCACACCAGATATTGTGCCGTATGGAATCGGACTTGCGTAGAAGCACAAATGCAGGCCCCGTCCACCCTGACGGGGCCTGTTAACTTTTCATCAACAGACTCTTTAGCGCGATTCCCGAACAAGGTATGGTCAAGACGAATCAGGGGATTGAGGCAGCTCCCTGACGACTCCGGCCCCCGGCCGGACTGAATGGCGGCAAAAGAGGTAGGCAGATGCCGGTAGACGGCGGTTCACGCTTGCGCAAGGGCGCAGGGCGGCGGAGACGGATTCTGAAAACGCTCTCCCTCTCGGGCGTGAGCGCTCTTGCCCTCGCCGCCAGCATGGGCAGCAGCCTGGCACAGGCTGCAAACACCTCCACCACACAGTTCGGCGCCGACCAGATGGTCTGGCTGGCTGCCCTTGGCGGGGCCTGCGCCTTTGCCGTCACGGCCTCCTTCGCCTTCCTGCGCAACCGCCGCACCAGCGCTGCCCGCATCGGCGCACTTTCGCGCGAGAACCGCGATCTCAAGCTTTTCGTCGACCGGCTCGAATCCATGCTCAATACCGAAGAGCAGCGGATCATCGCCTGGACCGGGCTTGGCGAACGCCCGGGCCTGACGCCGCATGTCTGGGGCAATCTGCCCGACACCTGCGGTGCGCCGCGCAGCGCCGCCCAGCTCCTGAGCTTTTCAACTTGGCTGGATGCGAAATCGGCCGAGCTGCTGGAAGATCACCTCGCCCGCCTGCGCAGCATTGGCGAGGCTTTCTGCATCACGCTGGAAACCCGCCACCGGACCTATATCGAGGCTGTAGGCCGCACGGCGGGCGCCGCCTCCGTGCTGCGCCTGCGCGATCTGACCGGTGACCGCCAGTCGCAGGCGGAACTTGCCGCCCGCAACGCGCGCCTGTCCGGCGAACTTTACATGCTGCATGCCCTGTTGGAGGCCATGCCCGCCCCGGCCTGGCAGACGGATGCGGAAGGCAAGGTCAACTGGGCCAACCGCGCCTATGCCCGCGCCGTCGATTGCGCCTCGCCCGAGGCGGCCGTCAGCGGCGCCGTTGAATTCCTGGATGCCCCGGCGCGCGAGGCCATGAGCCGCGAGCGCAACGATGACGGCTGCTTCCGCTCGCGCATGCCGATCGTGGCCGCTGGTGAGCGCCGCGTCTTTGAAGTGACGGATGTCCGCTCCAACGTCGGCAGTGCCGGCATTGCCATCGACATTTCCGAGCTGGACCGCACCAAGAAGGAACTGAAGCGCACCGAGGAATTCCACGGACGCACGCTGGACCAGCTGGCAACGGCCGTGGCCATCTATGGCGCCGACCGCAAGCTGCAGTTCTACAACGCCGCCTTCCGCGCCCTGTGGGATCTGGACACCGGTTTCCTCGATGGCCAGCCGGAAGACGGCATCGTCCTCGACACGCTGCGTGCCGGGCGCAAGCTGCCCGAGCAGGCCGATTACCGCGTCTGGCGCACCAAGATGCTGGAAAGCTATCAGTCGCTGGAAGCGCGGGAAAGCTGGTGGCATCTGCCGGACGGGCGCACGCTGCGCGTCATCGCCAACCCGCATCCGCAGGGCGGCGTCACCTATATCTACGAGAACGTGACCGAGCGGCTGGACCTCGAAAGCCGCTACAACGCGCTGATCCGCGTGCAGGGCGAGACGCTGGACAATCTGTCCGAGGCCGTTGCCGTGTTCGGCTCCGACGGGCGCCTGCGCCTTTGGAACCCGGCCTTCAGCGAAATCTGGGCGATGCCGGAAGACCAGCTTTCGGTGATGCCGCATGTCAATGACATCGTGAACACCTGCGCCGCCAATACGGGCGAAATGGATGCCTGGCGCCAGCTGGCAGGCTCCATCACCGGACTGATGGACAGCCGTACCCATCTGGCAGGCCGCATGGAGCGGCGCGATGGCTCGGTGCTGGACTATGCCACCGTGCCTCTGCCGGATGGCGGCACGCTGGTGACCTTTGTTAACGTTACCGACAGCGTCAACATGGAGCGCGCGCTCGTTGAAAAGAACGAGGCGCTGCAGCAGGCGGACGATCTGAAGAACGCCTTCATCCAGCACGTCTCCTACGAACTGCGCTCGCCGCTGACCAACATCATCGGTTTCGCCCAGCTTCTGTCCGATCCGAAATTCGGCGAGCTTTCCGACAAGCAGGGCGAGTACGCAGAGTACATCCTGTCCTCGTCCTCGGCGCTGCTGGCCATCATCAACGACATTCTCGACCTTGCCACCATCGATGCGGGCATCATGGAGCTGGATCTGAGCGAAGTGGACGTGGCACAGACCGTGTCTGCCGCCGTCGAGGGCCTGAAGGACCGGCTGGTCGACTCCCAGATCGTGCTGCGCACCCATGTCCCGGACGATATCGGCACCATTCTGGCGGACGAGCGCCGCTTGCGGCAGGTGCTGTTCAACCTCATTTCCAACGCCGTCCGCTATTCCGAGGAAGGCGGCATCATCGATGTCACGTGCAAGCGGCAGGGCGCGACTGTCGTCTTCACTGTCAAGGACCATGGCTGCGGCATTCCGCAGGAGATGATCGAGGCCGTGTTCAACCGCTTTGTCGGCCATGACTCGGGCGCAAGGCGCCGGGGTGCAGGGTTGGGCCTGTCCATCGTCAAGAGCTTCGTGGAACTGCACGGCGGCCATGTGGAGATCCAGTCACGGGAGGGTAACGGCACGACCGTGACCTGCACGTTTCCCGCCAAGCCCGAAGTGACCGGCCGGGTTGCTGCCGAGTAAGCCCGGCATGAGCCCCGCGCATCCGCTCTCCCCCACACTCAGCCTCACCATCGCCGATGAAGCCGCCATGGAGCGGCTGGCCGAAGACATGGCCGCCATCCTTGGCCCCGGTGATGTAATTGCACTCAGTGGAGATCTGGGCGCGGGCAAATCCACTTTCAGCCGCGCCCTGCTGCGTGCCTTTGCCGGTGACCCCGCGCTGGAAGTGCCGAGCCCCACCTTCACCCTTGTCCAGACCTATGATCTGAAGCGGCTGACCATCTCCCACCTTGATCTCTACCGCCTGGAAGAGCCCGAAGAGCTGGAAGAACTGGGGCTGGATGATCTGACGGCCACGGGCGCTGCGCTGATCGAATGGCCGGAAAAGGCCGGCCGTTTCCTTCCAGCCAGCCGCCTGATCCTGTCCATCGCCCATTCGGGAGCAGATGACGCCCGTGAGGTGACCTTCTCTTTCGCCAGCCCCGCCGCTGAAAGCCGCTGGACAGAGCGGCTGGCGCGGACGCAGCGCATCCGGGCGCTGGCAGATGCTGCCAGTTTCCAAGGCGCAGAGCGGCGCTACCTGACCGGAGACGCCTCGGCGCGGGCCTATGAGGTGATCCGCAAGCCGCAGAAATCTGCGGTGCTGATGAATTCCCCTGCCGCCTATGACCTGGCAAAGCCGGGCGGTATGCCGAGCTACAGCGAGACCGTGCACCGCGCCCGCACCGTCGATGCCTTCATCGCGCTGACCGGCGAGCTGCGGCGGCGCGGCTACAGCGCGCCGGAGCTTTATGCCATCGACCGGGACGCGGGCCTGCTGCTGCAGGAGAACCTTGGCGGCGAAGGGATCATCACGCCTGACCGCCGCCCTATTCCGGAGCGCTATGCCGCCGCCGTGCAGCTGCTGGCGGAGATGCATGCGGACACTGACTGGCCGCAGGATCTGCCCGTGTCCGGCATGGGTGGCATGGAGCTGGCGCGCCATGCCGTCCCGGCCTATTCGGAAAATGCCCTGCTGACGGAGGCTGATCTCTTTCTCGAATGGTATGTGCCCTGGCGCGCCGGAGCTGATCCCGCCACCCTGCCCGCAACACCGGATGCGCAGGAGCGGGCCGAATACCGCGCCTTGTGGCAGACGGCCTTAGCCCGGATCGCAGGTGCCCAGACAGGCTGGGTGATGCGGGACTATCACTCTCCCAACATCCTGTGGCTGAAGGAACGCGAGGGGCACGCGAAGCTGGGCCTCATCGACTATCAGGATTGCGTCATCGGCCCCGTTGCCTATGACCTTGCCTCCCTGCTGCTCGATGCGAGGGTGGATATCCCGCGCACGCTGGAAGACGAATTGCTGGCCGGCTATCTCGCCAGCCGCAAGGCGCAGGATGCGGGCTTTGACGAAGAGCTGTTCCGGGCCGCTTATGCGGTCATGGGTGCGCAGCGCGTTGCGAAGATCCTCGGCGCTTTCGTCCGGCTGAAATATGCCTATGGCAAGCCGCAGTACATGGCTCATATGACGCGCATGACGGACTATCTCGACCGCACCCTCGCCCATCCGGCGCTGGCGGAACTGGCTGACTGGTTCCGGGCACGGGTGAGTTAACCCGAGCCATCCATGGGCATTTGCAAGGCGTCAGAGGCCGGTTCCCTGACGCCTTCCGGTCAGGCCCTGACGTAGACCCAAGCCCGCTTTCCGGACTTCAGCAGCACCTCGACACGGATGTAATCATCCACCTCATAGGCATCTGCGGCGGCAAGCTCTTCAGCCGTTATCGCAAACACGGTGCCCTTCACTTCATCGTCCGGATTGCTGCTGGGCACGACCACTGGGTGGAACCGCTGACCACTCTGGCGCAGAACCTCGGGATCGGTGATCTCGATCATGCCGGTTGTGTAGCCGGTCATGGCATCCTCTTCCCCGGAAAGCAGACGGCCGAAAGAAGACTGCTGGACGGACGGCAGCTGCAGCGTGCCATAGGAGAAGAGCAGAACGGGCGCATTCACTGTCATGGCAAACTCCGGACCGGGCCCTTGAGAGGCCTCACCAAGGCACCCTGTGCTTTGCATAGCTGAAAAAACCGGTCAAATGGCACACCGCGAAAAATGCTCATGTGCCTTGAGAATTCAGTCACGTTCCAGCCGGTAGCTGGTAGAGGCTCACAAGCCGCACCCGGCCCCACTTGCCTTGAGGGCGCGAAGCAGGCACTGCTAGAGTTTGTCAGGGAAAAGTGGGTACCGGTTTTCCCGAAAAGACAAACGAAACAAAGTCACCCGGCACCTTTCAGGCTCGATCCGAGCCTGAAAGGTGCCGGGCGAAGGCCCCGGCTTGCTGGAGGCTTCGGCATTTCCTATCTCCGGCAGGTGATTTCAACCGGAGCAGTTTGCAGGTTTCTCATGACGAACGGCGTTTTCCGTCCCCATAGCGCGATGATCCTGGCTGCCGGGCTTGGCAAGCGCATGCGCCCGATCACGGCAACGACACCCAAGCCCCTGATCGAGGTGAACGGCAAGGCTCTGATCGACCATGGCATGGACAAGCTGGCAGCTGCCGGGGTGAAACGCTGCGTCGTCAACGTTCATTACCTTGCCGATCTGGTGGAGGTGCATGCCCGCCGCCGCAAGGACCTTGAGATCATCATTTCCGACGAGCGCGAGGCGCTGCTGGAAACCGGCGGCGGCATAGCCAAGGCTCTGCCGCTGCTGGGCGATGACCCGTTCTTCGTGCTGAATGCCGATACTGCCTATTGGGTGGAAGGCGTGAAGCCCAATCTGGAACACATGATCGAGGCCTTTGACCCGGAGCGCATGGATGCGCTGCTGCTGGTGTCCGACATGGTGAACAGCGCCGGCTATCATGGGCGCGGCGATTTCCTGATGGATCCGAACGGCATTCTGGAGCGCCGTCCGGAACGCTCGGTGGCGCCCTTTGCCTATGCAGGCGCGGCCATCCTGCATCCGCGCCTCTTCCGGGATGCGCCGGAGGGCAAGTTCTCGCTCAACGTGCTGTTTGACCGGGCCATCGAGGCAGGGCGCCTGCATGGCACGCTGATGGAAGGGATCTGGCTGCATATCGGCACGCCGGAAGCGATTGCCGAAGCGGAACTCGCCGTGCGCGAAAGCGCGGACTGAAACCATTCCCGAAGGCAGGCAGGAGCAGATGGCAGCGCGGATTTTCTCCATTCCGCCCTCGGCGGATTTTTCCCGGGAGCTGATCGCAGCGCTGGTGGACGGGCGGCTGATCGAGGGCTTCCGCCCGCTGGATGATCCGCTGCTGCTCTCCGATGTCACCCTCTATCTGCCGACCCGCCGTGCCGCCCGCGCCCTGCCCGCGCTGGTGCAGGACATGTTCGGCGGCCGGCCCGTTCTGTTGCCGCGCATCCGCCCGCTGGGCGATGCGGATGAGGACTTGCAGCTTCTCTCCGCCCCCGGCGATGGCGAGGCGCTGCCGCCTGAACTGCCGCCGCTGGAGCGCAAGCTGGCGATGACGCGGCTGGTGATGGGCTGGAAGGCGGCGCTGCGCCGTCAGGTGCTGGCCCTTGGCGAGGATGAGCCTCTGGGCCTTCCTGCTTCCGCCGCTGATGCCGCGTGGCTGGCCGGTGATCTCATCACCTTGATGGACGAGCTGGAAACCGAGGAAGCCGACTCGTCGGCGCTCGCCAGCCTCGTGCCGGAGGATCACGCCCGCTACTGGCAGGTGACGCTGGAATTCCTCGATATCGTGCGCCTTGCCTGGCCGGCCTATCTGGCCGAATGCGGCGCCATGGACCCCAAGGCCCGCCGGTCGGCGCTGATCCGGCGCGAGGCGGAGCGCCTGCGCCTCACCCCGCCCAAGGGCCCCGTGATCGCCGCCGGATCGACCGGCACCGTGCCCGCCACAGCCGAGCTGCTGAAAGCCATTGCAGACCTGCCGCAGGGTGCCATCGTGCTGCCGGGGCTGGACATGCGCATGGATGATGCCTCCTGGTCCGCCCTTGGCCGCGCCCCGCAGCGGCGGGTGACTGCAGCAGGCAAGACTTTGCCGCAGGATGAGCCCAGCGCCAACGGGCATCCGCAATATGGCCTGAAGCAGCTGCTCGACCGGCTGGGCGTGGACCGGCGCGAAGTCACGCCGCTCTGCCCGCCGGAAACCCCGCAGCTCGCCGCCCGCGAGGCGCTGGTGAGCGAAGCCCTGCGCCCGGCCTCCACCACCGACGCATGGACCGCCTTCCTGCAACAGACACCGGCAGAGGAGCGCAAGGCCGCGCTTGACGGGGTGGAACTGGTGATTGCCCGCAACGAAGCGGAAGAAGCCCTGAGCCTTGCCATAGCCCTGCGCGAGGCGGTGGAGCGCGGCGGGACGGCGGCGCTTGTCTCCCCCGACCGCCTGCTCGCCCGCCGCGTGGCGGAAGAGCTGGGCCGCTGGAACATCACCGTGGATGACAGCGCCGGACGCCCGCTCGACCAGACGCCGCCCGCCGTGCTGGCCATGCTGGCTGCGCGCCTTGCGCTCGAAGGCTGCGCGCCGCTGGATCTGCTGGCCCTCCTGAAGCATCCGCTGGCACGCCTCGGTCTGGAAACAAAAGACATCCGCTCTGCCGCCCGCTCGCTGGAGCGCGGCGTGCTGCGCGGGCCTGCGCCGAAATTCGGCTCTCGCGGGCTGCCTGATGCGATTGCCGCCGCGCGCCTTGCTGCCGAAGATGCCCATACGCCCCGCTGGAAGAAGCTGGTGGAAGACGACTGGGCCGCAGTCAGCGATCTTGCCAACCGGCTGATTACGGCGCTGGAGCCGCTGGAATGCCTGCTGGAGCGGAAAGAACCCGTTCCCGTCGATGAACTCGCCCGTGCCCATGCAAGGGTGCTGCAACAGATTGCTGGCGACCCCGCTGGCTCGGATGCAGAGCTTTACCGGGGCGAGACGGGCGATGCGCTGGCGCTGATGCTGACCGGGCTGATGGACAGCAGCCGTGCGGGCCTTGCCGTGCCCGCGCGCGAATGGCCTTCCGTCTTCGCCGCGCTGATTGCCGGAACCGCCGTGCGGCGGCGCCTGCCGGGCGATCCGCGGGTGCAGATCCTCGGCCCCATGGAAGCGCGCCTGCAGCGGCCTGATCTGGTCATTCTCGGCGGCCTCAATGAAGGCATCTGGCCGCAGCGCACCCGCAACGATCCATGGCTCAACCGCCCGATGAAGCGCGACATGGGGCTGGAGCCGCCGGAGCGGCGCATCGGGGCTGGCGCCCATGACTTCGTGCAAGGGCTGGGCGCACGCCGGGTGATTCTTTCCCGCGCCAGCCGCGCCGATGGCGCGCCAACCGTCACATCACGCTGGCTGCAAAGGCTGCTGACACTGGCCGGACCTGAAGCGGAAGCTGCCTTGCTGGAGCGAGGGCGGCGCTGGACGGAGCTTGCTGGCCTTCTGGACCTCGCGGAAGGCCCCGTCACCCCGGCGGAGCGGCCCGCCCCGAAGCCGCCGCTGAGCGCAAGGCCTGTGCGCCTGTCGGTCACCGAAGTCGAACGGCTGGTGCGTGATCCTTACGCCATCTTTGCCCGCCGCATCCTCGGCCTTGAGCCGGTGGACCCCATCGGCGGCTCGCCGACGCTGGCGGACAAGGGCTCGATCATCCATGACGCGCTGGCGCTGTTCCTGTCCGAATGGCATGGTGATCTGGACCACACGGCTGTGGCGCGGCTGATCGAAATCGGCGCGGAACTGTTTGCCCCGCTCGATGCCTTCCCGGCCATCCGCGCCCTGTGGTGGCCGCGCTTCCTGCGCATTGCCGAAGAATTCGTGGCCTTTGAACGCCAGCGGGAACCTTCCATCCGCCAGCGTTTCCTTGAAATCTCCGGCGGCGTCGAGCTGACCCTGCCGGGTGCCGAATTCCGCCTGACCGGCCGCGCTGACCGCATCGACCTGATGCAGGACGGCACGCTGGCGGTGATCGACTACAAGACCGGCGCCGTGCCCAGCATCAAGCAGGTGGAGGCGCTGCTCTCGCCGCAGCTGCCGCTGGAAGTGGCCATGATCCGGCGCGGCGGCTTCGGCAGCGTGCCTGCGGGCGATCCGGTGTCCGATATGCTCTACATCGAATTGAAAGGCGGGCGCACGGCGCTGAAGGTGGAATCACGCCAGCCGAAGGACCGCACCATCGAGGAACTGGCCGAAGATGCCTGGAAGCGCCTGGAACAGCTGGTGGCCGCCTATCAGGACGAGGGGCGCGGCTATCTCTCCCGTGCAAGGGTGGAGAAGGAGCGCGACCTCAACGGCCCCTATGATCACCTTGCCCGGGTGAAGGAATGGGCCAGCGGTTCGGAGGACAGCGAATGAGCGGGCCGCAGATCCCCCTTGCAACGCTGCAGCGGCAGGACCTTGCCTCAAGGCCTCACGCCTCGGCCTGGGTGAGCGCCAATGCGGGCTCAGGCAAGACCTTCGTTCTCTCCCGCCGGGTGGTGCGCCAGCTGCTGGATGGCACCGATCCCTCGCGCATTCTGTGCCTCACTTTCACCAAGGCGGCTGCTGCGGAGATGGCAACACGTGTGTTCAAGATCCTCGGCCAGTGGATCGCGCTGAGCGATGATGAGCTGGCAAAGGAAATTGCCGCCATCGACGGAACGCCCCCGTCCCGCGCCCGCCTTGCCGGGGCACGGCGGCTGTTTGCGCAGGCGCTGGAAACGCCGGGCGGGCTGAAGATCCAGACCATCCACGCCTTCTGCGAAGCGCTGCTGCACCAGTTTCCGCTGGAAGCCAATGTGGCCGGGCATTTCTCCGTGCTGGACGACCGGCTGGCGGCAGAGCTGATGGCAGAAGCGCGCGCCTACGTGCTGCATGCGGCAGAGACCGAGCCGGAAAGCCCGCTGGGTGCGGCCTTGCAACGGCTGATCGGGCTGATGCCGGATGCGGCGGTGGAAGATGTGCTGGCCGAGGCAATCAACCGGCGCGATGCCTTGCGCAACTGGATCGTCAGTGCCGGAGATCTGGACGCCGCGCTCGAAAGCCTTGCTCGGGATTTCGGGCTGGAGCCGGGCGCAAGTCTTGAGGCGCTGGACAAGGAGCTTCTGGAAGGCCGCCTCATCCGCGATCCGCTGGCCGTTGCCGAAGCGCTGCGGCTGGGCACCAAGACCGATGGCGACAAGGCGGACCTTCTGACTGCCGCCGCCGAGGGACTGAAGCCCGGCGGTGATCCCGCCGCCTTCCGCCACAACTGGCTGCGGGCATTCTTCACGCAGGCCATGGAACCGGCCAAGCGCCTGTGCACGGCTGGCGTCACCAAGCAGTTTCCGCAAGTGGCAGAGGCCATGCTGGCCGAGCAGAACCGGCTTGTGGCCCTGCTGGACAAGCGCCGCGCCATCGTCACGCTGGAAGGCACCGCCGCCATCTTCCGCCTCGCCGATGGGGTGATCGGCCATTACGAGGCGGGCAAGGCCCGGCGCGGGCTGTTGGACTTCGAAGATCTCGTCGTGCGCGCCGCCAATCTTCTGGCCAACAGCGATGCGGCCCAGTGGGTGCAGTTCAAGCTGGATCAGGGCCTAGACCACATTCTGGTGGACGAGGCGCAGGACACCAGCCCCCGGCAGTGGCAGGTAATCCGCTCGCTGGCGGAAGAGTTCTTCTCCGGCGAAGGCGCACGACGCGGCCCGCGCACCATCTTCGCCGTGGGCGACGAGAAGCAGTCGATCTATTCCTTTCAAGGTGCCGTGCCCGCCTATTTCGACGAGATGCGCCGCTATTTCGACAAGCGCGCCGCGCAGGCGGACCAGCCGTTCCATCCGGTGGAGCTGCAGCTGTCCTTCCGCTCGACGCCCGATGTGCTGGGCGCGGTGGACCGGGTGTTCCTGCCCGTCGAAGCCCATGCAGGCCTGTCGCAGGAGGTAAAGCCCCCGGTGCATGAGGCGATCCGCCGGGATCCGGGACTCGTTGAAATCTGGCCGCTGGAAGAGCCGCTGGAAAGCGAGGAGCCGGAAGACTGGACCTTGCCCGTCGATCATCTGGGCACCGGCTCGCCCATGCTGCGGGTGGCCAGGCGCATTGCCACCACCTTGCGCCGGTGGATGGACGAAGGCACCGCTGGGCCCGGCGACGTGATGATCCTGGTGCGCAAGCGCGGGCCCTTTGTGGAAGCGCTGAACCGGGAGATGAAACGGCTTGGCGTACCCGCCGCAGGCAGTGACCGGCTGGTGCTGACCGAGCATATTGCGGTGATGGATCTGGTTGCCCTTGGCCGCTTCATGCTGCTGCCGGAAGATGATCTGTCGCTGGCCGCCGTGCTGAAAAGCCCGCTTTTCGGCCTTGATGACGATGCCCTGCTGGAAATTGCCCGCGATCCGGTGGAACGGCTGCGCCCCGGCACCCTGTGGCAGGGGCTTTTGAAGAAGGCAGAGGACGGTAACCGCTGGGACCATGTGCGCCTGCAGCTGGAAGCCTGGCGCGCGCGGGCCGACTTCATGCCGCCCTTCGAGTTCTACGCAAGGCTGCTGTCCGTCGATGGCGGGCGGCGGGCCTTCCGGGGCCGCATGGGGCCGGAAGTGGATGACGTGCTGGACGAGTTTCTGGCGCTGGCCATGGGCTATGAGCAGACCGGCATTCCCGGCCTCGAAGGTTTCCTCGCCTGGCTCGCCGCTGCTCCCACCGAGATCAAGCGCGAGCTGACAAATGCCGCCGGGCTGGTGCGCATCATGACTGTGCACGGCTCCAAAGGGCTGGAAGCGCCGATTGTCATTCTGGTGGACCCGTGCAACGCCCCCGTCAGCAGCCATCACGACCCGTCCTTCCTGCCCTTCAAACCGAAGGATGACGCAGAACAGGCCCCCGCACTGGTGTGGCTGCCGGTGAAGGCCGAGCGCATGAGCTGGCAAACTGAGGCCATCGACAAGTTCCGCGCCAGTGCCGCCGAGGAATACCGGCGCCTGCTTTATGTGGCCATGACCCGTGCCGAGGACCGGCTGATCATCTGCGGCTGGCAGCCTGCCAAAGGCCCCAAAGAAGGCTGCTGGTATGATCTAGCCGCCAGGGCGCTGAAGCCGGAAGCCGAGGAAGTGGCAGCCCCCGATGGCACGGTCACCGCCTGGCTGTGGCGCAAACCAGGCACCGATCCGGCAGCGCCTTTGAAAAAGCACAGCTCCCACACTGAGCCTGAGGCAGAGAAACCTGCTGCTGCCGTGCCGGAGTGGCTGACCCGCCCGGTGACACCGCCCGCCCGCATGCCCCGGCTTCAGCCCTCGCGCGTGTTCGAGGCCATGGAGATGAAGGAGGGCATCGAGGCGCCGGACGGGCTTTCGGCGCTGGAAGCGCACCGGCAGGCGGAAGCCTATCCGCTGGAGCGCGGCCGTCTGCTGCACCGGCTTTTGGAGCTGCTGCCGGATCTGCCGGAGGCCGAACGCGCAGCCGCTGGACGCCGCTTTGTCGAAACCTCCCTGCCCGCCCGCTTTGCCGCCCGCAAGGACGAGCTGCTGGGCGAGGTGATGGCCATTCTGGAAGACCCGGATCTTGCCCCCCTGTTTACCCCCGGCGGGCGGGCGGAGGTGCCCATCTCCGGCCATATGGTGACGGCGGACGGCGTGACAGCTTTCGTCTCCGGCCAGATCGACCGGCTGGTGGTTATGCCGGACGAAGTGCTGATTGCCGATTACAAGACCAACCGGCATGTGCCGGCCGATGCTTCAGGCATTCCACCGGACTATCTGGCCCAGCTTGCCGTCTACCGCCGGCTGGTTTCGGACATCTATCCGGACCGCAGAGTGACGGCGGCACTGCTGTGGACCAGCGCGCCGAAGCTGATGCCCGTGCCCGGCGATGCACTGGATGCAGTGCTCGCCAGCCTCAAGAGCACGGACAAGATAGCTTGATGTCCAGTTGCTTCAGGGGCTGGATTACTTGACGGGGCGGGTCCGCCTTCCTACGTTCGGGACAACGCAACAAGGTGAGTCCTTGAAGCCAGCTGCTTCAGGGGCCACCGCATGGAAAGTGAACGCAAATGGCTACCACCGCAGTCACCGACGCCAGCTTCGATGCCGACGTCCTCAAGTCGTCCGAGCCGGTCGTGGTTGATTTCTGGGCCGAGTGGTGCGGTCCGTGCAAGATGATTGCCCCGGCTCTGGAGGAAATTTCCGAAGAGCTGGCAGGCCAGGTGAAGATCGCCAAGATCAACATCGACGAGAATCAGGCCATGGCCGTCAAGTATGGCGTGCGCTCCATCCCGATGCTCGTCATGTTCAAGAATGGCGAGCCGATGGCTGTTCAGGTCGGCGCTGCTCCCAAGAGCAAGCTGTCCGACTGGATCAAGAGCGCCCTCTGATCCTGCATCTCTTTTTCCCGCCACCGGCAACGCCGTTCTTGCAGAGGTTGGCAGCGGCGGCGGGAATGGATAAAGACAGCCGCAGGCCGCTTCCAGTCACGGGCAAGCAACAGGTGAGAATTTTCCCTTGCGGAAACACCGCCTGCCCGATGGTTGAACGGCCTGCGTTTTCATATTCGCAGACCCAATTGATGGAACCCAGATGACCGACGAGAGCAAGACCCCCGAAGCGGAAAACGAAGAAGCCGCTGCGCCCGAGGCCGGGACCACCGTCGATCCCATTGAGGCTCTCCAGGCGGAGAACGCGGAGCTGAAGGACCGTGCGCTGCGCGTCATGGCCGAAATGGAAAACCTGCGCCGCCGCACGGAAAAGGAAATCAAGGATACCCGCGTCTATGCGGTCACCGGCTTTGCCCGCGACATCCTGACCGTATCCGACAACCTGCGCCGTGCGCTGGATGCCCTGCCCGCTGACGCCCGCGAGAGCGCCGATGCCGGCCTGACCGCGCTGATCGAAGGCGTGGAAATGACCGAGCGCGAGCTGCTGAACCAGCTGGACAAGCATGGCGTCAAGAAGCTGGACCCGGCGGGCCAGAAGTTCGATCCGAACTTCCATCAGGCCATGTTCGAAGTGCCGAATACCGAAGTGCCGAACAACACCGTCGTGCAGGTGGTGCAGGCCGGTTACGTCATCGGTGACCGCGTGCTGCGCCCCGCCCTCGTTGGCGTTTCCAAGGGCGGCCCCAAGGAAGCCCCGCAGGCTGGCCAGACCGGCGGCGTCGACACCACGGCCTGATCCCGAGACACAAGTGCAACCGTATCAGGAGGCGGCACCCGGCAGGGGCCGCCTCTTTCGCTTTGGCGCGGCCCTTGGCCACGGTAAACTCACACGATGAGCGACACTGATTCCCTGCTGGTCACCGCAACGCCGGAGCTGAACGCGCGCGTCGGCGCATGGCTGGATCATCTGGGCGATGAGCGGCGCCTCGCGGACAAGACGCTGGTTGCCTATGAGCGTGACGTGCGCCAGTTCCTGCGGTTTCTGACAGCCCATCTGGGCGGGGCCCCGGACCTCAAGGACGTGCAGGAACTGAAGCCTGCCGACTTCCGCGCCTTCATGGCACGGCGGCGAACCGGCGGAACGGGCAGCCGGTCGCTGGCGCGAGGGCTGGCCGGCATCCGGTCCTTCCTTGGCTTTCTGGAACGCAAGGGCGAGGTGAATGCTGCGGCGGCCGGTGCTGTGCGCGCGCCGCGCCAGCCGCGCTCCCTGCCCAAGCCCCTCACTGCCTCCGATGCCACCGCCGTTGCCTCCGGTGACCTGGCCATGGAAAGCGAGGCCTGGATCGAGGCCCGCAATGCCGCGGTGCTGACACTGCTCTATGGTTGCGGGTTACGCATTTCCGAGGCCCTGTCGATCACCGGGCGCAATGCGCCGCGCACAGGCACGCGCAGCCTTCGCATCATCGGCAAGGGTGGCAAGGAACGGGTGGTGCCGGTGCTGCCCGTCGTCTGCGAGGCCGTGGAGGCCTACCTCAAGCTCTGCCCCTACACGCCGGAGCCCAACGGGCCGCTGTTCTTTGGCGCACGCGGCGGGCCGCTCAATCCGCGCCTGATCCAGCTGGCCATGGCAAAACTTCGTGGAGCGCTCGGCCTGCCGGACAGCGCAACGCCGCATGCCCTGCGTCATTCCTTCGCAACCCACCTTCTGGCCGGGGGCGGGGACCTGCGTACAATTCAGGAGCTTCTGGGTCACGCAAGCCTTTCTACCACCCAGATTTACACGGAAGTGGATGCGGCAAGGCTGCTGGAGGCCTATGACAAGGCTCACCCGCGAAAATAAAATAAAAGAATGCCTTGCATAAGCCTCATTCTACCGTCACAGTAAGTCATCGTCTTTTTGGGCCAGACTTGGCTGTTTGCGGTGTCAACGATATCGACCCGCCAAATCTTTCTTCGAAAAATCCGGCGATGTATCGACGCCTGTCCTGCGGGGCGGGTATGACTCTTTTTGCAAGGTACTATCATCATGAAAACTGGAACCGTAAAGTTCTTCAACACCCAGAAGGGCTTCGGCTTCATCCAGCCGGATAACGGCGAGCGCGATGTGTTCGTTCACATCAGTGCCGTCGAGCGCTCTGGCATCGGCCACCTCAATGAAGGTCAGAAGGTCAGCTTCGAGCTGGAAACCGACCGTCAGGGCCGCAGCGCCGCTGCCAACCTGCAGATCGCCTGATTTCAGGCGGAAGCACCCCCTGCGCCAGCCCGAAAGGGCACGGCAGCAGCCCAGCTTCCTCTGCAAGTGACAAGGACCGGGCATCCAAGGGGTGCCCGGTTCTGCATTCAGCGCGATGCAGGCCTGTATCTGCGGCGTTTCTGCCGACCGGCAGCCAAGCCCGAAGGGGTACTGTCCGGACCAAGGAAACCTCCCGGCGTTGTGCAGCAGACAGTGCAAAACGTCATGTATCGGGACCGGAAACGCCGGTCAGAACTGGCGCATCGCAAAGAAAAATCGGGCTCGCAGCATTTTTTTGCACCCAAGGGGGTGCAATTTGCGCGGAACCTGTTAGGTTGCGCCACTTCTCGTGCCATATGGCTTTAGGTCTAACCCCTGCTGCCCTCACATGAGTGCTGCGGCGCAGGCAACGTCAGGATTTACCTTGCAGGTACTCGTTCGCGACAACAACATCGAGCAGGCGCTCCGCGTCCTGAAGAAGAAGCTGCAGCGCGAGGGCGTGCTGCGTGAGATGAAGGCGCGCCGCTCCTTCGAAAAGCCGTCCGAAAAGCGCGTCCGTGAAAAGGCCGAAGCTGTTCGCCGCGCCCGCAAGGCAGCGCGCAAGCTCGCCCAGCGCGAAGGCCTGATCGCAGGTCCGAAGCGCAAGGTCGCCGCAGGTCCGCGCCGCTAATTGCCTGTCTGCCAGATGCAACCATCTGGCAGGGCATCTCCGGACAACCGGATAAAAGACCCCTGACTGACACGGGATACTCCCGTTGCCAGCGGGGGTTTTTCTTTTGTCCGTGACTCCTGTGCCCCTCCCGCCAATCCGTTAACGCAACGTTAATGCGCAGGCTTCAGGCTGAAGGCAGGAGGACATGATGTTTAACGCTGGCCTCGCCGCCCTGGTGATCATGAGCGGTCTTTTCATCCTGCCCGTTGTGCCCGCCACAGCGCAGGAGCAGCGCAGCTATTGCCCGATTCCCGAACATGGAACCTGGGTGACCCGCGGTGCCAAGCCGAAGGAGCTGACGCAGATCGAGGTCACCAGCCGCTGCGAGGACGACCGAGTGTTCATTCGCGCACGCGCCTTCACCTCCTGCATCCCCCGCGACTGCAAGTGGGGCTGGACCGATGCCTTCTACAGGGCCGATGGCAGCCTGAGAGTGGAACTCAAGGGCTTTTATGGCGTGCGCATCATCGACATGCGCCTGTTCGGCGACCAGCGAATGGAAGCAACCGTTGTTGCCGATCCTCATGATCCGCGTCTCGTAGAGACAGTTACCACTCATATACTGACACGCCGCCGATAAGCGCCCTGCCTCTTGCGAAGGCTTCAGGGCCTTCCTAGACTTCTTCCTGCAAGCGCAAGAGGGGAGAGCGGTGATGGACTTTTCGATTGGCGATCTGGCGCGGCTCAGCGGCGTCAAGGTTCCGACAATCCGTTACTATGAGCAGGCGGGCCTGCTGCCGCAGCCTCTGCGCACGGAGGGCAACCAGCGCCGCTTTGGCCAGCCGGATCTGGAGCGTTTGCAGTTCATCCGCCATGCCCGCGATCTCGGCCTGCCAATGGAAGCCATCCGTGATCTGCTGGAACTGAGCGCCCACCCGGAAGCGCCCTGCAACCGCGCGGACGAGATCGCTGCAACCCAGCTCAAGGCCGTGCAGGACAAGATTGCCCGCCTCAAGCGGCTGGAATCCGAACTCAAGCGCATTGTCGCAGCCTGCGGACATGACCATGTGGTCGCCGACTGTCAGGTGCTGCGCGCACTCGGCAATCACGGCCTCTGCGCCGGCGACCACTGACCAGAAGCGGTAGCCGCACAGAAGCCTCAACCGAAGCGGTACATTAAGTTGCATTTCTTTTAGGCAAGAGCCGTTTCCAGCCGGAAAAGCCATCGACAGCGGCATAAACTTCATCTAGCACTCGGATTAATCGATTAATCAGGTGCCCGCAGGATGAACGCCCCCCGGTCACGGCCAAACCTCACCCAGATTGCAGCGCTGCTGGATGTTTCCGCCGCGACGGTGTCGAATGCGCTGTCTGGCAAGGGGCGTGTTTCGGCTGAGCTGGCCGAGCGGATCCGGACAAAGGCGGCCGAACTCGGCTATATGCCCAGCCATGCGGGACGGGCGCTGCGCACCGGCCGGTCGCAGGTTCTGGGCCTCGTGCTGCCCGACATTGCCAATCCCCTGTTCCCGCAGATTGCGCAGGCCATCGAGCATGCCGCCGCCGCCGCCGGCTATGGCGTGCTGATTGCCGACTCGCGCGGCGATGCGGCAATGCAGACGCAGGCGATCACCCACCTTCAGGACCGTGGCGTCGACGGCATCGTCATCGTGCCGCGCCGCGGCACGCGGATCATCAGTACCGGCAGCCCGGTCGCGGTGATCGACAGTCCCTCGACGCCCGGCAACACTGTTTCAGCCGATCACTGGCAGGGCGGTGAGCTGGTCGGCTCCCATCTTGCGGCTCTCGGCCACAGGGACGTGGTGATCATCGGCAGCAATCCGGCCTCCAACGTGCAGAACGACCGGGTGGGCGGCATCCGCTCCGCCCTCGGTCCGGACCGGCGGGTTGAGGTGCTGTGGATCGAACCGCATGAGGCCCTGCATGGACCGGGTGCAAGCCTTGGGCTCGCGGCCCGTGTGGCAGAAGGCTTCACCGCCTTTGCCGCCCTCTCCGATCTTCAGGCCCTGCGCGCCCTCACAGAGCTGCAGCAGGCAGGCCTGCGCGTGCCGCAGGACGCAAGCCTCACTGGCTTTGACGATCTAGTCTGGTCTTCCGCCATCACGCCGGGCATCACCAGCGTGCGGATGGACATGCCCGCCATTGCGGGAGAGGCGATCCAGGCATTGCTCCGCCTCATTGAAAGCCGGGACAGGGGGAATGGCCCGCGCGATCCGGGCATTGCCCGTGCCAGCCGCCCCAGTGTGCCCATGAGCCTGGTGGTCCGCCAGACCTGCGGTCCATCCCCAAGCAGAACCGCAGAACAACAACAGACACCAGCAGGAGACAGCCAATGACCGTTAAACTGATGCTTGGCGCGGCCACCGCGCTTGCTTTGACCATGAGCGCCGCCGCCGCCCAGGAAAAGACCCTGACGATCTCCGTCTATGCCTTTGCGCAGGACGAGTTCAAGGAACTGCTCTACACGCCCTTTGAAGAAAAGTGCGGCTGCAAGCTGGTGGTGGAGACCGGCAACAGCGTCGAGCGCCTGGCGAAGATGGAAGCCAACAAGGACAATCCGGTGGTGGACATGGCCGTTGTCTCCATGGCCGATGCGCTGGCCGCGTCCCGCAAGGGCCTGATCGACAAGATCGACAGCACGAAGCTTTCCAACTTCGGCAAGCTCTATGACATCGCCAAGGACCCGAATGGCGACGGAATGAGCGTCGGCTACACCTTCTATGCCACGTCGATCGTCTACCGCACCGACAAGATGACGATCCGCTCCTGGGCCGATCTGCTCAAGGACGAGTATGTCTCCCACGTTGCCTTCCCGAACGTGACCACCAATCAGGGCCCGCCCGCGCTCTACATGCTGGGCGAAGCGCTCGGCAACAACTCGGCTGACCTGAAGGGCCCGATCGAGGCCGTTGGCGCCAAGAAGGACGAGATCGTCACCTTCTACGTCAAATCTTCCCAGCTGGTGCAGCTGATGCAGCAGGAAGAGATCTGGGCCGCCCCCATCGGCCGCTTCTCCTGGGCGCCCTTCACCAAGCTCGGCCTGCCGCTGGCATGGGCCATGCCCGATGAAGGTCAGACCGGCGGCATGAACGTGATGGTGCTGACCAAGGGTTCGAAGAACCAGGATCTGGCGCTTCAGTTCATGGACTACTGGCTCTCCACCGAAGTGCAGACCAAGCTTGCCGAAAAGCTGGTCGACAGCCCGGCCAACAAGGAAGTGACCGTTTCCCCGGCCATTGCGGACAATATCACCTTCGGCCAGGAAACGGCTGAAACCCTGAAGCTGATCCCTTCCGCCACCATTCTGGACAACCGGGATGCATGGCTGACGGAATGGAACGCCAAGGTCGCCCAGTAAGGCTGATTATCTCAGAAACACAGGCAGTTTTGTGCTGCCTGACGAATGCCTCCCAAGGCTGGGGGTGCGGCGGGCGGGCTCCGCGCCGCCGCCGCACCCCGACTTTTTCTCCACCCAGAAGGTGAGGCGGACATCATGTTCCAGAACCGGGCGGAAGCTCTGGCGCTTGCGCTGCCTGCGGCGCTTTTCGCCGCCGTAGTCTTTCTCGTGCCTGTCGTGCTGCTGCTGTCGGAGGGCTTCCGCTCTGCCGAGGGCTGGACGCTCTCGGCCTATACCGACTTCTTCTCCGAGCCGCTGAACCAGACGGTCTTCCTGCGCACGCTGAAACTGGGCGCCATGGTCACCGTGGTGGCCGCCGTCATCGGCTATGCTGCAGCCTATGCCATCGTCACCCTGCCGCCGGGCTCCAAGGGCCGCGTTACGGGGCTGATCGTTCTGCCGCTGATGATTTCGCCGGTGGCGCGTACCTATGCCTGGATCGTCATTCTGGGGCGCACCGGCATCGTCAATCAGGCGCTGCAGGGCACCGGCCTGACGGATGGCCCCTTGCGCATCCTCTTCACCGAGACCGCCGTCTTCATTGGCTTGTTGCAGCTGTTCCTGCCCTTGATGATCCTGTCGCTGATCAGCGCGCTGGAAAACCTGCCGCGTGATGCGGTGCCTGCTGCACGGGTGCTGGGGGCCAACTGGTTCCAGGTGTTCTGGAAGGTGATCCTGCCGCTCTCCCGCGAAGGGCTGGTGGTCGGCGGCACGCTGGTCTTCACCGGATCGCTCACCGCATACATCACCCCGGCCATCCTCGGCGGCTCCAAGGTGCTGATGCTGGAAACCCTGCTCTACCAGCAGGTCACCGTCGCAGGCAATTTCGTTGCCGCCAGCGTCATCGCCCTCATCCTCATCGTCATGAGCTTTGCCGCCAACATCCTGTTGCGCCGCATTGCCACGGCCCGGAGCAAGTCATGACCCAGAGACTGTCCAGCTGGATCATCCTGACGCTGGTGCTGACCTTCCTCATCGGTCCGTTCTTCATCATCGTCGCCGCGTCCTTTTCTGCCGGCGAGACCCTGGCCTTTCCGCCGCAGGGCTTTTCCTTCCGCTGGATCGCAAAGGTCTTCACGGTGGAGAGTTTCCAGCAGAGCTTCGTCACCTCGATGATCCTCGCCATTGGCGGCACCCTGTCGGCGCTCGTTCTGGGCGTGCCTGCGGCCTATGCCATGTCGCGCTACCGCCTGCCGGGGGCGGAGACCGTGCGCTTCATGGTGTCGATGCCCATCATCGTGCCGGGCATCATCGTCGGCCTTGCCCTGCTGCGCTATTTCGTGCTGCCCATCGGCCTGTCGATCAGCCTGGCGCTGTTCGTCGCCCATACGGCGCTGGTGCTGCCCTATGCGGTGCGTGTGGTGTCCGCCAGCCTTGCGAACCTGCGTTCCGACATGGAGGAGGCAGCCGTGCTGCTCGGTTCGTCGCGGCTGGGTGCCTTCTTGCGGGTGGTACTGCCAAACATTCGCGGCGGCATTCTCTCCGCCTTCATCCTCGGCTTTGTGACGAGCTTCAATCAGGTGCCGGTGTCGCTGTTCCTCTCCGGCCCCGGCGTGCGCACCCTGCCAATCGACATGCTGGGCTATATGGAAATCGTCTTCGATCCCTCCATCGCCGCCCTGTCGTCGCTGCTCGCCTTCCTGTCCATCGGCATCGTCTTTGCCGCCGAACGTTTTCTGGGGTTCTCACGCTATGTCTGACGCCACCTATCTGACCCTGGACAAGCTGTCGCTCGCCTATGGCAAGACCACGGCCGTGGAGAGCCTTGACCTTACCATCCGGCGTGGCGAGCTGCTGGCCCTGCTCGGCCCCTCCGGCTGCGGCAAGACGACGACCATGCGCGCCATCGCAGGGCTGATGCCGGTCCAATCGGGCCGCATCGTGCTGGATGGCCGCGACATCACCCGCGTGGGCGCCAACAAGCGCGAGATCGGCCTCGTCTTCCAGTCATATGCCCTGTTCCCGCATCTGACCGTGTTCGAGAATGTCGCCTTCGGCCTGCGGCTGAAGGGCATCAGCGGCGAGACGCTGAAGCAGACTGTGGAAGCCGGGCTCAAGACCGTGGGGCTCTCGGCTTTTGCCGCCCGCAAGACGCCGGAGCTTTCCGGCGGCCAGCAGCAGCGTGTGGCGCTGGCCCGCTCGCTGGTGATGCAACCCAAGCTCCTGATGCTGGACGAGCCGCTATCCAACCTGGATGCCCGCCTGCGCCTTGAAATGCGCACGGAGCTGCAGCGCGTGCAGAAGGAAAGCGGCGTGACGATGATCTTCGTCACCCATGATCAGGTGGAAGCCCTGGCTCTGGCTGACCGCATCGTCGTCATGCGCAATGGCGCCATCGAGCAGATCGGTACGCCGGAGGAGATCTACAATCACCCGGCTTCCAGCTTCGTCGCCGATTTCGTCGGCTTCGAGAACATCGCCCGCATCGACGGCAACAAGCTGGTGACGGACGCAGGCGCGCTGGACGTGTCCGGCCCGCTGCCGAAAGCGGCCGGCCTTGCCTGGCGCCCCCGCGCCATCCAGCTTGAAACGGGGCCGCACAAGGGCATCGTGCGCGGCGTGTCCTTTGCAGGCAGCACCCGCGAATATGTGCTGGAAACGCCGCTGGGTCTGGTAAAAGCCGAAACCGATGCAGCCCTTCCCGCCCATGCGCTGGGGGCAAGCCTTGCCTTCGACATGCCGGTTTCCGGCGCGGCGGAACTCAACAGGTTCGGATAGACCATGGGTGTGTGGATCGACACGGATATGGGCTTTGATGACATCGCGGCCATTGTGACCGTGATGGATGCAGGGCTTGATGTGGACGGCATTTCGCTCGTCTTCGGCAACACGCCGCTTGATCAGGTGCGCCGCAACGCTGCGGGCGCGGCCTCGGCCTTCGGCTGGCGCGTGCCCTTGCACAACGGCCTTGCCCGCCCCGTCATGGGGCAGATGGAGACGGCAGAGGCCATTCTCGGGTCGACCGGCATTCCGACGATGGGCCTCACCGTGCCGCAGGATCAGCCGCTGCCGGAAGGCGATGCCTTTGCCGCACTCTGTGACTGGCTGGAGAGCGCCCCTGCCCCGCGCCGCATTCTGGCGCTGGGGCCGCTGACCAACCTTGCCGCACTGGCGCTCGCCCGCTCTGCCCTTGCTGCACGCATTGACGAGCTGGTGTGGATGGGCGGCGGGCTGACGAAAGGCAACCACACCGCCTCTGCCGAATTCAACGCCTATGCCGACCCCGAGGCCGTGGCCATCGTGCTGGCGCAGGGACTGCCGCTGAAGATGGTGGACCTCGATTTCTGCCGCCAGATCCTCGCAAGCCCCGAGGACGCCGCTCCCGTGCGGGCCGCAGGCGGGCGCAATGCAGCGCTTCTGGCGGACATGCTGGAAGGCTTCATCGCCATCGCCACCAGCCGGGGACGGCCTGCCATGGCGCTCTATGATCCGGCAGCCGCAGCCATCTTTGTCCGGCCGGAACTGGCCACCTTCACCCCGGCCCATATCGCCATGGAAACCGCGGGCCAGCACACACGCGGGCGCACCGTGGTGGAAACCCGCGCCAGCCATGCCCGCTTCAACGCCGCTTATGCCTCGGCCTGCGATGTGGACGCCGTGCGCGGCATGATCCTCACCGCCCTGACGCGGGAGGCAGCCCGGCCATGACCACACACCAGACACGCGAGCCGTTCGATCTTGCAGATCCTAGCCTGCGCCTGCGTGCTGTCGCGGCAGCCAGAGGCGATGCGCCGTTTGACCGGCTGATCGTCAACGCCATCCTCATCGACATGGTGACCGGCGAGCGCCGCGCCGCCGATGTGGGGCTGACAGGGCCTTTGATTGCCTCTGTCCACGTCCCCGGCAACCGCAGCGATGCCACGGACATCATCGACGCGCAGGGCGGCTATCTCTCCCCCGGCCTCATCGACACGCATATGCATGTCGAAAGCTCCATGGTGACACCCGCCGCCTATGCGGCAGCCGTTGTGCCCCGGGGCGTCACCACCGCCGTGTGGGACCCGCATGAATTCGGCAATGTGCACGGGCTTGCGGGCGTCGATGCTGCCCTTGCCGCCAGTGCGGGTCTTCCCTTGCGCTTTGCCGTGCTCGCCCCCTCCTGCGTGCCTTCCGCGCCGGGGCTGGAGCTGGCCGGGGCCGACTTCGGACCGGAAGAAATCGCTGCCTTGCTCACCCGCCCCGGCATTGCAGGCATTGCGGAAGTGATGAACATGCGCGGCGTCATATCGGGCGAGGCGCGCATGAGCGGCATCGTGCAGGCCGGGCTTGCCGCCGGAAAGCCGGTCTGCGGCCATGCACGCGGGCTTACCGGTCCGGATCTTGCCGCCTTCATGGCCGCCGGTGTCACCTCCGATCATGAGCTGACCTCCGCCGCTGACCTGATGGAGAAGCTGCGCGCAGGGCTCACAATCGAACTGCGCGGCTCCCACGACCATCTGCTGCCGGAATTCGTGGAAGCCCTGAATACGCTGGGCCACCTGCCGCAGACCGTGACCCTTTGCACCGATGATGTATTTCCGGACGACCTTGCCAAGGCTGGCGGCCTTGATGACGTGGTGCGGCGGCTGGTGCGCTATGGTCTCAAGCCCGAATGGGCCTTGCAGGCGGCAACGCTCAACGGCGCAAGACGCCTTGGCCGCGAGGATCTCGGCCTCATCGCTGCCGGGCGGCGGGCCGACCTCGTCATCTTCGCTGATCTTGAGAGCTTCACCGCCCGGCAGGTGATCGTCAGCGGCGAAGTGGTGGCGCGGGATGGGAAGATGCTGGCAGAGCTGCGCTCTAGCGCTCTCTCCGGCCTGCGCGGCTCGATGAAAATTAGCCAGCTAAGTCCGGATGATTTCCGGGTTGCCACAGCGGGCTCCCGCGTCAAACTCGCCACGATCGACAGGCCCCGCTTCACCCGCTGGGGCACAGTGGAAGCAGACGTGCGCGGCGGCTTTGTGGTGCCGCCGCAGGAGACAACGCTGATCGCCGTTGCCCACCGGCATGGCCGGGCGGACAGCCGCCCGCGTGTGGGTTTCCTGCGCGAATGGGGCCGCTGGAACGGCGCCTTTGCCACCACTGTTTCCCATGACAGCCATAACCTGACGGTCTTTGGCGGCAGCGCCGAAGACCTTGCCACAGCGGCCAATGCGGTGATTGAGGCGGGCGGCGGCATGGCCGTAGCTTCGCAAGGCAAGGTGCTGGCCGTGCTGCCCCTGCCGCTCTCCGGCCTTGTGTCAGATGCCCCGCTGGGCGAAGTGGCCGAAGGCTTTGCCCGCGTCCGCGCCGCCATGGATGAGGTTGTCACCTGGCAGCCGCCCTATCTGGTATTCAAGGCCTGTTTCGGCGCCACGCTGGCCTGTAATGCAGGGCCGCACCAGACCGACCGGGGCATTGCCGATGTGGAGACCGGGCGTGTGCTGGAGTCCCCCGTTCTCGAAATTCTCGCCTGACAGGGAAAACCCGCCATGAGCGACCTGATCGACGCTGACCTGCGGTTTCTGACGGACCTGCGCCGCGACCTGCACGCCCACCCGGAGCTGGGCTTTGAGGAAGAGCGTACCAGCGCCATTGTTGCAAACCTGCTGGAAGAGGCAGGGCTCGAGGTGCACAGGGGCCTTGGCGGAACGGGTGTTGTCGGCACCCTGCGCTGTGGCAACGGCCCGCGCAGCATTGGCCTTCGCGCCGACATGGATGCGCTCGCCATGCCGGAGACCGCAGACCGGCCATGGAAGTCCACCGTCCCCGGCAAAATGCACGCCTGCGGCCACGATGGCCACACCACCTTGCTGCTGGGCGCAGCAAGAGCGCTGGCGAAGACGCGCAATTTCTCCGGCACGGTGCATTTCATCTTCCAGCCCGCCGAAGAAGGCCGGGGCGGGGCAAAGCGCATGGTGGAAGATGGCCTGTTCCGCCTGTTCCCCTGCGATGCGGTCTATGGGCTGCACAACATGCCGGGGCTGGACCCGGATGAGATGGCCGTTGTGGAAGGTCCGCAGCTTGCCTCCTCCGACAGCTGGCGCGTCACCTTCCGGGGCACCGGCACGCATGGCGCCAAGCCGCATCTGGGCCGCGATCCCGTCACTGCCGCCGGAGCTTTCCTCTCCGCCTTGCAAACCATTCCGGGCCGCGTTGTCGATCCGCTGCAGCCTGCTGTCGTCAGCGCCTGTTCCGTTCAGGCCGGTGACCCTAAGGCACTCAACGTCATTCCGGATCTGGTGGAAATCGGCGGCACGGCACGCGCCTATTCGCCTGAGGTACGCGACCAGCTGGAGGCGGAAATCGGCCGTCTGGCTCAGGGCACGGCGCAGATGTTCGCCATTGCCGCAGACTATACCTACATCCGGCGCATTCCGCCGGTGATCAACCATCCAGACGCAACGCAGCGGGCGCTTGGCGCGGCGCGGGATGTATTTGGCGCCAGGGTGCGCACGGCCTTCCCGCCCTCTACGGCGGGCGATGATTTCGCCTATTTCGCCGGTGAAGCACCCGGCTGCTATGTCTGGCTCGGCAATGGCCCGGCGATGGATGGCGCGCTGCATCACAACACTGCCTATGACTTCAACGACGCCGCCATTGGCCCTGGCGTGCGCTTCTGGGTGCGGCTGGTGGAACGGGAACTTTCCGGTGAGGCCGCGCATGACTGAGCGGCACCAGCCCGCGCTTGAACCGCATGCGTTCTGGCAGGAGCTGCATGCGCCCGGCAGCTTCCCGGTCAACATTGGCCATCGCAATTTCTTTCCGGCAACACTTCCCGGCGGCCAACAGCTCCGCCTGCCCATCCGCCCGCTGGCCGATGGAAAGCATGCGCTTGCCTCGCTGATCGTCAATCAGGCAGGCTTTGCCGTTCTGGATGCACTGGCGCAAGGGCTTGCGGAGAGGCTCGCACCTTTCGCCCCCGATGTGGTGGTGGGCCTGCCGACGCTTGGTCTGACGCTCGCCGCCGAGACTGCCCGCAGGCTCGGCCACAGCCGCTATGTGCCGCTCGGCACCTCGCGCAAGTTCTGGTATGATGACAGTCTGTCCGTGCCACTCACCTCCATCACCACGCCGGACCAGATCAAGCGGCTCTATGTGGACCCGCGCATGCTGCCCCTGCTTCAGGGCCGCCGGATCGCGCTGGTTGATGACGTAATCTCCAGCGGCGCTTCCATCCGCGCCGCGCTTGCCCTTCTGGCCGGTCTTGGCCTTGCCCCCGTGGTTATTGGCGCCGCCATGCTGCAGTCCCGCCGCTGGCGCGAGGGCGCAGATGGCCCGGACCACTGGACCACCCGCACCGTAGGCTGCTTCGAGACCCCGATGCTGGAAAAGAGACCGGACGGACTTTGGTATATGCCGCAAGGGTGAGGGGCTATCGTCTTCCCTCACCATCGTCATGGCATGACTTGATCATGCCATCCATTCCGTGACCTTTCCAACCATGCAGATTTCAGGAAACTCCACCCCATACGCACGCGCGCGAGCGGAGGTGAACCGGCATGGATGCCATGGCATGACGGAGGAAATCGGCAGGCCGTCCGTATAGCAAAAAGGCCGGAGCGTCGCCGCTCCGGCCTTTGTCATGTCCGCAGGTCCAATGCCAATCAGGCGTGGATCGGCTTGGCGAAGGTGGCCATGGCGGCCTCCTTGACGGCTTCCGACATGGTCGGATGCGCGTGGCAGGTGCGGCCGAGGTCTTCCGAGGAGCCACCGAATTCCATCAGCACGGCAGCTTCGTGGATCATCTCGCCAGCGCCATGGCCGAGGATGTGCACGCCCAGAACGCGGTCGGTCGCAGCATCAGCCAGAACCTTGACGAAACCGTCGGTGTGGTTCATGGCGCGGGCGCGGCCATTGGCGGTGAAGTTGAACTTGCCGGTCTTGTAGTTGACGCCAGCAGCCTTCAGCTCTTCCTCGGTCTTGCCGACGGAGGCGACTTCCGGCGAAGTGTAGACCACACCCGGGATGACGTCATAGTTCACATGGCCAGCCTGACCGGCGAGGATTTCGGCCAGAGCGACGCCCTCGTCTTCCGCCTTGTGGGCCAGCATCGGGCCAACGACCACGTCGCCGATGGCATAGATGCCCGGAACGTTGGTCTGATAGTGACCGTCGATCTCGACGCGGCCGCGGTTGTCCAGCTTGACGCCCGCTTCCTCAAGGCCAAGACCGGCGGTGTAGGGACGTCGGCCAATGGCGACCAGCACAACGTCGGCTTCCAGCACCTCGGCAGCGCCACCGGCGGCCGGCTCGATGCTGACGGCAAGGCTTCCGCCCTTCTTCTCAACGCCCGTCACCTTTGACGACAGCTTGAACTCCATGCCCTGCTTGGCAAGGATGCGCTGGAACTGCTTGGAGATGTCACCGTCCATCGGCCCGAGGATCTTGTCCATGAACTCGACGACAGTCACCTTGGCGCCCAGACGGCCCCAGACGGAACCCAGCTCCAGACCGATGACGCCACCGCCGACGACCACCAGATGACCCGGAACCTTCTCCAGCGTCAGCGCGCCGGTGGAGGAAACCACAGTCTTCTCGTCGATCTCGACACCCGGCAGCGGCATCACGTCAGAGCCGGTGGCGATGACGATGGACTTGGTCTCGAGTTCCGTGACCTTGCCGTCCTCCGCCGTGACGGAGACCTTGCCTGCCGCCAGGATCTTGCCGGTGCCGTGGAAGGCATCGATCTTGTTCTTCTTCAGCAGGAAGCCCACACCGCCGACATTGGCGTCGATGGTGGCCTGCTTGTGCTGCATCATGGCCGGCAGGTCGAGCTTAGGTGCACCCACCTTGATGCCGAGGCTTTCAAAGCCGTGACCAGCTTCATGGAACATTTCCGAAGCGTGCAGCAGCGCCTTGGACGGAATGCAGCCGACGTTCAGGCAAGTACCGCCATGGGTGGCGCGCTTCTCGACAACGGCGACCTTCAGGCCAAGCTGGGCCGCTTTGATGGCGCAGACATAACCACCGGGGCCGGTGCCGATGACGACGAGATCGTATTGGGACATGAGGTCGCCTCTAGGTTTCTTAAGTGAAATCGTTCGGAGATGCGGCTGCGGCTTCGAACCGTTGCAGCCTCTGGCGCACGCGCAGGGCAATGACGCCATGGAGCGCCAGCACGAGAAGGATCGACACCCCGTGCTGGAGGGGCGTCGTCAGGGGCCAGAGGCCAACCATCGCATAGACGCCCAGAGGAATGAACAGGGCCACGGCGGTGACGAGGCCCGGATTGTAGAGGCGCAGGACAAGACCCTGCACCACATGCAAGGCTGCGTTGATCAGCAGCAGATAGACCGCAATCAGCCCCCAGCCCGGCGCGATGGAGCGCATGAGCCAGAGTGACAGCGCCACGACGCCCCACACGCCCGCCACGTTGACGATGAAAACCATAGGCACCGTGAGCACATCGTACCCCCGGCCAATGACATAATTCACGAAGCGGCGGAAACGGTCGGCATCATGCTCTTCAAGCTGATGCAGCATGTAGAAGGGAAGGCTCAGATAGACGAGCTTTTCCGGGAAGGGCCAAGTCTTGGTGAAGACGCTGGTCATGGCCAGCAGGACGAGACCGGCGAGGAAACCGCCGTAGACCCAGTTGGCTTGCAGCCTGTCGAGCATGCCTCTCATGACCACGGCCCTTTTGCAGGCCCGCCGCCGGAGAACCGGCGGCGGATGAGCTGTGAAGCGCTTAGAGGTCCAGCACCAGACGGCGCGGATCTTCCAGGCTTTCCTTGACGCGGACGAGGAAGGTCACGGCTTCCTTGCCGTCAACGATGCGGTGATCGTAGGACAGCGCCAGATACATCATCGGACGGATGACGACCTGACCGTTCACGGCCATCGGACGCTCCTGGATCTTGTGCATGCCCAGAATGCCAGACTGCGGCGCATTGAGGATTGGCGAGGACATCAGCGAGCCATAGACGCCGCCGTTGGAGATGGTGAAGGTGCCGCCCTGCATGTCGGCGACGCCGAGCTTGCCATCACGGGCCTTGCGGCCGAGGTTGCCGATTTCCTTCTCGATCTCTGCAATCGACATCTGGTCCGCATCACGCACCACCGGCACGACAAGGCCCTTGTCCGTGCCGACGGCCACACCGATGTGGCAGAAGTTCTTGTAGATCACGTCCGTGCCGTCGATCTCGGCGTTCACAGCCGGGATTTCCTTCAGGGCGTGGCAGACGGCCTTGGTGAAGAAGCCCATGAAGCCGAGCTTCACGCCGTGCTTCTTCTCGAACACGTCCTTGTAGGCGCTGCGCAGTTCCATCACCGGGCCCATGTCCACCTCGTTGTAGGTGGTGAGCATAGCGGCGGTGTTCTGGGCATCCTTCAGGCGGCGCGCGATGGTCTGGCGCAGCTTGGTCATGCGCACGCGCTCTTCGCGGGCCTCGTCATCCGCCGGAACGGACGCACGGACGGCGGCGGGAGCAGCTGCGGCAGCCGGAGCTGCGGAAACGCCAGCGGCAACAGCTGCCAGCACATCGCCCTTCAGCACCTGACCGCGCTTGCCGGAACCGGCAACCTGATCAGCCGACAGGCCGGTTTCGGCCAGCAGCTTGCCGGCAGCGGGGGCCGGGGGCATGGAAGACGGAGCTGCGGGAGCTGCGGCCGGAGCAGATGCGGCCGGAGCGGCAGCGGGAGCCGGAGCCTCTGCCTTGGCGGCGGGAGCTGCAGCAGCGCCTTCGCCAGCTGCGATGTAGCCGAGGAGAGCGTTGACACCAACGGTCTCGCCTTCCTTGACGACGATGCTTTCCAGAACGCCGGAAGCGGGTGCGGGAACTTCAACGGTGACTTTGTCGGTCTCCAGTTCCACCAGCGGCTCGTCAGCCTTGATGGCGTCGCCCGGCTTCTTGAACCACTGGGCAATCGTCGCTTCGGACACGGATTCGCCCAGGGTGGGCACGCGGATTTCGGTTGCCATGGTCGCCTTCTCTTAAAAAATCTGCCTTGGCCAATTCTACAGACCGGAAGCCTGCCATCCCGGGGACGGCAGGCCGGACCGGATCAGTTTGCGAATGCTTCGTCCAGGAACGCCTGAAGCTGGGCCAGATGCTTGGACATCAGGCCCGTTGCCGTCGATGCCATGGCGTCGCGGCCGGCATAGCGCGGGCGGCGGCACTTGGCGCCGATCTGGTCGAGCACCCATTCGATGTAGGGTTCGACGAAGAACCAGGCGCCCATGTTCTTGGGCTCTTCCTGACACCAGACCATGTCGGCGTTGCGGAAGCGGGCCAGTTCCTGGGCGAGCGCCTTCTTCGGGAACGGGTAGATCTGCTCGACGCGGAGCAGGTACACGTCGTTGATGCCGCGCTTTTCACGCTCTTCCAGCAGGTCATAGTAGACCTTGCCGGAGCACATGACGACCCGGCGGATCTTGTCATCCGCGACGAGGCGGGTGGCGCCATCGGGCTGGTACTCGGCATCATCCCACAGCAGGCGGTGGAACGTGGAGTCCTCGCCCAGCTCGACGAGCTTGGACACCGCACGCTTGTGGCGCAGCAGGGACTTCGGCGTCATCAGGATCAGCGGCTTGCGGATGTCGCGCTTCAGCTGACGGCGCAGGATGTGGAAGTAGTTCGCCGGCGTCGTGCAGTTGGCGACCTGCATGTTGTCTTCCGCGCAGAGCTGGAGGAAACGCTCCAGACGGGCGGAGGAGTGTTCCGGGCCCTGACCTTCATAGCCATGCGGCAGAAGGCAGACGAGACCGGACATGCGCAGCCACTTGCGCTCGCCAGAGGAGATGAACTGGTCGAACAGCACCTGTGCGCCGTTGGCAAAGTCACCGAACTGGGCTTCCCACATGGTCAGCGCGTTCGGCTCTGCCAGCGAGTAGCCGTATTCGAAGCCGAGCACCGCCTCTTCCGAGAGCATCGAGTTGATGACCTCGTAGCGGGCCTGATCCTCGCTGATATGGTTCAGCGGGATGTAGCGGCTTTCGTCTTCCTGATCGTAGAGCACGCTGTGGCGCTGGGAGAAGGTGCCCCGTTCGCAATCCTGGCCGGAGAGGCGGACCGGGTGGCCCTCCTTCAGCAGGCTTGCAAAGGCCAGCGCCTCGGCCGTCGCCCAGTCAATGCCCTCACCGGTCTCCATCATCGTCTGACGGTTGGCGAGGAAGCGCGAGATTGTGCGGTGGACGTTGAAGCCTCCCGGCACTTCCGTGAGTTTCTTGCCAAGGGCCTTCAGGTCGTCCATGGCAACACCGGTCGAGCCGCGGCGCGGATCTTCCTCGTCGGCAGCACGCTTGAGGCCCGACCACTTGCCGTCCAGCCAGTCGGCCTTGTTCGGCTTGTAGACCTGGCCTGCCTCGAACTCGGTGTCGAGCTTGGCGCGCCATGCGGCCTTCATGCCCTCGACCTCTTCAGCCGAAACAACGCCTTCCGCGATCAGGCGGTCGGTGTAGAGCTGCAGCGTGGTCGGGTGCTTGCGGATCTTGCGGTACATGATCGGCTGCGTGAACGCAGGCTCGTCGCCTTCGTTATGACCGAAGCGGCGGTAGCAGATCATGTCGATGACGACCGGGCGGCCAAAGGTCTGGCGGAACTCGGTTGCAATCTTTGCGGCATAGACCACGGCTTCCGGATCATCACCGTTGACGTGGAAGATCGGCGCTTCGATGACCTTCGCCACATCCGACGGATAGGGCGAAGAGCGCGAGAAGCGCGGATTGGTGGTGAAGCCAATCTGGTTGTTGATGATGACGTGGATCGAACCGCCGGTGCGGTGTCCGCGCAGACCCGAAAGGCCGAAGCATTCAGCCACGACACCCTGGCCGGCAAAGGCTGCGTCACCATGGATCAGCAGCGGCAGGACCGGGGAACGGTCGATCTGCGCCGTGTCCATCATCCAGCGGCCATCAACGGCGGAAATCTGGTCCTGCTTTGCGCGGGACTTGCCGAGCACCACCGGGTTGACGATTTCCAGATGCGAGGGGTTCGCGGTCAGCGACAGGTGCACCTCGTTGCCATCGAACGCACGGTCCGAAGAGGCACCGAGGTGGTACTTCACGTCGCCCGAGCCTTCCACGTCGTCCGGCGCGTAGGAACCGCCCTTGAACTCGTGGAACACGGCGCGGTGCGGCTTGCCCATCACCTGGGTCAGCACGTTCAGGCGGCCGCGGTGGGCCATGCCGAGAACGATGTCCTTGAGGCCGAGCTGGCCACCGCGCTTGATGATCTGCTCCAGTGCCGGGATCAGCGCTTCGCCGCCATCAAGGCCGAAGCGCTTGGTGCCGGTGTACTTCACATCAATGAACTTCTCGAAGCCTTCGGCCTCGACCAGCTTGTTCAGGATGGCGCGCTTGCCCTGGGGCGTGAATTCGACGTGCTTGTCCGGCCCCTCGATGCGCTCCTGGATCCAGGCCTTGGCGGCCGGATCGGAGATATGCATGAACTCGACGCCGAGGGTCGAGCAATAGGTGCGCTTGAGGATTTCCATCATCTGGCGCAGGGTGGCGTATTCCAGACCCAGCACGTGATCGATGAAGATCGGACGGTCCCAGTCGGCATCCGTGAAGCCGTAGGACGAGGGGTGCAGCTCCTCATGATCGCCCGGAGGCGAGAGGCGCAGCGGATCAAGATCGGCATGCAGATGGCCACGCATGCGGTAGGCGCGGATCATCATCAGCGCACGCACGCTGTCGCGGGTCGCCTGCTGCACTTCGGCATCCGAAAGCGGCTTGCCCTTGGCATCGCCCTTCTGCTTCAGCTTGTCACCTACGGCCTTTTCGACCGGAGCCCAGTTGCCGTCACAGGCATTGACGAGATCGCCTTTCGCGGCGAGCGGCCAGTCGGCGCGCTTCCAGGGAGCGCCACGCGCTTCCTTCAGCACATCGGCCTTGTCGTCCTTCAGCGCAGCAAAGAAGTCCTGCCACTCGGCGTCAACCGAGGCGGGGTTCTCCTGATACTGGGCGTAGAGTTCTTCAATATAGGCTGCGTTGGCGCCGTAGAGAAACGACGTCATCGCGAAGACATTGTTCGCGTCCTGCCGAGCCATGCTGCATCAGCGGAGGGTTGCTCCGCCCTTATTTTGGCGGACCGGCCGGATGGCAGGCCCTTGGTTTGCACGTTCGGGCCCGGCCTTGCGGCGCGGACCCCGCTCAAGAGTGCGAACGAGACGGCGACGCCGCGTCCGCTCGGGTACCCCTTATGCCTTACGATACGTAAACAAACTACGCAGCCAAGACACGTTTCCGGCACTTTGCTGGCGGAAATCCCCCTGGATTACCGCGTGGCCGCCGGGGGCCCGGTGGTTGCCGAAGCGGGGCGCCATGCGCCCCGCCCGGAAATCGTATCAGCCCTTCAGGACTTCGACGAGGGTCTCGCCGAGCTTGGCCGGAGACGGAGAGACGCGGATGCCAGCCGATTCCATGGCGGCAATCTTGTCTTCCGCACCGCCCTTGCCGCCGGAGATCACGGCACCGGCGTGACCCATCGTGCGGCCCTTGGGAGCCGTGCGGCCCGCGATGAAGCCGGCCATCGGCTTCTTGCGGCCCTTCTTGGCCTCGTCCTTGAGGAACTGGGCTGCATCCTCTTCGGCGGAGCCACCGATTTCACCGATCATGATGATCGACTGGGTGGCTTCGTCGGCCAGGAACATCTCCAGCACGTCGATGAACTCGGTGCCCTTGACCGGGTCACCGCCAATGCCGACAGCCGTCGTCTGGCCGAGGCCGGCGTTGGAGGTCTGGAACACGGCTTCATAGGTAAGCGTGCCGGAGCGCGACACAATACCGACCGAACCTTTCTTGAAGATGGAGCCCGGCATGATGCCGATCTTGCATTCTTCAGGGGTCAGGATGCCGGGGCAGTTCGGGCCGAGCAGGCGCGACTTGGACTTCTCCAGCTTCGCCTTGACCTTCACCATGTCAGCAACCGGAATACCTTCCGTGATGCAGACGATGAAGGGGATCTCGGCGTCGATCGCCTCGATGATGGCAGCAGCAGCACCGGCAGGCGGCACGTAGATCACGGAAGCATCAGCGCCCGTTGCATCCTTGGCCTGAGCCACGGATGCGAAGATCGGCAGGCTTTCGCCCTTGGAGCCGGACCACTTTTCGCCGCCCTTGGCCGGGTGCACGCCCGCGACCATCTGGGTGCCGTAATAGGCCAGAGCCTGTTCCGTGTGGAACGTGCCGGTCTTGCCGGTCAGGCCCTGGACAATGATCTTGGTGTCCTTGTTGACGAGAATGGACATCAGGCGGCTCCCTTCACGGCAGCGACAATCTTCTGGGCGGCATCGTCCAGATCATCAGCGGCGATCACGTTCAGACCGCTTTCGGCGATGATCTTCTTGCCGAGTTCGACGTTGGTGCCTTCAAGGCGCACCACCAGCGGAACCTTGAGGCCGACTTCCTTCACGGCGGCGAGAACGCCTTCCGCGATGACGTCGCACTTCATGATGCCACCGAAGATGTTGACGAGGATGCCCTCGACCTTCGGGTCAGCCGTGATGATCTTGAAGGCCGCAGCGACCTTTTCCTTGCCTGCGCCACCACCGACGTCACAGAAGTTCGCCGGCTCCTTGCCGTAGAGCTTGATGATGTCCATGGTTGCCATGGCAAGGCCGGCGCCGTTGACCATGCAGCCGATGTTGCCGTCGAGGGCAACGTAGGCGAGGTCCCACTTGGAAGCTTCGATTTCCTTGGCGTCTTCTTCAGTCTCATCGCGCAGGGCAACGATTTCCGGATGACGGAACAGGGCGTTGCCGTCGAAGGAGACCTTGGCGTCGAGAACGCGCACGCGGCCGTTCTTCATGACGATCAGCGGGTTGATCTCCAGAAGGCTCATGTCCTTTTCCATGAAGGCCTTGTAGAGGATCGGGAACAGCTTCATGGCGTCGGCGCGGGCTTCCCCCTCAAGCTTCAGCGCATCGCAGAGCTTGGCAGCGTCCGCATCCGTCACACCAGTGTCCGGATCGATCGGCAGGGTGACGATCTTTTCCGGGGTGTGTTCGGCAACGGCCTCGATGTCCATGCCGCCCTCGGTGGAGACGACGAAAGCCGGACGGCCGACGGAACGGTCCACGAGGATGGAGAGATAGAGCTCGCGCTCGATGTCGGCGCCGTCTTCGATGTAGAGGCGGTTCACGACCTTGCCGGCATCGCCCGTCTGGGCGGTGACGAGGGTGTTGCCGAGCATTTCGCCAGCGTGCTTGACCACGTCTTCCAGCGAGAAGGCGAGACGCACGCCGCCCTTGGCATCAGCGGGCAGTTCCTTGAACTTGCCCTTGCCGCGGCCACCGGCGTGGATCTGGGACTTGACGACCCAGAGCGGGCCAGGGAGCTGCTTTGCAGCCGCTTCGGCTTCAGAAGCCGAAAAGATTGCAACGCCCTCGGCAACCGGAGCGCCATATTCCTTCAGGACCGCTTTGGCCTGGTACTCGTGAATGTTCATTCTCTCCCCCGTGTGTTCGGAGAACCGCCGCCGGGGGACCCGGCAGCGGACGTCATTCCTGTGAGGTTACAACCGGGCTCAGGCGAGCGCCGGCTGGATCTTCTTGCAGGCCTCGACCAGACCATCGACAGATGCGACGGACTTGTCGAACATGGCCTTCTCGTCGGCATTCATGTCGATTTCGATGATGCGCTCGACGCCGCCGGCACCGATAACGACCGGAACGCCAACGTAGGTGTCCTTGAGGCCGTACTGGCCGCTGAGGGCAGCGGCGCACGGCAGGACGCGCTTCTTATCCTTGAGGTAGCTTTCAGCCATAGCAATGGCCGAAGACGCCGGAGCATAGAAGGCAGAGCCAGTCTTGAGCAGGCCGACGATTTCAGCGCCGCCGTCTCGGGTGCGCTGAACGATCTGCTCCAGACGCTCGGCCGTGCACCAGCCCATCTTGACCAGATCCGGCAGCGGGATGCCGGCAACCGTGGAATAGCGGGTCAGCGGCACCATGGTGTCGCCGTGGCCGCCCAGTACGAAGGCCGTGACGTCTTCAACGGAGACGTTGAACTCGTCGGCCAGGAAGTAGCGGAAGCGGGCGCTGTCGAGAACGCCGGCCATGCCGACAACCTTGTGCGCAGGCAGCCCGGAGAACTTCTGCAGGGCCCAGACCATCGCGTCGAGCGGGTTGGTGATGCAGATGACGAAAGCGTCCGGGGCGTGCTTGGCGATGCCCGCACCCACCTGCTCCATGACCTTCAGGTTGATTTCAAGAAGGTCGTCGCGGCTCATACCGGGCTTGCGCGGCACGCCGGCGGTGACGATCACCACATCGGAACCTGCAATCGCTTCATAGGAGTTGGCACCGGCCAGCTTGGCATCGAAGCCATCCACCGGGGAAGACTCGGCAATGTCGAGCGCCTTGCCCTGCGGCGTGCCCTCGGCGATGTCGAAGAGGACGATGTCCCCGAGTTCCTTGAGACCGGCAAGATGAGCGAGCGTGCCGCCGATCTGACCCGAACCGATCAAAGCAATCTTATTGCGCGCCATGTCCGAACGTTTCCCTTTACGTAAGATGGAACTCAATGCCATCCGCCGATGACTGGGGATGGCACTACTCCCTTTGATCCGCTCACGCAAGCCAATCAAAGGAATATTACGCTAGGACACCTGAAGATTCTGGCGTCCCCTGCGCGCTTACGTGCATGACCTATACGGAATGCATATCAGCGCGTGCATGACTTCTGTTGTCTCCAGACAGGTAAGCCTCCGACCTCATCTCGATGAGACGGGACACTGTCCGGTCGAATTCGAACACCTCCGCACCGCTTGGCGCCCTGTAGAGGCCATCGGGTTCAACCTCTGCGGTGACCACCGTCTTCACCCCGTTGTCATAGAGTGCGTCTATGAGATTGATGAAGCGCTTGGCCTCGTTCCGGCGAGTCTGGTCCATCGCAGGCACATCTTCGATGAAGACCGTATCATAGGTATGAGCGATGCGCAGATAGTCCGCTGCACCCAGCGGTTTTGCGCAGAGATCTGCGAAAGTGAAGCGGGCCACACCGTTGGCCGCGCGAGGCACGTCGATGTGCCGGCCCTTCATATCCAGCTGCTGGCGCTCTTCCGCAAAACCGTTCGTGAGCTTCGCCCAGATGCCGTCTGCAGCAGCCTTTGCCGCCTCGCCAAGCGGGCTGATATAGACTTCGGCGCCGCCCAGTTTCTCCATCCGGTAATCGGTTGGCGAATCGAGCATCAGCACATCCACCTGCTTCTGCAGCAGGTTGAGGAAGGGCAGGAAGAGCTGCCGGTTGAGCCCATCCTTGTAAAGATTGTTAGGTGCAACATTTGACGTTGCAACCATGACAACACCCCTTGCGAAGAGCTGTGTGAACAGCCGGCCAAGGATCATGGCGTCGGCAATGTCCGTGACGGAGAACTCGTCAAAGCACAGGAGGCGGGTCTCGGCAGCAATCTGATCTGCAACCGGAGGTATGGGGTCATCACCCTTCACCTCGCCATTTTTCAGAGCCTGCCGCCAGGCGAATATACGCTCATGCGTCTCCGCCATGAACTCATGGAAGTGCACCCGGCGCTTGCGGCGGATGACGGTCACCTCCATGAACAGGTCCATCAGCATGGTCTTGCCACGCCCAACACCGCCCCAGATGTAGAGGCCATGCACGGCAGCCCACATCTCGTTCTTCTTGCGCGCAAACAGCCAGCCCAGCGCACTCTTCTTCGAGGCGAGGCGAACTTCCGCAAGACGTGCATTGAGGGAATCGAGTTTGCGGACGACTGCCACCTGGGCGTCATCACGGGCAATTGCGCCGGACGCAACCAGCGCTTCGTACCTGCTGGCCAGTGCAGTTGCGACCGGCAGATCCATGTTCATCGTCGGCTTCAATGTTAGGCTCTCCGCCTGCACCGAATGGCCTTCCGCCTTCCTGTACGGTCTGCCAGACGGGCATCTGCTGCACGACTGCGCACAAGCGCATACAATTTTCCGCTGTTGCGATACGGATAAAGCCACGTCGGCGCAAGTCCCTTATCCCGCCAGCGCGTGCTTTTTAGCACAAGGAGGACACCCAAACGTAAAGCTTCTTCGTCAATTGCAGGAGGAAAACGGCAAAAGCGGGGCTTCGCTCAAGCCCAGCGCGTCCGAAGCGCAATCACAAGACGCACTTTCCGGGTAGCGTATCCCAGCGGATTGCAATCGGCACCGCCTGAGGAAAAACGCAGTCATACGGCTGTTCGGCGGGCACAGTCCTCCCGCTCACTTGCAGGGGCAGGCCGGCAAGCGGAGCACTGCCATATAGGGCTGCACGGGCACGTGGCGGCAACCGGATGCTCATACCAGGACTTCCGGCACCGATGCATCATGCCTTGAAATTCTTCAATAATGGCAGTGACTTAACCAACGCACGATATATCAAGCTCATCGTGAGTTGGCACCAGTCATTCCGGGACGCCCCCCCCACATCACAGGCGCACAAAACGCGATTTACGGCCATTCTGCCTCTCATGCAGGCACAGCAGGCGGCCCGCAAGCTCGCGGCCGGCCGGGCTGGCAAGATCGGCCGGCTTGCCGCGGCCATCTGCGATCAGCCAGATGTTGCCGGGCGTTACCATGTCGGCCATGGCAGCCGTTCCCGCCGCAAGGCCGAGCTTTTCCCCGATCCGGGTCACATCCTGCCCATCCGGGTGGCTGAGCCGTTCAAGATCCCGATGCAGCGCACCCAGATCACTCGAATCCAGAATGAAGGTCTGGACCTTGCCGCCAGCCAGCACAGCCAGCCGGTAGAGACCCGGAAGCGCAGGCACAAGACGGCTGTTGCAGGGGGTTTCGGCCACGATGCCGATCTCTGTCCATTCGGCACGAACGGTCATGTTGACCGGTTCCCGCATTTCGCGGGCATGACGCCGCAATTGATCGAGATCGCCCTGATGACGGCCTGAACGTGACTGCGCGGAGCTTTCGGCTGCAGCCGAAGTGCCGGAAATGCGCAGACGCCGGAAGACCACCAGATCCCGGCGCAGATCCGTGTGATCGACACGCCAGCCGGCGTCGAGCCAGGCATTCTGATGAACGAGGCTGCCACCGGAATTGGCCCACCAGGTACGGTGCTCCCGGGCACTCATCGGCAAGCTGACGCCGAGGATATTTTCCAGTTCGTCAAGCTTTGCAGCCCAGACGACTTCGTCCAGACGGGCCAGATGTTCACGCAGCGGGTCGTATTTCGCCATGAGCAAGCAGCATCCGATAGTTACACCCTGATATTCCTACCCGTTTCCCGTGAAATTTCCGGGAAACGGGTAAAGGGTGCAAGTCCGTATGCGCTCAAGCGATTCCAGCTTCAGCGGGAAAGGGATACCGGCATGCCACCGATGGTCTGACCGTTGAAACGCTCGCCGCCTGCCCCGTAAAGCTGAGCCACCGTAGCGCCGGTGCCATCCTTGAGGACAACCTGTTTGCCGCTCAGATCCCAGGCAGCAATCCCGGCAAGTGTGCTGTCATTGCAGCCGCGGGTGTTGGCGCGGTAGCCGCCCGACCAGGTGGTCAAGGTCATGAACAGCATGCAATTGGAGCTGCCGGAGGCAATCTTCCAGCCGCCGAGCATGTCGTTGCGGCCTACTTCCGTGGCGCCTGCGGGCGGCGTGACCGAAGCCATGGCACCGGGTGCGGTCATGCCGGGCTGCATGGTGCCGGGGGCCTGCCCCATGGGCGCACCAAGCGGCTGCCCTGAAACCGTGGGATCAGTCGTCACCATGCCCGGCGCAGGTGTGAGCGGCTGCAGCTGACCACCAGCCACCGGCGTCGTTGGGGAAGCGGGCAGCGGCGCTGCCGACCGGCCACCATCCATGCCCAGCCGCGAACAGCCGGCAACACCAACGGCAAATGCCAGAACCGCGATCGTTGCAACTCGTGTCATGTCGAATCAGTCCTTCCTGCCCCACAGGGACGTTTAATCTAACCGCAAGGGCGAAAAATTTCTTCCCCCGCTATGCCCCAATTCACCGTAAGGGGCAAACATGATTGATCCGGGTGCTGTTCCGCGCCATATATGGTCCAAGTCTATGGAGGACCCAAGGGCGGCGTGTCACTTCACCGAAGGACCGCTGGAATGCCGCACCTTAAGAACGATGGCAGCACCAATGGGCAGATTCGCCTCCTGGGCAGCGCCGACAAACATCTCTTTCGTGATCATCTCCTGCGTCTGGACCCAGAGACCCGCCGCAGCCGCTTTGCCATGCTTGCCGGCGACAGCTTTCTGCGGGCCTATGTGGAAACCAGCTTTGCGCTTGATACAGTCATTTACGGCTATTTCGAGGACGGTGTGGTGCGGGGAACGGCAGAGTTGCGCCCCGTTGGCAGCGCCGCCTCCGCAGAAGCCGCCTTTTGCGTTGAAGAAGGCTGGCGTGGAATGGGGCTGGGTACCGAATTGATGGAGCTGCTGCTGATTGCCGCCAGAGCGCGCGACTACCAGCACATCTACATGAATTGCCTGGCCACCAACCGGTCCATGCAGGCCCTCGCCCGAAAGTTCTCCGCCGATCTCAGCTTCGAATGCGGCGACGTGGTGGGCCATCTGGTGCCGCAGCCTGCCAGCCTCCCGCCTGCCGATCCGTTGGGCAGCTGGAGCCGCCTTGCCTTCGGGATGGCCCGCAAGGTCTTTGGTCTCTCTTCTCACGCCAGGACAGCAGAAGGCTGACGGGTCCATCGTGCAGGACAAAGCCCATAAAAACAAAGAAGGGCCGCGCTGGCGGCCCTTCCGTGAGATCGGCTGACCTCGTGTCCGGATCAGATCCCGGCAAAACCTCGCGCTGCCAGAGGCTGCTCCAGCACCGTTCCGTTCTGCCCAAACATCAGGGTCAGGCTCGGGGTCTCACTCGACATGGGCTCACCTCCTTTCAACAGTTGCAGACAGAATGAGCTTAGCCGGAACCTCGTAGAGTGCAAGTTCAAATGCCCGTGACTGCTCTGCGGCAAGCAAAGCAAGCCCCTGAATTTACTCACTCTCTCCCAGATGCCGCCGCAATTGTGCAGATTTTGCGCCGCCAGAGGCAACCAAATGGCGGGCCGCTGCGTTCCAGTCCGCATGAAACCCGGTTCGCGGCGGCGGCTAATTTGGGCAAGGATCGCCACAGATCATCCCCAGATCCGCCATCAGGACCCTGCACTCTGGCTCGTCCAACAGGGAGGCTGCGATGCAGCGGCAATTGCACACTGCCCGCAGACCAGCGCATGAAACTGCATTCTTTCATGCGGTTCATGAGCTGGCTAAATCTGTGGAGACCCGGCAGACGGCAGGTTCTTTCAGGCTTGAGGATGGGCGGCCGGGGAGATATGCCTCGCCCACCATGCCCATGGCATCGGGCCCCTCCCGGCCCGTTGCCCGCCGGCTGTCCGCTCCCGGGCAGTCACCGGCACGGTGCACCGGCTGCAGGACAAGAGGCCTGACCGGAGCCTTTCGCGCAAGTCCGGCCGGACATGTCCGGCCGTCCAAGGCCCATGCCCATCATCCGGGCTGCAGATACAGCCGCGGCCGCCGGACAGCAGTTTGCCGTCCGCGGCACCGCATGGCGCTGCACATGTTTCACGCCCGGTCTGTGGCCTCGCGCCGCTCCGGCATGACATCTCCATCAACTGTCCAGCGGGGAGCCTGAAGCGCTTGACTTTCCATCCGACCCCTCAGCTGCCAGCTCAAGCTGTGCAAAGACCCCGGGACATTCGTCTTGATGTGTTTCGTGGCCTTGGCATGTTCATCATCTTCATCTCCCACCTGCCGCAGAGCTGGTGGGCGAACTGGATTCCAGCCCGTTTCGGCTTTTCCGACGCGACGGAGATCTTCGTTTTCTGCTCCGGCATGGCATCGGCCATTGCCTTCGGCAAGATCTTCGACCAGAGCGGCATGCTGATGGGCACAGCCCGCATCGGCCACCGCATGTGGCAGGTTTACTGGGCACATATCTGCCAGTTCCTGGTCATCGCCGCCGGCCTCGCTGCCCTGATGAACAGCGGCTATCTGGAGCGCTGCTGCGGCCTGAAGGAAGACTACGTTCAGGCGCTGAACCTGCGTTTCTTCTTCGAGGATCCGCTGGGCAACCTGCCTGGCCTGCTCAGCCTCACCTATGTGCCGAACTATTTCGACATCCTGCCGATGTATGTGGCGCTGCTTGCCATGGTGCCGGTGATGATGTTCATCGCCGCCAGGAGCCGCATTGCCTTCTTTGCCGCGATGATCGGCATGTGGGTTGCCGCCACCCTGCATATGATCAGTTTTCCGGCAGAGCCCTGGTCGAACCGTCCGTGGTTCTTCAATCCCTTCGCATGGCAGCTGGTGTTCTTTACCGGTTTTGCCTTCATGAAGGGCTGGATTCCGGCACCTCCCGTCAACCGCCGCCTTGTCTGGGTGGCAGTTGCGCTGGTTCTGGTCAGCATCCCCTTCACCAACTTCCGAATCTACGAGGCTGTTCCGGGCTTTCAGGCCTTGCGGGACGCAGCCAAGCCGCTCTGGGTGAAGACGGAGCTTGGCATCTTGCGCTATGTGCACTTCCTGGCGCTGGCCTATATCGCCTATGTGGCAGTTGGCCCCAATGGCGTGCGCCTGCATGCCGAAGGGCGCATCACAGGCCCGGTGCTGGCGGTACTGCGCAAGGTGGGCCAGCAGTCGCTGTCCGTCTTCCTCGCCAGCCTTCCCATCGCACAGGCCACCGCGATCCTGCGCGACATGGCCGGTGGCCGGGACAGCTGGCTCCTGCAGGCCGTCTCGAATCTTGCAGGCCTCGCCGCCATCGTTGCCGCGGCCTATCTCGCAGCCTGGTTCAAGAGCCAGCCCTGGCGCAAGGCCCCTCAGCCGGCCGCCTCCCCCCTTCCGGTCAGGCCGCATGCAAAGATCCAGTCCGGCAAACCGGCCGTTCCTGCCTACGGACCGCCTGTGGGGCCTGTGAGAACACCGGGTGCCCTGCCGCAAGGGGTTTGATGCAGGCCAGCCACCAAGCACAAAAGGCGCAGCCTCCCCGGCTGCGCCTTTTTCATGTCTGCCAACTGGTGATGATCGTCAGTGAACAGACAGCATGGTCAGATCGTGCTCATAGGCATTGGCGATAGCCGCCTCGCGGCTGTCGGCCACAATGATCGGTGTTCCATCTGCGTTGAGCAGCGCCCACAGGCGAAGGCCCCGGGCGATATGCGCCGCGCCGGGGAAAAGCCGGGCAAGATCATCGGAACTCATCTGGCGCAGATAGCCCACCTGTCCGGCGCCGAGCCGTGCGAACAGCTCCGGCGTCAGGTCATGCGGGTCCACTGCGCGTTCATTTGCATCGCGCGTCATGGCGTTTTCTCCTCGATTGGGCGGCAGGGCATGCCCCCTGGAAAGTCAGTCCCTCGCGGTGATCTCGATCCGGCGCACGACACGCTCCGGCTCCGGGCGGGCAAGATCAATGGACAGCAGCCCGTCCCTGAGATCGGCTCCGAGGATTTCAATGCCCTCCGCCAGCACGAAGGCGCGCTGGAACTGGCGGGCGGCGATGCCGCGATGCAGATACTGACGGGACTTGTCTTCGGACTGGCGCCCGCGAATCACCAGCTGACGCTCCTCGACGGAGACATCCAGCTGCTCGCGGGTGAAACCTGCAACGGCAAGCGTGATGCGAATGACTTCGCCATGCTCGTCCGACTTCGGCAGACGTTCGATATTATAGGGCGGATAGCCGTCATTGGCGGCTTTTGACACCCGGTCCAGTACCCGTTCAATGTCGTCGAAGCCGAGCATGAACGGGCTTGAAAACGCTGACATTCGCGTCATCGTCAAAGTCCTCTACAAAGCGACCTTGAGAACCGGACCCTCTCTTGAGGCATCCGGAGCCGGGGTGCCAATCACCCCGCTTGACCTCAATATGGCGGCTGGCGGTGGCAGTTTCAAGCAAGGCGCAGCACCGCCCTGCACAGGGGAGACCAAACATGGCTAACAAACAGGCGGAAGATGGGCTGGCGGATGGCGCGGCAGATGGCCCCGTGACCAGAGGCGCCTACGACCGTTTCTGCGCCTCGTTGCCCGCAACAACCCACGTCATCCAGTGGGAGGGTGCCTCCGTCTGGAAGGTTGGAGGCAAGATCTTCGCCATCTGGTCAGACTGGAAAGGCATCCCCGCCGTCAGCTTCAAGTGCTCGGACATGGCCTATCAGATGCTGAGTGAACAGCCCGGCCTTGCCCCCGCCCCCTATCTTGCACGCGCCAAATGGATACAGCTGCACGACACCGGCGCCCTGAGCGAAACAGACCTCTTCGCCTATATCCGTGCCGCCCACGCCCTCGTTGCCGCCAAACTCACCCGCAAACTCCGGCTGGAACTGGGGCTGGAGTGAGACATCTCAGGATCTCGGGATGCGGGCAAAGCCCTTGCCGAGGATGGGACCTGTCGGGCGGCCGGTGGGCGAACCTCCGGCCGGTTCGAAGGTGATCTCGTAAAGCTGCTCTTCCTGCGGCTCGGGCAAACCTGAAAGAGACAGGGTTGCCCCCTTGAGGGCGTCAAGCACGCCCATGGACACCGGAGCGCTGGCCTGCCGCGGCAGGGTCCAGACCTCCAGCGACTGGCCGGCCGGCACGCGGATATCCGCCAACGGCACCACCTTGGCCTGCTCTCCGCCGAAATCCTCGATCATCACCACCGGATTGCCGCCAGCATCCATGAGAATGGCCACCACCTGCGGCTCCTGCAGGCGCAGCATGGCCGCCGTCAGCCCGGCTGCCAGCAGGACCGATGCCGCCATACCCATCAGGGCCAGCAGCTTCCAGCGGGCAGCAGCCGGTCTGGCCCGGTTATCATTCGCCGGTGGCGGAGCACCCGCAGCGCCAGCCGTGTCCCGAGGCTGGGCTTCAAGCCCCGCCTCGATCCTGTGCCAGAGCCCTGAAGACACCGGCGCGGCGGGGCCTGCCAGATCCAGTTCCAGAAACCGGTCCTGTGCTGCTCCCGTCAACCGGGCAAGCTCAGCATCGGTTTCGAGCCTCGCGGCAAAGGCCTTCCGCTCGTCATCATCCATGAGACCGAGAACATAGGCATCAGCCATTTCTGCATCCGTGAGGGGGCCGGTCATGCCATGCACTCCCGCAGGGCCAGAAGGGAACGGCGGATCCACGCCTTGGCCGTGCCCAGCGGCAGCCGAAGGCGCCCGGCAATCTCCCCGTGGCTGTAGCCGGAGACATAGGCCATCAGGATGGTCTTGCGGCGCAGGGCGTCCAGGCGTGACAGGCAGGCCTTGAGGCGGCTGGCGGTGTCGAGTTCATCGAACAGATCCGTGTAGAGCGTCTCGTCTCCATCCTCGCGCAGCTGGTCAAGGCTTTCGGCGGATGCCAGTTCTTCCCGGCCTGAATCTCGCAGGGCATTGAGCGCACGGCTGCGGACGATAGTGTAAAGCCAGCCGCGCGCGCTGCCCCGGGCGGGGTCATATTGCCCGGCCTTGCGCCAGATCTGCAGGAAAGCCTCCTGCACGATTTCCTCGGCAAGGTCATGACGGCGCAGGATACGCAACGCAATGGTGACCATGCGTGCGGCCTCGCTTTCGTAAATCGTGGCAAGCCCGTCGCGGCTGCCTTCTGCGCAGGCTTTCAACGCCTGTTCGAGCCGCTGCTGCGGGTCTTCCATCGTCCTGTTTCCCTGTTGCGGAGGCAAGAGTAGACGTCTGCCGCTCCATGGCAAGAGCAACATCACCCGCCCTCCCGTCTCTTTGACACGCCAGCGGGCCGAACGGATGCACAGAAAAATCTTCTCCGCGCTGCATCCAATGCCGGGCTCTCCCGTGTCTGGAGGGTGTGCGGCTCATCAAGGGCCGTGCATCCCGAAGATTGAGGAGATGCAGATGACCATGATCCGACTTGTGACCCTTGCTGCGGTTTCCACCCTGGCAATCAGCGGCGCGCAGGCCGCGCAGGTGGCCGGACTTGCCGGTGACAACACACTGGTGCTGTTCGACACGGCAAATCCGGGCCAGACCCGCACGCTGGACATCACAGGCGCCGGACGCCTCGCCGGCATCGACTTCCGCCCGGCCAATCAGGCTCTGACTGGCGTCACCGCAGAGAATGTAATCGTCACCATCGATCTGGAAACCGGCAAGGCCACGGAAGTGGCGAAGATGGACATTCCGCTGACGATGGGCGAGATGCCGGTCATCGTCAACTTCAACCCTGCCGCCGACCGGCTGCGCTACATGACCGGCACGGTGAATCACCGCGTCCATCCCGATACGGGCGCCGTCACCGTCGATGGCAGCCTCGCCTATGAAGAAGGCAGCATGCACAAGGGCGAAACGCCGGATATCGCCGCGGCCGCCTACACCAACTCGCGCGGCAAGCCGGAAAAGACGGCCATGTACAACATCGACGCAACCCTCGGCGCGCTGGTGCAGCAGACAAAGCCGAATGACGGCACGCTGAAGGAAATCGGCAAGCTCGGCATCGAAGGCAAGCCCGCGACCTATGCCTTCGACATTGAAGCAACGGCAGATGGCCAGAACACGGCCTGGCTGGTGGCGGACAATGTGCTCTACACGGTTGACCTGATGACCGGCGCCGCGACGAAAGCCGGCGAGATCACGGGCCTCAGCCAGCCGCTGCGTGCCATCTCGATCCAGCCAGCGATGTAATCCACGCCCGCTTGCAGCTGGCGGCAACTGCCGCTGGCTGCAAGAAGCGGTACAGACACCTGATCTGAGACGAGTGAGCCCTTGCCTTGCAGAGCATAAAACAGAGCACATTCTGTGGCTGCGTTTGCAATGAAGGTGCGCTCTACGGCAAGCTTTGCCACACTGCGAGGGCAGCCAGTCAACCGGCTGGCTGCCCTCGGCATTCAACAGACAGGAACCGGCCAATCTCATGAGCAGTCAGCAGGCCCTTCATATCGAGCGGCGGGCGGAGCAGAGAAACCTGAAGCTGCTTGTCTGGCTGCGCTGGCTGGCCATCAGCGGGCAGATGCTCGCTGTCATCTTCACGCATTATGTTCTGAAGGTGCCGCTGCCCATGCAGCAAATTCTGCTGCTGCTGGGCTTTCTCGTGGCCGTGAACCTTGTCGCCGCCTGGCGCGCCTGGCGGCCCGGCAAGCTTCTGCCCAATGCCATTTTGGGCGATCTGCTGGTCGATGTGGCGGCGCTGACCGTGCTGTTGTTTCTGACCGGAGGTGCCACCAATCCCTTTACCGGCCTTTTCATCCTTCAGGCCATTGTCGCGGCCATCCTGCTGAGGCCATGGGAGGCAGTCATCATCCTGGTGGCGACGGTGGCCGCCCAATTCTGGCTCCTGGGCAATGGCTTGCCGCTGAACATGCCCGGCGCGCATCACATGGAGCAAGGCGCAGCAGGACCCAGCCATTTTGACCTGCATCTGCAGGGCATGTTCCTGAGCTTCTTTCTCAGCGGCTCGCTGGCCGTGATGTTCATCCTCGGCATCCGCTCCAATCTGGCCCGGCGCGACCGGCAGATGGCCCGCATGACCCGGCAGATGGAGGAAGAAGCGGTGGTGCTGCGTCTTGGCCTCATGGCAGGAACAGCCGCCCATGATCTCGGCACACCATTGACAAACCTTGCCGTCATTCTTGACGACTGGGTGGATCTGGGCCCGCCGCCGGAAGCGGAGCTGCGCAAGCAGGCGCTTCTGATGCAGGAAGCCGTGACAACATGCCGGGAGAGCATTTCGCACATGCTGCGCAGCGCCGGCCAGAGCCGTCTGGAAAACTCCCGGCCAGTGGATGCCGCCGCCTTTGCCGGGCCGCTCGTCGAGGCCTGGTCAGCAACACATCCCGGTGTGACACTGATGCTCCAGGACCAGCGTAAGTCGGGCGGAGCCGTGCTGGCTGACATTCTGCTGGAGCGCGCATTGGAGAACCTTTTCGACAATGCGCGGGAAGCGGGCGCAACAGCCCTGACACTTGTGCTGGCCGATACCGGCACTGCCCTGACCCTTTGCGTCGAGGACAACGGCCCCGGCTTTCCCGCCCCTATTCTGGAAGGCCGGACAAATCGAGACTCCAGCGGACAGGCCGAACGTCTGAAACAGGGCCATGGCCTTGGTCTACTGCTGGTTCAGTCCGTGGTGCGGCGGCTGAATGGAGAGCTAGTCCTCTCCAATCTGCCCGGCGGCGGTGCCCGCGCCTGCATCACCCTTCCAACCTTGACCCGCGCGGATGCAATCTGAAGGTGCGCTTCCGGGATATCTAACCAAACAGGATTGGACAGAGTGTCCAAGGCATGCAGAAACCGGGGCGCCGCCCCTTTCTGCTTGCGGGATGTCAATTCACCAGACGTCAAAAGGCATGAACTGGCTCCACGCCCGGCAGTCACCGGGTCATACGCAAGAGGAGCCAGTCAATGGAGCTCGACATCGTTGGCCTGTCACGGCTGCAGTTCGCAGCGACGGCCATGTATCATTTTCTCTTTGTGCCGCTCACCCTCGGCCTGTCGGTCGTCGTGGCCATCATGGAGACCGTCTACGTCATGACGGGCCGCCCGGTGTGGCGGCAGATGACGAAGTTCTGGGGAACCCTGTTCGGCATCAATTTCGTGCTGGGCGTTTCCACCGGCATCACAATGGAATTTCAGTTCGGCATGAACTGGAGTTACTACAGCCACTACGTCGGCGATATCTTCGGCGCACCGCTGGCGATTGAAGGCCTGATGGCCTTCTTCCTCGAAGCGACTTTCGTCGGCCTCTGGTTCTTCGGCTGGGACAAGATGTCCGCCCGTGCCCATGCCATCGTCGGCTGGTGCGTGGCGCTGGGGTCCAATTTCTCGGCCCTGTGGATCCTGATCGCCAATGGCTGGATGCAGAACCCGGTTGGTGCCGTGTTCAATCCGGACACCATGCGCATGGAGCTTTCCAGCTTCTTCGACGTGCTGTTCAACCCGGTGGCCCAGGCCAAGTTCGTGCATACGGTCTCGGCCGGTTATGTCACGGCAGCCATGTTCGTCATGGGCGTTTCCGCCTGGTACATGCTGCGCGGGCGCCACATGGAAATGGCCCGCCGTTCCATCGCCGTTGCAGCCTCATTCGGCCTCGCCTCGGCACTCTCCGTCATCGTGCTGGGCGATGAAAGCGGCTACGAGAGCACGCTGAACCAGCGCATGAAGCTCGCCACCATGGAAGGCATGTGGGAGACGGAGCCTGCCCCCGCAGCTTTCACTCTCATCGGACTGCCCGATCAGGAAGCGCGGGAAACCCACTATGCCATCAAGATCCCCTATGTGATGGGCCTGATCGGCACCCGCTCGCTGACGGAAGAAATCACCGGTATCAAGGAACTGGTGGCAGAAGCGGAAGGCCGCATCCGGTCGGGGCTTCTGGCCTATGATGCGCTGGAGACGATCCGCGCCGAACGCAACGCCGCCCCGGCGGATGTGCGCGAAGCGTTCGAGGTCAATGGCCGCAATCTCGGCTATGCCATGCTGCTGATGCGCTATGTGGAAGATCCCCGGCAGGCCACGGAAGAGCAGATTGCCAAGGCAGCCTGGGATACGGTGCCAGCGGTGATGCCCATGTTCTGGACCTTCCGCTTCATGGTTGGCGCCGGCTTCCTGATGCTGGCCTTCATCACCCTGATGTTCTGGTACGGGAATTTCCGGGAGGCGCGTTATCCGTCCTGGGCCCTGCGCGCGGCGGTGATTCTGCTGCCGCTGCCCTGGCTGGCGGCGGAAGCCGGCTGGTTCGTTGCCGAGTTCGGCCGCCAGCCCTGGACCGTTGACGGCCTGCTGCCCACCGCCATCTCGGTCAGCCGCCTGTCCATGCTGGACCTCGCCCTGACGCTTGCCGGTTTCGTCTCACTCTACACCGTCCTGCTGGTGATCGAGATGAAGCTCATGCTGGCCGCGATCCGCAAGGGACCGGTGCAGGACGTGGATGCGACCGCGCAATGGCAGGCCAGCCATGAAGCCCGGCTGACTGGCAGCAACCCGGCCCTCTTTCCGGCGGAGTAACTCCAATGATCCTCTATGAACTGATCTCTTATGATGTTCTGCGTCTCATCTGGTGGGTTCTGCTCGGCGTTCTGCTGATCGGGTTTGCCCTGACGGATGGATTTGATCTGGGCGTGGGCGCGCTGCTGCCCTTCGTCGGCCGCACCGATGAGGAACGGCGCATTGCCATCAACACGGTCGGTCCTGTGTGGGAAGGCAATCAGGTCTGGCTCGTTCTCGGCGGCGGCGCCATCTTTGCTGCCTGGCCGCCGCTTTATGCGGTCAGTTTCTCCGGCTTCTATCTCGCCATGTTTTTGGTGCTTGCGGCCCTGATCCTGAGGCCAGTTGGCTTCAAGTACAGGAACAAGCGGCCGGATGCTGCATGGCGCAGCCGTTGGGACTGGGCCCTGTTCGTAGGCGGCGCAGTCCCGGCGCTTGTCTTCGGTGTCGCTGTCGGCAATGCCCTGCAGGGCGTGCCCTTCGAACTGACCGGCCATCTCGTCCCGCTTTACGAAGGCAATGCCATCCTGAAGCTGCTTGGCCTGCTCAACCCCTTTGCCCTGCTGGCCGGCGTTGTTTCCGCTGCCATGCTGGTCACTCATGGCGCTGCATGGCTGGCCTTCAAGGCCGAAGGCATCGTCGCCAGGCGGGCGATGGCCATCGGTTCAGTCAGCGGTCCGGTGGCAATGCTCGCCTTTGCGCTGGCCGGTGTGTGGCTTGCTTTCGGCATTCCAGCCTACAGCTACGCCGGGAACATTGATCCGTCAGGTCCGTCCAATCCGCTGCTGGCGGAAATCGTGCGCGGCGGCTCATGGCTGAATGCCTACACCGTCCGCCCGTGGATTGCCGTTGCACCGCTGATGGGCTTTGCCGGTATCGGCCTTGCCACGCTTGGCCTGCGCAAGGGGCTGGGCGGGTTCTCGCTGCTTGCCTCGAAGCTCGGCATCTTTGGGGTCATCTCCACCGTAGGCCTGACCATGTTCCCCTTCATCCTGCCTTCATCCAAGCAGCCGGGAGCCTCGCTCACGGTCTGGAATGCTTCCTCCTCGCACCAGACGCTCTTCATCATGCTGATCTGCACGCTGATCTTCCTGCCCATCGTCCTTGCCTATACCGCATGGGTCTACAAGGTGCTGTGGGGCAAGGTCGGCAGTGACGAGATCTCCAGCAATCCCAACGCCTACTGAAAGGAACGGAAGATGTGGTACTTCGCCTGGCTTCTCGGACTGCCCGCCGCCGCCCTGTTCGCCGTTGTCAATGCCATGTGGCTTGAGATGGCCGCAGACCGTGCCCTGACGGCCCGCGCCAAACGTTGATCTGTGAACCGGGGGCCGTTCCCAGTCCGGCCCCTGCGACAGGGCGCCCGATGAGCCGCCCAGGCCATCGGGCGCCGCTGTTTTTCAGGGGTCAACGAACCGGCTGTTTGGCAAGCTTTCTGGCCAGCGTGCGCCGGTGCATACCAAGGCGCCGGGCAGCCTCCGAAATGTTGAAGTCCGTTTCGGCCAGCATGCGCTGGATGGTTTCCCATTCCTGGGTGCGCAGGGAGGATACGCGCGGCGGGCTGATCTCCACCGGTTCACGCCCTGCCACATGTTCGAAGGCAGCCTCGATTTCGCGGGCGGTCGCCGGCTTTGCCAGATAATGCGTCGCGCCCAGCTTGATTGCCTCCACCGTTGTGGCGATGGACGCAAATCCGGTCAGAACGACGATGCGTGGCGCAGGAACCAGCGCGGCCAGCGCAGCGATCACATCCAGCCCGCTGCCTTCCGCAAGCTTCAGATCCACGATCGCCCGGTCCGGTGTCTGGTGCCGCATCTGCAGCAAGGCATCCTCCACCGACCTGGCCACCTGCACCCGGTAACCACGCTGCGTAAAACTCGCAGAAAGCGTTGCACCCAGCTTCGGATCATCCTCGACGATCAGCAGGCGCAGAGATACATCTTTTGATTGTACCGGCATCCCGAGTTTCCCCTCACCCCTTCATAGCTGATCTGCCACGTGATGCAGGATGGCGCGACAGATTGCAGCGCACCCGTGACGCCATGCCACGCCACGCACCGGCCTCACGGCAAGCCATCTGCCGCGTCAGCCCGGTTATCGCCTCGCAATGGAGATGAAGCATGAGCAGCACGGTCAATGGCATCGACGTTTCGCACTATCAAGGCACTATCAACTGGGCACAGGTGGCGGCAGATGGGATCGGATTTACCTTCATCAAGGCAACGCAGGGGACGACCTATGTCGACCCCATGTTTCAGACCAACTGGCAGGGCGCCAAGGCGGCCGGGCTGAAATGCGGGCCCTATCTCTTCTTTGAACCCAATGAGAGCTTTCTCGATCAGGCGGATCTGTTCATCCGGCAGCTCAAGATCGCAGGCTATGACAGCAAGACGGACCTGCCGCCCGCCATTGACTGCGAAGAGACCAATGGGGTTACCAATACCGAGTTCAGCTATGCCCTGTCGCAGCTCTTGCATGTCCTGCAGATATATCTGCGCGTGAAGCCGCTGATCTATGCCTCGCCCGGCTTCTGGAGCAGTGCCGGCAATCCTGACTTTTCGGATTACCCGCTCTGGGTCGCCGAATACACGTCTGCCCCGGCGCCCACCCTGCCGCCGGACTGGACCAGCTACGCCTTCTGGCAGTACAGCCAGAGCGGCACCGTCCCTGGCATCAGCGGCGCAGTCGATCTCGATGTCATGGGCACGGCTCCCATCACTCCCAGGACAAGGCCGGACTGGTTCTGACCCCGGACACGCAAAGGCCCGGCGCATGGCCGGGCCTTCAGATCGGTGCAAGTGCCGCGATCAGTCTTCGATGCGCTTGCCGGTAGCCTTGTCGAAGGCATGGAGATTGGCGGCGCGGGCGGTGAAGCTGACGCGCTGGCCGGTCTCGTAGCGGGCATGAGCGGGCACGCGGATGACCACCTGCGGCCCGGTTTCGCTGCCCACGGAGCCATAAAGGAAGCTTTCCGCCCCTACCGGTTCCAGCACACCGGCCACAACGTCCAGCGTCAGGCCGCCCGCTTCCACAGGCTGCTCGCTGGCGAGTGCCAGATGCTCCGGACGCACGCCGAGGATGACCTCTGCGCCTTTGCCCATGTCCGGCGCATCAAGACCGGCACCGCCCGGCAGCGACAGACGGCCATTGGCAGAAGCCGTCGTGATGAGGTTCATGGCCGGAGAGCCGATGAAGGAAGCCACGAAAGTGGAAGCCGGGCGCTCGTAAACCGAGATCGGATCACCGATCTGCTCGATCTGGCCGCCGTTCAGCACCACAAGCCGGTCGGCCAGTGTCATGGCTTCCAGCTGGTCATGCGTCACATAGACGGAGGTGGTCGCCAGCGACTTCTGCAGGCGCTTGATTTCCACGCGCATCTGCACGCGCAGCTTGGCGTCGAGGTTGGACAGAGGCTCGTCGAAGAGGAAGGCAGCCGGCTCGCGCACGATGGCACGTCCCATGGCCACGCGCTGGCGCTGGCCGCCGGACAGCGCCTTGGGCTTGCGGTCGAGATAGGCGCCGATTTCCAGGATGCGCGCAGCTTCCTTGACGCGGCGGTCGATCTCGTCCTTCGGCACCCCGCGGTTGCGCAGCCCATAGGCGAGGTTGTTGTAGACCGTCATATGCGGATAGAGCGCATAGTTCTGGAACACCATGGCGATGTCGCGCTCGGACGGGTCCACCCGGTTGACCACCCGGTCGCCGATGCGGATATCGCCGGAGGAGATTTCCTCAAGCCCCGCGATCATGCGCAGCAGGGTGGACTTGCCGCAGCCGGAAGGGCCGACCAGCACGATGAACTCGCCGTCGGCAATGTCCATGGACACGCCTTTGACCGCTTCGACGCCGCCGGCATAGACCTTGCGGACGTTATCAAGAGTGATGGTAGCCATTACTTTTCCGTCTCCACGAGACCTTTGACGAAGAGTTTCTGCATGACGATGACGACGATGACCGGCGGCAGCATGGCCAGCACGGCGGTGGTCATCACCAGATGCCATTGCGGATGCGCATCGGCCACGTCGGCCATGCGCTTGATGCCCATGACGATCGTGTAATAGGACGTGTCGGTGGTCACCAGCAGCGGCCAGAGATACTGGTTCCAGCCATAAATGAAGAGAATGACGAAGAGCGCCGCGATATTGGTCCGGCTGAGCGGCAGCAGGATGTCGCGGAAGAACTTCATCGGACCAGCCCCATCCACACGCGCAGCTTCCATCAGTTCCTCGGGCACCGTCAGGAAGAACTGGCGGAAGAGGAACGTTGCCGTTGCCGAGGCAATCAGCGGTATCGCAAGGCCGGAGTAGCTGTTCAGCATGCCCAGATCGGCCACCACCTTGTAGGTGGGCAGAATGCGCACCTCCACTGGCAGCATCAGGGTGATGAAGATCAGCCAGAAGGCCAGCTGGCGAAAGGGGAAGCGGAAATAGACGATGGCGAAGGCCGAGAGGATCGAGATGCTGATCTTCCCGATGGCAATCGCCAGGGCCATGATCAGCGAGTTGAACATCATCGGTCCCAGCGGCGGCGCACCGGCCGAGCTGTTTCCGCTTGTCATCATGGTAGTGAAATTGGCAATCGCCTCATTGCCCGGCAGCATGGGGATGACGCCGGTCATGAAGTCACTGGGCCCATGGGTGGAAGCGATCACTGCCACATAGACCGGGAAGGCGACGATGAAGAGGCCCGTCAGCAGAACAAGATGCGTGAGGACGGTCAGCCAGGGTTTGTTCTCAACCATTTGCGCCTCTCTCAGTAAGCCACGCGCCGCTCGATGAAGCGGAACTGGATGATGGTGAGCACGATGACGATCGCCATCAGGATGACGGACTGAGCCGCCGAGGAGCCAAGGTTGAGGCCGACGAAACCATCGGAATAGACCTTGTAGACAAGGATATTGGTCGCCTGCGCCGGGCCGCCCTTGGTCGTCGCATCAATCACCGGGAAGGTGTCGAACATCGCATAGACGAAATTGACGACCATCAGGAAGAAGGTGGTGGGCGAAAGCAGCGGCAGCACGATGGTGAAGAAGCGCTTCACCGGGCGGGCGCCATCAATGGCCCCCGCTTCCAGCAGCGACTGGGGAATGGACTGAAGCCCCGCCAGGAAGAAGATGAAATTGTAGGAAATCTGCTTCCAGCTCGCGGCAAGGATGACAAGGATCATCCCGTCCACCTTGCTGGTGCTGTGGTTCCAGCTGTAACCAAGCCCATGCAGCAGATAGGGGAAGATGCCGATCGACGGGTTGAACATGAACCACCACAGGATGCCCGCCACCGCAGGAGCCACCGCATAGGGCCAGACCAGCAGGGTGGAATAGACATTGCGCGAGCGGATCAGACTGTTGCAGGCCACGGCCAGCACGAGAGCCAGACCGAGCGACAGCAGCGCCGTCGAAACGGCGAAAATCGCCGAGACATAGAGCGAATTCAGATAGGTGGGATCTGCCAGCAGCCGGATGTAGTTATCCACCCCGACGAACGTGGTCTTGAAGCCGAAGGCGTCCTCCCTGAGAAACGACTGCCAGATCGCCTGGCTTGCCGGCCAGAGGAAGAAGACGCCGGTGATGGCAAGCTGCGGTGCCACAAGAAGATAGGGCAGCAGCCTGTTGGGGAAGATGGCGCGTTTTGTCTGCATGGGTCCCACCCTGAACGCAAAAAGAAGCAAGCCCGCGCGGGAAGCGCGGGCTTGCCTGCCGTTTCCGGCTTACTTGTTGGCTGCCTCGAACTCGCGGAGGAGTTCGTTGCCGCGCTTGACGAGGTCATCGAGAGCCTGCTGCGAGGTCTTGGAACCGCTGAGCATCTGCTCGAATTCTTCGTCGATGATCGCGCGGATCTGGACGTAGTTACCGAAGCGCAGACCCTTGGAGTTGACCGTCGGGGCGTTCAGCGTCATCTGCTTGATGGAGACGTCGGCGCCCGGGTTCTTCTCGTAGTAGCCCTGCTCCTTCGACAGGTCATAGGCAGCCTGCGTGATCGGCAGGTAGCCAGTGAACTGGTGCCACTCGGCCTGCACTTCCGGCGAGGCGAGGTAGCTGAAGAAGTTGGCAACGCCCTTGTACTCTTCCGCCTGCTTGCCCTGCAGCACCCACAGGGTGGCGCCACCGATGATCGAGTTCTGCGGAGCGCCCTGAACATCGCTGTAGTAAGGCAGCATGCCGACGCCGACCTTGAAGTCCTTGGCGTTTGCATTCACGGCAGCGCGGGCAGCCGAGGAGTTCATGTAGATGGCGCATTCCTGCGAGTAGAACTTCGGGGGAGCGTCATTGCCGCCGGCCGGGCCGCCGTACTGGAAGATGCCCTCGTCCTGCCACTTCTTCAGGTTGCCCCAGTGACGGGCCTGGGTCTCGCCGTTCAGCGTCAGCTCGGTGCCAAGACCGCCGAAACCGTTCTCCAGGGTGCCAATCGGCAGGTTGTGCCAGGCGGAGAAGTTTTCGGTCTGTGCCCAGGAAACCCAGGCTGTGGTGAAGCCGCACTTGGCAGCGCCGGATTCCATGATCTTCTTGGAGAAACTTTCGAGCTCTTCCCAGGTCTTCGGCGGGGTTTCCGGATCAAGGCCGGCCTTCGCAAAGACGTCCTTGTTGTAATAGAGCACCGGGGTCGAGGAGTTGAACGGCATGGACAGCATGTTGCCGTCCGTGTCGGTGTAGTAGCCGACAACTGCCGGGAGGAAGGCCTTCGGGTCGAAGGGTTCGCCAGCGTCAGCCATCAGCTGGTAGACCGGATAGACGGCGCCCTTGGCAGCCATCATGGTGCCGGTGCCGACTTCGAACACCTGAACGATGTGCGGCTGCTGGCCAGCGCGGAAGGCGGCAATTGCGGCCGTCATCGTCTCGGCGTAGCTGCCCTTGTAGGTCGGGACAACCTTGTACTCGCTCTGCGTGGCGTTGTACTTGGTGGCGATTTCCTCGAGCTTCTGGCCCAGTTCACCGCCCATGGCATGCCACCAGGTGATTTCCGTGGCCGCGAAAGAGGCGGCGGAGGTGCCCATGAGGGCGGCAGCGGCAAAGAGGCCGGCTGCGATATGACGCTTAGCCATTGGTTTTCTGCTCCCTAACAAGGAACCGCCCCCGCTCCACGAGTCCGGCTCCGCATAGCGCTTGGAACACTCGAACCGGGCCTGAAAGACGGACTTTCCGGCTGCAGTCTGTGTTTGTCCCCGCGCTTCTTATTATGTTCATATGAACGGCATATGTCGCTCATATGAACGTTGTACGACAGTTCAATGAGCAGGACAACGCCCCCTGTGCAATGCTTCTGTCACACGGGCAACAAAGGCGGGCAGCGGCCGCTGAACTCGACCCCAGAGTCCCCATCCATCAGCCCAACGCCATCAACTGTTTTGCCAGCTTATCTAATTCCACCTGTCAGATTCGCACAATTCCGCGACATTTCTTCACGCGTGCCTTATCAATTCCGTCATTCTGGCTTATCAACGCAGGCTGGCGGGGATGATCGGCAGCCGCAGATATGCAGCCAGTCCTTCCTCCCGGCAGGTAATCCTGGAGACGTCATGCATCCCTTTCTTGTCATTCTGCATCTGGCGGCTGCCGTCATGCTTCTGCTCTGGGCGGTGCGGATGGTGCGCACCGGTATGGAGCGGGCGCATGGTCCTGCCCTGCGCGATGCGTTGAGGCAGGCAAAGGGTGGACGCTTCGGTATGGCGCTTGCCGGCATGTTCCTGGCCGTCCTGCTGCAAAGCTCTACCGCCGTGGCCGTGCTGGCCGCAGGTTTTGCCGCCAGCGGGTTGCTGGGTGCCTCCATGGGTCTTGCTGCGCTTCTGGGGGCGGACCTTGGTTCTGCACTGGTGGTGCGCATTCTAGCCTTCGATCTGTCCGAACTCATTCCGCTGCTGCTGCTGACCGGCTGTGTGCTGTTCCTGAAGTTCGAGGCCCGACAGGTGCGGCAGCTGGGCCGCATCATTCTGGGCATCGGTTTCGTGCTGCTTTCCCTGAAGATGATCGGTGAGGCGACCGCACCCTTGCGCCACAGCGAGGCATTGCCGGCGGTGATCACCTATCTGCAGGGCGACCCGCTCACCGCCTTCGCCCTTGCCGCATTGCTGACCTGGGCCATGCATTCCTCCGTTGCCATGGTGCTGCTGCTCGCCAGCCTTGCCGGCGCGGGCCTGCTGCCGTTCAATGCGGCCCTGCCGATGGTTCTGGGTGCCAATCTGGGCGCAGGGCTTATCGCCGTGTGGCTGACGCGCGGGCTCAGCATCGAGGCGCGCCGCATCCCCATGGGCAATCTTGTCTTCAGGGCGATTGGCGCCGGTGCCGCACTGCTGGCGCTGTGGGCTGCCAGACCTCCGCTGGACTGGCTCGGCGCGGCTCCGGAAAGCCGCATCGTCAACGCCCATGTTCTGTTCAACGCCGCGCTGCTGGCGCTGGCACTGCCGTTTACCGGGCCGATGCAGGCTCTGACGGCGCTGCTTCTGCCCCGCCCGCCGGTGGTGGCAGATCCGGTGCAGACGCGCCCGCGTTCCGCGCTCGACCGCTCTACCGTCAGGATCCCCAGCCTCGCCCTGGCTTCGGCCAAGCGCGAGCTTCTGCTGATGGGCGAAACCGTGGAACAGATGTACCGGCCGGTCATCGACCTTCTCGCCGGAGCGCAGGACGGCCAGATTGCTGCGCTGCGTGCCCTTGATGAAGAGGTCAACCGGCGGCACACCGAGATCAAGCTTTTCATTGCCGAGGTGAACCGGGGCGAGCTGAAGCGGGAAGATGCCCGGCGCAGCATTGAGCTGACAAACTTTGCCATCAACCTGGAGCATATCGGCGACATCATCGCCAAGATGCTGCTGCCGCTGGCCGAAGAACGCAACCGGCTCGGCCTGCGCTTTTCCGACGAAGGCTGGGCCGAGATCACCCGCCTGCACGAGCGGGTTCTGGCCAACATGCAGATGGCGATGAACGTGCTGATCTCCGCCGACATCGATTCAGCCGAGCAGCTGATGCGTGAAAAGGAAGTCCTGCGCAAGCTGGAGCGTGACAGCCAGAACCGCCACCTCAAGCGGCTGCAGACGGGCAACCCGGCAAGCATGGCCACCTCCAACATGCATCTGGAACTGGTGCGGGCCTTCAAGGAGATCAATTCCCTGCTGGTCACCGTCGCCCATCCTATCCTCGCCGAACAGGGGCTGATCCTCGAAAGCCGCCTGGCGGGGCGCAACAGCCAGATGCAGGAGCAGCCGGCCTGAGGAGAGCCGGCGCCTCTACCCCTCAGAATCCTCATACATTTCAAAGAATTGTCCGCATCGCACAGACAGCTGGCGCTGCGTGTTTTCGCACATGCACAATGCAATGTTGCATTGTGCCTCAAACACCATCTTTACAATAATAATATAGTATGATTTTTTGACTTCCGGCCACGGCCATTCGTGTTCTGGGAGGAACCAATGAAATTGAAGACAGCTCTGGCGGGCATGACGATGCTCGCAACGGTCGCGCTTGCCTCAACCTCAGCGATGGCGCTGACAGTCGGCTTTTCGCAGATCGGATCTGAATCCGGCTGGCGCGCTGCCGAAACGACCCTGACCCGCCAGCAGGCGGAACAGCGCGGCATCGACCTGAAGTTTGCCGATGCCCAGCAGAAGCAGGAAAACCAGATCAAGGCGCTGCGCTCCTTCATCGCACAGGGCGTTGATGCCATCCTGCTCGCACCTGTCGTCGCCACCGGCTGGGACGCTGTGCTGAAGGAAGCCAAGGAAGCGGAAATCCCGGTCATCCTGCTCGACCGCATGGTCGACAGCGACAAGGACCTGTACCTGACGGCTGTCGGGTCCGATCTGGTGCATGAAGGATCTGTCGCTGGCGATTGGCTGGTGAAGGAAGTGAACGGCAAGCCGTGCAATGTGGTGGAATTGCAGGGCACGACCGGCTCTTCGCCTGCCATTGACCGCAAGAAGGGCTTCGAGCAGGCACTCGCCGGGCATGACAACCTGAAGATCATCCGCAGCCAGACCGGCGACTTCACCCGCACCAAGGGCAAGGAAGTGATGGAAAGCTTCCTCAAGGCGGAAGATGGCGGCAAGAACATCTGTGCGCTTTATGCTCACAATGACGACATGGCCGTTGGTGCCATCCAGGCCATCAAGGAAGCGGGCCTTAAGCCGGGCACAGACATTCTCGTCGTCTCCATCGACGCCGTGCCGGATATCTTCCTGGCCATGGCAGCCGGTGAAGCCAATGCCACCGTGGAGCTGACACCGAACATGGCAGGGCCAGCCTTCGATGCGCTGGAAGCCTTCCGCAAGGACGGCACCATGCCGCCGAAGTTCATCCAGACGGAATCGAAGCTCTACACCAAGGCTGACGACCCGCAGAAGGTCTACGAAGAAAAGAAGGACCTCGGCTACTGAGCCGGTCCTGATCAGGGGACCGGCAGAAACCCTCCTGCCGGTCCCAAGCTTCTGACCGCCCTTTCGGCGGCCAATGCCTGCGGAGCTGCGCCGTGACAGACAGACATTTCCAGACCGGGCAGCCGCATCTGCTGCAGGCTGCCGGCATCACCAAATCCTTTCCCGGCGCACTCGCCCTCGACAACGTGGACTTTACCCTTCAAGCGGGCGAGGTGCATGCCCTGCTCGGCGAAAATGGCGCAGGCAAGTCCACGCTGGTGAAATGCCTGACCGGCGCCTACCGGCGCGACCGGGGCGACATCCTGCTGGAAGGCCGCAGGATCGACCCGCGCGACACGCTGGATGCCCAGACCATGGGCATTGGCACCGTCTATCAGGAGGTCAATCTGCTCGGTAACCTGACGGTGGCCGAGAACCTCTTTCTCGGCCGCCAGCCCATGCGCTTCGGCATGGTCCACACCCGCGAGATGGAAGCACGCGCCAAGGTGCTGCTCGCCGGTTACGGGCTTGATATCGACGTGCGGCGCAGCCTGTCGGCCTATCCGGTCGCCGTGCAGCAGATCATCGCCATCGCCCGTGCGGCAGATCTTTCCGGCAAGGTGCTGATTCTGGACGAGCCTACCGCCAGCCTCGATACCCAGGAAGTGAAGATGCTGTTCGACGCGGTGCGCGGGCTGAAAGCGCGCGGCCTCGGCATCGTCTTCATTTCGCACTTCCTGGATCAGGTCTATGAGATCTGCGACACGGTGACGATCCTGCGCAATGGCCGCAAGGTTGCCACGCGCTCCGCCATTGAGCTGCCCCGCCTTGATCTGGTGGCGCTGATGCTGGGGCGAGATCTGGAGGCCGAAACGCGGGAGCGGGCCGTTCACACGGCACCGGAAGGCGAAGCTGCGCTGCAGTTCCGCCAGTTCGGCCGCAAGGGTCATGTTGCCCCCTTCGACCTCTCTGTCCATCCCGGTGAGGTGGTGGGCATGGCCGGCCTGCTCGGCTCCGGCCGCACGGAAACCGCTGAAGTTCTGTTCGGCGCCGCCCCCGCCGATACGGGCGAAGCACGGATGGACGGGCGGGTGCTGAAACTCGGCTCGCCGCGTCAGGCGATTGCCGAAGGCTTTGCCTTCTGCCCGGAAGACCGCAAGCATGACGGCATCATCGCCGAGCTTTCGATCCGCGAGAACATTGCCTTGGCGCTGCAGGCGCGGCGCGGCTGGATGCGGCCTGTACCACGCAAGGAGCAGGTGGCACTCGCCGACAAATACATCAAGGCCCTCGATATCCGCACCACCAGCCGGGAAAAGCCGATCGGCCAGCTTTCCGGCGGCAATCAGCAGAAGGCACTCCTCGCCCGCTGGCTGGCGCTCAACCCGAAGTTCCTGATCCTTGACGAGCCGACACGCGGCATCGATGTGGGCGCCCATGCGGAGATCATCCGCCTGATCGAGGATCTTTGCGCCAGAGGTATGTCATTGCTGGTGATTTCCTCCGAACTGGAGGAGCTGGTGGTCTACAGCCACCGGGTGATCGTGGTGCGCGACCGCACGCATGTGGCCGAACTGACAGGAGAGGACGTGACCCCGCACAAGGTGATGCAGGCCATCGCAGAGGCCGGACATGGACATGTGCCCGCTCATGATCAGGCCAGAGGAGCTGCCGAATGACGCCCTTTATCGAGGCCGCTGGCGGCATTGGCCGGCGCTTTGCCCCGCAGCTAATCACGCTTGCCGTGGTTCTGACTCTGAACACCCTGCTGTTTCCCGGCTTTCTCGACATCGGCATTGCCAACGGGCGGCTCTACGGCAGCCTGATCGACATTCTCAACCGCGGCGCACCGGTGGCCCTGCTGGCCATCGGCATGACGCTGGTCATCGCCACGCGCGGCATCGACCTGTCGGTGGGCGCGGTCATGGCGATTTGCGGCGCGGCGGCAGCGGCAACGGTGGCCAGCAGCGGCAGCGCGGTCACGGCCATCACCGTTGCCCTTGGGATTGGTCTGGCTTGCGGGCTGTGGAACGGCATTCTCGTCGCGCTGCTGAACATCCAGCCGATCATTGCCACCCTCATCCTCATGGTGGCCGGGCGTGGCATCGCCCAGCTCATCACCGAAGGCACCATCCTGACGTTCACCCATGAGGGGCTGATCTTCGTCGGCAGTGGCTCGCTCTTCGGCCTGCCCATGCCGGTGGTGCTGTGGCTGGCAGCCGCCCTCATTGCAGCACTTCTGGTGCGCCGCACCGCCCTTGGCCTTCTCATCGAGGCCGTCGGCATCAACCGCCGCGCCAGCAGCCTCGCCGGTGTCAATGCCGGAGTGCTGATTGTCGCCGTCTACATGATCTCCGGTTTTGCGGCCGCGGTGGCTGGAATCATCGCCGCCGCCGACATCCGGGGCGCCGATGCCAACAATGCCGGGCTGTGGCTGGAACTGGACGCCATTCTGGCCGTCGTCATCGGCGGCACCTCGCTGCTCGGCGGGCGCTTCACCCTGTTTGGCACCGCCCTTGGCGCACTCATCATCCAGTCGATCAACACCGGCATCCTGATCTCCGGCTTCCCGCCGGAGTTCAATCTGGTGATCAAGGCCAGCATCATCATCGTGATCCTGCTGATCCAGTCCCCCGCCGTCCAGAGCCTCTTCACCGTGCTGCGCCGCCAGCCGGAAAACACCGCCACGAGGGAGCTGTCCAAGCCATGACATCCCGCCAGCTTCCCCTGCTCATCACGCTTGCTGTCTTCGTGCTGGCCTATGTGATTTGCTACACGCAGTATCCGGCCATGCTGTCGACCCGCGTTGCAGGCAACCTTCTGACAGACAATGCCTTTCTCGGCATTGCCGCCGTCGGCATGACCTTTGTCATCCTCTCGGGCGGCATTGACCTGTCCGCAGGTTCGGTGATCGCCTTCACCGGCGTGCTGCTGGCCGTGCTGCTGCGCGACACGTCAGTACACCCGCTGGCGGCCTTCGCGCTGGTATTGGCGCTGACATCGGCCTTCGGGGCCGCCATGGGCGGCATCATCCATGCACTCGCCATGCCCGCCTTCATCGTCACGCTTGCGGGCATGTTTCTGGCGCGCGGGCTTGCCTTCGTGCTGTCGACCGAATCCATCCCCGTCACCCATGAGTTCTATGGAACCTTGCAGGACATGTTCATCCGCCTGCCCGGCAAGGGCCGGCTGACGCTGATCGGCGGACTGATGCTGCTGACTGTGGCTGCCGGTATCTTCCTCGCCCACCGCACGCGTTTCGGCACCAATGTCTATGCCCTTGGCGGCGGGGTGCAGACCGCCCGGCTGATGGGCGTGCCTGTGGGCCGCACCACGGTACAGGTCTACGCCCTGTCCGGCTTTCTGTCGGGCCTCGCAGGCATCGTCTTTTCACTCTACACCTCTGCCGGTTACTCGCTGGCGGCGGTGGGCGTGGAGCTGGACGCGATTGCCGCTGTCGTCATCGGCGGCACATTGCTGACCGGCGGCAGCGGCTATGTCGCGGGAACTTTTGCCGGGGTCCTGATCATGGGATTGATCCAGACCTATATCATCTTCGACGGCTCACTTTCGAGCTGGTGGACCAAGATCGTCATCGGATTGCTGCTCTTCGCTTTCATTTTGTTGCAGAAGAGCCTGGTTTGGTTTACCGGCGGAGCGGACAGGCGCATGCATCAGACCAGCTAGAGGAGGCCCCCGGAGGGCCTTGGGAACCGGACATGAACGTGATGGAGCCCAGTATCGCAAGCTTCTCCCCGCGCAACAGCCATGGGCGCGTGGTGGATGTGCTGGGCCGTGAAATCGTGGAAGGGAAATACCCCTCGGGTGCGGTTCTGCCGGGTGACAATGAGCTGGCCGAGCGGTTCCAGGTGTCCCGGACCGTGCTGCGCGAGGCTATGAAGACGCTGGCTGCCAAAGGCATGGTGCAGGCCCGCGCCCGCATCGGCACCAAGGTGACAGACCGCAAGTTCTGGAACCTGTTCGACGGGGATGTTCTCAGCTGGCATTTCAGCCAGGGCGTCGACGCGGCCCTCTTCAATCACCTCTCGGATGTGCGGCTGGCGCTGGAACCGGCTGCAGCCTCAATGGCAGCCATGAATGCCAGTGCCGAGGATATCCGCACGCTTCACCGGCTGACCGATGCCATGCGCGACGCCGAAGACGCCCGCGCCTTCGCCGAAGCCGATATGAAATTCCATCTGGCCGTGCTGGAAGCCTCGCGCAATCCCTTCATGAGCTCCGTCGGCAGCCTGATTGGCGCAGCCCTGGTCAGCATTTTCCGCCTCAGCTCGCCTGCGGGCAGCCGGGAGGGCTTTGCCGAGACCGCCGGCACCCACCGAGCCATTGCCGATGCCATTGGCCAGCACGACCCTCAGGCCGCTGCAAAGGCCATGGAGCGCGTCATCATCATCGGCCGCGACCGGGTGCTCCCCAGCGCCAGACAGGAAGCCACAGACGCCTCTGCGTGACGGCAAAGCCCCTCACAGGCGGATGACGAACAGCTTCCGGGTGGTTTCGATCACCTCCCAGATGCCGGAAAAGCCCGGCTGGATGACGAAGCTGTCGCCGGTCTTCAGATCGCGCACAGAACCGTCTGCATCCGTCAGGCGGGAATGGCCGGACAGGATCGTGCAGAACTCCCATTCATCATAGGAGATACGCCAGGCGCCCGGCGTTGATTCCCAGGCGCCGGTGAACTGCTGATCGCCATCGCGGGTCTCAAGCAGCCATGTGGTGAAGCGGGGATCTCCCGACAGCACTTTTTCGGGGGCCGGCGCATCGTGCTCCGGCGTCAGCTGATCCAGATCGAGCGGAAGAAAGTGCTTCATGCGGCCTCGCTGCATTTCCGAAGATGGTTCCGGACCATGGCACAGGACGGGAAAACGAAAAAGGCAGGTTCAGTTTCCTGAACCTGCCTCGCCGAGGTTACCCTCGAAATGGTGGAGCCAATCGGAATCGAACCGACGACCTCTTGAATGCCATTCAAGCGCTCTCCCAACTGAGCTATGGCCCCGAAACTTTTGAACCGGCTTGGGTCACCGGCGTCTGTGGAGGCGGGTTATAGAGGGGGTCTTCGAATTGATCAAGAGGCTTTCTCGAGAAAAATCAAAAACCGCCTGTGGACAACTCAACCCCTTGAAAACCCGCGCAGAAATCTGCGTATCCGTGAGCCGGCAAAGGCCCGGAACAGCAAGGGGCGAGGCCTTGGCGCACCGGTTTCCCGATGGCGCTGAAACCCCGCCCCTGCTCAAAGACTGACGAACCGGATCCCGGCGGCGGCAGCCGGCCGGGTTCCCGTTTCACCGGAGCCACGTTTAGCGGTCGGTGTCGTCGTCCATTTCGACAACGATGCCCGGAACGGCTTCGTCTTCGTCTTCCTCGTCCTCGATGAAGACATCATCGTCGGCGTCATCGTCGATGGCCGCTTCGTCGTCATCACCCAGGTCCGGAACGATATCGCCCTCGACCTCGGCATCCGCCTCTTCCAGGGAGACCAGCTCGGGAGCCACCAGATCCTCTTCATCCTCGTCTTCGTCCTCCTGCTGGACGACGCGCGAGGCCTTGGTGGCGCGGCTGCTCGAAACGATGTCGAACAGGGTGCCGCACTTGGGGCATGTGATGGGGTTGCGATTCAGGTCGTAATATTTGGCGCCGCAGCTAGGGCACAGCCGCTTTGTGCCGAGTTCAGGTTTTGCCACCGTGCTTACCCTTTGTTCGTGCTCGAGGGTTTGTCCAAAATTCTGTCTCCGGCACTTCCGGGCTGGAACGCCTCTGTCCAGTCCGCAAACGCCGGGGCCGTCTTGCTCAAGGCGCGGCCCTTAACTGCGGCGCGCCCTCATGTCAAAGCCAAATGACCGGCCTCGTTGACTGAAGCATTCTCAGGCGCTGCGCAAGCAAAAATTCGTGCCATCCCGCACTCGCGGATGACGGAGGCTTGGACCCGTGTTAGGAGTGACCACTTTTTCAGGCTCCGCAACTTCCGGAATTGACCATGTCTCACGCTTCGACGCCCCGCCCCTTGCGTTCGCGCGCCGGTTCCGCCCTCACGGGCCGCATCCGCGTGCCGGGGGACAAGTCCGTCTCGCACCGCTCTTTGATGTTCGGCGCTCTGGCTGTCGGCCGCACCACCGTGACCGGCCTGCTGGAAGGCGAGGACGTGCTGAACACTGCAGGTGCCATGCGCGCGGCCGGTGCACGCATCCTCAAGGACGAGAACGGCACCTATCACATCGATGGTGTTGGCCTCGGCAGCCTGCTTGAGCCGGAAGACGTCATCGACTTTGGCAATGCCGGCACCGGCGTACGCCTCACCATGGGCATCTTCGGCACCCATCCGATTGCCGCGACTTTCGTGGGCGACGCGTCCCTGTCGCGCCGCCCCATGGGCCGTGTGCTGGATCCGCTGCGCCAAATGGGCACGCAGGTCGTGGCCCGGGCAGGCGACCGTCTGCCGCTGTCCATCCGCGGCGCCGACATGCCGCTGCCTGTCACCTACCGGGTGCCCATGCCGTCTGCGCAGGTGAAGTCTGCCGTGCTTCTGGCAGGCCTCAACACGCCGGGCGAGACCGTCGTGATCGAGCCCATTGCCACCCGTGACCACACGGAAAAGATGCTGGCCGGTTTCGGCGCTGATATTTCCGTGACGATTGACGAGCAAGGCGCCCGCATCATCCGCCTCAAGGGCCGTCCTGAGCTGAAGGCCCAGGCCATCGACGTGCCGGGCGATCCGTCCTCTGCCGCCTTCCCGATCGTCGCCGCGCTGATCACGCCGGGTTCCGACGTGACGGTGGAAAACGTGCTGCTCAACGAGCACCGGACCGGACTCATCACCACCCTGATCGAGATGGGCGGCGACATCACCATCGAGAACGAGCGCATGGCCGGCGGTGAGCGCGTGGGCGACATCCGCGTCAGGGCCAGCAAGCTGAAGGGCGTCACCGTTCCCGCGAACCGCGCCCCCTCCATGATCGACGAATATCCGGTGCTCGCAGTCGCCGCAGCCTTTGCCGAAGGCGACACCTTCATGCCGGGCCTTGAAGAGCTGCGCGTGAAGGAATCCGACCGTCTGGCTGCCGTGGCGCGCGGGCTGGAAGTCAATGGCATCCCCTGCAAGGAAGGCGAGGCAGAGCTGACCGTGACGGGCGGCGCTTCCGGCATCGGCGGCGGCATCGTGACGACGCACCTCGACCACCGCATCGCCATGAGCTTCCTCGTGCTCGGCCTTGCCAGCGACAAGGCCGTTACGGTGGACGACGGCGCGGTGATCGCCACCAGCTTTCCCACCTTCACCAGCCTGTTTGCAGGCCTGGGAGCCGAGATCAGCGAACTGGAGGACGCGCGCGCATGATCATTGCCATCGACGGACCAGCCGCTTCCGGCAAGGGCACGCTTGCCCGCCGCCTCGCTGCCCATTTCGGCCTGCGGCATCTGGACACCGGCCTCACCTACCGGGCTGTTGCCGCTGCGCTGCTGGCGCAGGGCCTGCCGCTCGGGGACGAGAAGGTGGCCGTCGATATTGCCGGGCGTCTTGACCTTGGCCACATGGACCGCAGCGCCCTCTCCGCCCATGAGGTTGGAGAGGCTGCCTCGCGCATTGCCGTGCTGCCGGGTCTCAGGGATGAACTTGTCCGCCTGCAGCGCGCCTTTGCCCAGACGCCGCCCGGTGCGGTTCTCGATGGACGCGACATCGGCACGGTGGTCTGCCCGGATGCGGATGTGAAGCTCTATGTCACCGCCGCGCCGGAAGCGCGGGCCAGGCGCCGGACGGCGGAGATCCAGTCGCAGGGCAAGGAGGCGGATTTTGCCTCTGTGCTCGAAGATCTGAAGCGCCGGGACGAGCGGGACATGAACAGAACCGTCGCTCCGCTGCGCCAGGCTGACGGTGCGCACTTGCTAGATACGACCGGAATGGGTATAGAGACGGCGTTCCAGGCGGCTGTGGATATCGTCACATCCGCCCGGGCATCCTGATCAGGAACCTCGGAAAGACCCGCCCGGCCATGCCGGAGAGCGGGATTTCGGCTTGATCAAACAGGCAGGCTTGTGACGGGCAGACGGGTTACCCCCTCTCCGCTGGCATGTCCCGCATGAAGGAATTCCGGTTCGGGCGGCCGCTGATGCAGCGCTTGAGCCAAGGACGTAACGGATCTCCGCCTTCCGTCCGCCGGCCCGCGCCGGATCTGCTCAAAGGGCAGGTTCTGCGTGGAAGGATGCCATCTTGCGATGGTGTCCCGGAAGGATTAGAGGTCCATCATCAACACCAGCCCAGCCGGCGACGCCAGCAATGGCACCAGGAGTTTTTATGTCTGCAATGAACCCCTCCACCGAGGATTTCGCCGCCCTTCTGAACGAGTCCTTCAGCACGAACGACCTGTATGAAGGGTCTGTCGTCAAGGGCATCATCGTTGCCATCGAAAAGGACCTCGCCGTCATCGACGTTGGTCTGAAGGTCGAAGGCCGTGTTCCGATGAAGGAATTCGGCGTCAAGGGCCGTGATGGCGACCTGAAGGTTGGCGACGAGGTCGAGGTCTATCTCGAGCGCGTCGAAAACGCTCTCGGCGAAGCCGTGCTGTCGCGCGAAAAGGCGCGCCGCGAGGAAAGCTGGGTCCGTCTCGAAGTGTCGTTCGAGAAGGGCGAAAAGGTCACCGGCCAGATCTTCAACCAGGTCAAGGGCGGCTTCACCGTCGATCTGGATGGCGCCGTTGCCTTCCTGCCGCGTTCGCAGGTCGATATCCGCCCGGTGCGCGATGTCACCCCGCTGATGCACACCCCGCAGCCGTTCCAGATCCTCAAGATGGACAAGCGCCGCGGCAACATCGTGGTGTCCCGCCGCGTCGTGCTGGAAGAGACCCGCGCCGAGCAGCGTTCGGAGCTGGTGCAGAGCCTGGAAGAAGGCCAGACCGTGGAAGGCGTGGTCAAGAACATCACCGATTACGGTGCGTTCGTCGACCTCGGCGGCATCGACGGCCTGCTGCATGTCACCGACATTGCATGGCGCCGCATCAACCACCCGTCGGAAGTTCTCACCATCGGCCAGTCCGTCCGCGTGCAGATCATCCGCGTCAACCAGGACACGCACCGCATCAGCCTCGGCATGAAGCAGCTTGAAACTGATCCGTGGGATGGCATCGAAGCCAAGTACCCGATCAGCGCCAAGTTCTCGGGCCGCGTGACCAACATCACCGACTACGGTGCATTCGTTGAGCTGGAGCCGGGCATCGAAGGCCTGATCCACGTTTCCGAAATGTCCTGGACCAAGAAGAACGTCCATCCGGGCAAGATCGTTTCGACCTCTCAGGAAGTCGACGTCATGGTCCTGGAGGTCGATCCGGTCAAGCGCCGCATCTCGCTCGGTCTCAAGCAGACCCTGCAGAACCCGTGGGATGCTTTCGCAGAGCGCTTCCCGGTCAACACGGAAGTCGAAGGCGAAGTCAAGAACAAGACCGAGTTCGGTCTGTTCATCGGCCTCGAAGGCGACGTGGACGGCATGGTGCACCTCTCCGACCTCGACTGGAACCGTCCGGGCGAGCAGGTCATCGAGGAGTACAAGAAGGGCGACATGGTCAAGGCCGTGGTGCTCGACGTGGACGTGGAGAAGGAGCGTATCTCGCTCGGCATCAAGCAGCTCGGCGGTGATCCGTTCGAAGCTGGCGCCGCTGGCGAACTGCGCAAGAACGCCATCGTCTCCTGCGAAGTCATCGAAGTGAAGGATGGCGGTCTGGAAGTGAAGGTTGCGGACAGCGATCTGACCTCCTTCGTCCGCCGCGCCGATCTGGCCCGCGACCGCGATGGACAGCGCCCCGAGCGTTTCTCGGTTGGCGACAAGTTCGACGCCCGCATCACCCAGTTCGACAAGAAGACCCGCCGCATCTCCGTCTCCATCAAGGCGCTTGAAATCGCCGAGGAGAAGGAAGCCGTGGCACAGTACGGTTCTTCCGACACGGGTGCCTCGCTCGGCGACATCCTGAGCGCCGCTCTGAAGGCCCGCGACGAGGATTGATCCTCATCCGGTCACCTGACCTGAAACTGGAACGCCCCGGTCAAAAGCCGGGGCGTTTTGTTTATGTGCGCGTCTCTCGCCAAGACGGAACGGCGCGTGTAGTCTGCCGCCTCTGCCCCGCACACCGGGGCGCTGGAAGGACGCCGGGACGCTCATGATCCGCTTTGACCTCAATCCCCGCCTTGAAGGCGACAGCCTGCATATAACCGATCTGCCGCTGTGCGCGGTGCGGCTGATGAAGGATGCCAATTACCCGTGGGTGCTGCTGGTGCCGCGCCAGAGCGACCTGATCGAGATCATCGACCTTTCCGAAGAGGACCGCCTGCAGCTGATGCGCGAGATCGCCCGTGTCAGCGAGGCCCTGCGTGCCATCACGGCTTGCGAAAAGCTGAATGTCGGCGCCCTTGGCAACATGGTCTCCCAGCTCCATGTGCATGTCATTGCAAGGTTCCATGAGGATGCGGCATGGCCCGGCCCGGTCTGGGGCGCCGTTCCGGCAAAGCCCTATGAGCAGGACGTGGCCGAGGAGCTGATCAACCGTCTGCGCTCCGCGCTGGAAGCCTGAACCAAACCATTTCCGAGGGAGACCGAACCGATGGCATCTGACGCTGCGGCCCTGGCGAACACGCCGGCCGGCATGAGCTTTACCGTGAACCCCCTCGACCGCTGCTCGGAGCTGCGCGGCAAGACGGAATGGCTCATCGAACAGATGACCCGGTCCGACGCCCGTTTCGTTGCCTCCACGGCTGGGAAGCTGGTGCTGACCCGTGACAGTGGCGCGCCATCGATCCGCCATGGCCGGGCCAGTGCCGACCGGCTGGGCTTTGATCCGGCGGAAGCCATTCTGCTTGGCCTTGAAGGGGATGAGCGCCGCCCGCTGTTCGCCTTTGCCTGCACCGGGACGGATGAGGAGCTGGAAATCCGGCCGGATCTCGAGGTCATCGATCTGCGCAGCTTGGCCGTCCGCGCCGATCTGCCCGAGGCGGATCTGGGTGCACTGGCACAGACGCGTGCACTTGTGCACTGGCACATGAGCCACCGTTTCTGCTCGCGCTGCGGCCAGAAGAGCGTCATGGCAGAAGCTGGCTACCGGCGCGATTGCCCGGCCTGCGGCGCCATGCATTTCCCGCGCACGGATCCGGTGGTGATCATGCTCATCACCCATCAGGACAAGGTGCTGCTGGGCCGGCCGCCGCGCCTTGCGGAAGGCATCTTCACCGTTCTGGCCGGTTTCATGGAACCGGGCGAGACGATTGAAGACGCGGTGCGGCGCGAGACTTACGAGGAATCGCGCATCCGTGTCGGTGATGTCTCCATCGTGCTGAACCAGCCATGGCCCTTCCCCGCCAACCTGATGCTGGGCTGCACGGGCGAGGCGCTGACGGATGAAATTGCCTTCGAGCAGGACGAGCTGGAAGCCTGCCGCTGGTGTGACCGGGCAGAAGTCCGCCAGATGATGGCCGGCACCCATCCGCTCGGCCACCGCACCCCGCCGCCCATCTCCATCGCGCACCAGCTGATCGCGGGCTGGCTGGCGGAGGAAGGTGTATGAGGCTCGCTCCAGTCCGGTTTCTGGCGGTACTTCTGGCGCTGGCGGCGCTCTCTGCAACTCAGCCCGCCCATGCCCGGTATGAAGCGGAGTTCCGCGCCTTCCTGTCCGGCAAGGTGGTGCCTGCCGCCCGCGCCGCAGGCGTGCCGCAGTCCGTCATCGACCGGGAACTTTCCGGCCTGACGCCGGATGAAAGGCTGCCCGGCCTCAGCCGCCCTGACCGGCCGGAAGCCCCCGCTGCCGTCAATTTTCAGGCGGAGTTCAAGGCTCCCGGCGGCTATTTTCAGGACAAGCAGTTCCGCGCACTGGCCGGTCCCGGCCGCAGCCTGATGCAGAAACATGCCGCAACCCTGAAAGCGGTGGAATCACGCTATGGCGTTCCAGCGCGGATCATCGTGGCCATCTGGGGCCGGGAGACCGGCTATGGCGCGGCAAAAATCCCGCATGATGGCCTGCGCGTGGTGGCGACGCGTGCCTTCATGGGCGAGCGCCGGGAGTTCTTTCTGGGTGAGACGGTGGCCGCGCTGCAGATCCTTGCCGATGGCCACATCACCCGCACTGAGCTGAAAAGCTCCTGGGGCGGGGCCATGGGCCAGCCACAGTTCCTGCCCTCGTCCTTCCTGAAATATGCTGTCGATTTCGATGGCGACGGCCGCCGCGATATCTGGCGCTCCGTGCCCGATACGCTGGCCTCCATTGCCAATTATCTAAGCCAGCACGGCTGGGAGCGCGGCCGCGATTGGGGCTATGAGGTGGTGCTGCCGCCGTCTGTCTCCTGTTCCCGCGAAGGGCCGGACCAGCAGCAGGCCGTCTCCCGCTTTGTCCGCGAGGGCGTCACCCGGGTGCGCGGGCGCGAATTTCCCAAATCCGAACTCGGCAAGCCCGTCAATATCCTGATGCCCGCCGGGCGCCATGGACCGGCCTTTCTGGCCACCGGCAACTTCTATGTGCTGAAAGCTTATAACGAGAGCGACGTCTACGCCCTGTTCGTCGGGCACCTTGCCGACCGCTTCAGCCGCGACGAAGGCTTTGCCGCGGACTGGGACCCCACGCCGCATCTCTCACGCGGCGCCGTGCGCGACCTGCAGCTGAAGATGCAAAAGGCAGGCTATGACGTCGGCAAGCCCGACGGCCTCATCGGCTTCAAGACCCGCCGGTCACTTGGCATGATGCAGGAGGCAGCTGGCCGCCCGGCGACATGCTGGCTGGAGTGAGGAAGGCCACCTCCCTCACCCTGCAGCCTTATACCAAGACTTTTAATGCTGACACATCACGCCTTGAAATTGCTCAAGCGCCGCAAGGACTTAACCAGCTCTCGATGAGTGGAGCTCACCGAGAGCTGGTATTACGCCCCTCGCTGGTCTCGTCGAGACGCTTGAGGAAGGCGATGCGGTCCATGACCTGCGCGGAGCCCTGCTGATGCATCTGGCTGATTTCGGTGAGATCATGCAGTGAGCGCTCGATGTTGCCGGCCTGGGCGAACACCTCATCCACCCTCAAGACAATGTGCTTGTACCGTTCGCCCTCACGGGCGAACTGATCACGGGTGGCGTCAATGATGCCACCCAGTTCGCCCAGCGAAACCTCGATATCGCCGATAGCCTTCTGGGTATGGCCGAGAGAAGCCTTGGTGTCATTGGCGAGCTTCTTCACCTCCCCGGCCACCACGCTGAATCCTTTGCCTGCTTCTCCCGCACGAGCCGCCTCAATGGTGGCGTTGAGGGCAAGAAGGTTGGTCTGAGCGGTGATGTTGTCGATGATACCGAGCACCTGGCGCAGGGAGTTGAGCGATTCAGCCACACTGCCGAACTTGCTGGCAAGCTGAGCGGATTTGTCTTCCCCCGCGCCCTCCGCAGCCCCGCTGTCGCCCGCCATGGCACCGCGGATGTTGTTGATCACGTTGCCGACTTCCGACACCTCGGTCACGACATTCTCGATCCGGCTGGATGCCCCCAGATAATGGGCGATATCGTCCACCACCTGTGAGCGCAGCATGTTAAGCACCTGCACCTGATTGAGACGGCGGCGGGTGAAATACTCGACAAAACTGGCGTAGTGAATGGGGAAGTTGTCGATGAACTCGTCCTTCCAGGCACGGCCATCGTTCTCAAAGAACACGAGAGCAACAAGCGTCTGGTTGATGTTGACACCCAGAAGCTCGCCGAATGTCGAAAACCCTGCGACCGGCGCCGGCCAAAGCCCCGTGGCATTGCGCAGCTCCGGGCCATTGGACAGGCGCCGCAGGATGCAGTCGTTCATCATCACCGCAACAGGCTTCGGCTTGCCGGACAGGAACTGGCCAATGTCCCGGCGGGTCTGCTCGATGAAGCCGGTTGCTTCCAGAAGGTAGAGGGCATCACCCGGTGCGATATCGCAGTAGAAGGTGATGACTTCGTTCTGAAGATCGATACCGGATATCGAACGGACGAAAACCTCGCCGCCGATTTCCACGCCGCAGGTGCGGTTCTGCAGCGCCTTTTCCAGCCCGTCCGGATTGACACCAAGGGCATGCGACAGGGCTCTGACAAGGGAAATGGTCTGGCCGGAGGACGGATCCATCACCGCACTCACCGTGCGGCGGTCCATATCCGCATCCACCACGACAAAACGGGTCTGCGTCTTGCGGAAATTGTGGCTGCGCATCACACCGTAACGGTAAGCCTCGGCAACCTTGATGAAGACGATGACAGCGTGGTTCTCCAGCACGCGCTTTCCGTCAAAAAGCCGGGTCGTCTTGAAGTCCAGTGTGCCGCCAGCAGAACCGCCGATGAAGCAGCAGGGGAATCGCCGGATGCGGTAGACCGCTTCCATGAAGTAGTTTTCGGAGAGCGACAGGCCGTCAATAAAGGTCAGCGCGAAGGCAGATTTGGCCTCCAGCGGAAAAGAAGGGCGCACGCTTTCCAGGCCTGACATGATGCGGTGAATCCGGGTCTCCCGGTCCACCGGCTTTCGCCCGCCGCGCAGGTCCTCGCTGTGCAGCGGTACGGCAAAGACCTCCGCCTTTTCCACGAGAGCGCCGCCGAACACCTGCAGCACGACGGAGCGCCAGTTGCCCGTGGCACTGCAGTAAACGCCCTCGCCTGCCTCCGCGCAAAGTTCGCCCGCGGTGGTGGTACCAATGACCATGGCCCCTTCCGCAAGGCGCTGCAGCCGGTTCATCACAGCCTGGAAATCCGCATTCGGCGAGACATAGGCGAGCACCAGACGCGGGGTTGAACCGTTGATGTGAAGATCTGCTGCGGCGAGGCCGGACAGGCTGTCATCCGTCCTGATCGTGCGCACAGGCGGACCGGCGTGCTCCTCCTGCTCCGCCCTGGTTTCCGTCTTGGGCACGGACAGATCCTGCGATGCTATTGTTGCCGCCGGCTTGCGCTTCATCCCGAACATGCCAGTTTACTCCCCGAAGTCAGTCTCATTCCCTGAAGGAAACAGTTTCAGACTCTCAAGGACAGCACATAACGAAGCGTAAACTTGAACCGTCAACCGCAGTCAGAGGCCAAGGTTTTCAGCGAATAAATCTCCAAGGCAAAACAAATTTCAGAAAATTCCCAAGCGTAAATACAAATACCTAGGCCAAAATAACAGGCTACTCGCTCACCACTCCGGCATCAGCCGTTTCAAGATTGAAGGCTGCGGACATGAGGGCGCGGGTGTAGTCCGAGGCGGGATTGGTAAAGACCTGTGTGGCGGGGCCTGCTTCCACCACCTTGCCATGGCGCATGACGATCACGTCATTGGCCAGCGCCCGCACCACCTTGAGGTCATGCGAGATGAACAGATAGGCAAGGCCACGCCGCTGCTGCAGATCACGCAGGAGGTCCACCACCTGCGCCTGCACGCTCATGTCGAGAGCTGAGGTCGGCTCGTCCAGCATGACGAATTTCGGCTCCAGCACGAGAGCGCGGGCTATGGAAATACGCTGGCGCTGGCCGCCCGAGAACTCATGCGGATAACGGAATCGGGAGGCAGCATCCAGCCCCACTTCCTCCAGCGCAGTGGCGACCAGCCGGTCGCGCTCGGTCTCGCTCAGGCGCGGCTGATGCACCTTGAGGCCCTCGCCAACGATATCGGCAACGGACATACGCGGGCTGAGCGCACCGAAGGGGTCCTGGAAGACGATCTGCATGTCGCGCCGCAGCGGGCGCATGTCGTCCCAGGACAGGCCCGAGATGGTCTTGTCCTTGAAGCGGATGGCGCCTTGCGAAGAAATCATGCGCAGGATGGCAAGGCCCAGCGTCGTCTTGCCGGAGCCGCTTTCGCCCACGATGCCCAGCGTCTGCCCCTCGCGCAGGGTCAGATCAATGCCATCCACCGCCTTGACGTGGCCGACCGTGCGGCGCAGCAGGCCGCGCCGGATGGGGAACCACACCTTCAGGTCCTTCGTCTCCACCACCACGGGGCGCGACAGATCCTCGGCGGGCGGTTCACCCTTGGGCTCGGCAGCCAGCAGATGGCGGGTATAGCTGTGCTGGGGATTGCGGAACACCTCTTCCACCGGCCCCTGCTCGACGATCTGGCCTTTCGTCATCACACAGACCCGGTCGGCGATCTTGCGCACGATGCCGAGGTCATGGGTGATGAACAGCATGGCCATGCCGCGCGCCGTCTGCAGATCCTTCAGGAGTTTGAGGATCTGCGCCTGCACCGTCACGTCGAGAGCCGTGGTCGGCTCATCGGCAATCAAGAGCTCCGGCTCGTTGGCAAGCGTCATGGCGATCATGACACGCTGCCGCTGGCCGCCGGAAAGCTGGTGGGGATAGGAGCCGAGGCGGGTCTCCGGCTCGGGAATTCCCACCTGCGTCAGCAGTTCCAGCACCCGCTCCCGCGCCGCCCTGCCGCCCATGCCGCGATGGACCTTGAGGATTTCCTCGATCTGCCGCTCCACCGTATGCAGCGGGTTGAGCGAGGTCATCGGCTCCTGGAAGATCATGGAAATGTCGTTGCCGCGAAGCTTGCGCATCTCATCTTCGCTGGCTGACACAAGCTCCTTGCCCTTGAAATGGATCGAGCCGCCCGGATGAGAGGCGGCCGGATAGTTCAGGAGTTTGAGGATCGACATGGCCGTGACCGACTTGCCCGATCCGCTTTCCCCCACCAGCGCCAGCGTTTCGCCGGGGCGGATGTCAAAGCTCACCTTGTTAACCGCAAGACTGGTTGCCCCGCCTTGCGAGAAGGCGGTGCACAGGTCCTTGACGGAAAGAAGCGGCGTGTCGGTCATGTTCATGGCCGGACTCCCTTGGTGCAAGTCCATCAGACAAAACTCTTGCGCGGATCGAAGGCGTCGCGCACCGCCTCGCCGATGAAGATCAGCAGGCTGAGCATGAGCGAGATGACGAAGAAGCCGGTGATGGCGATCCAGGGGGCCTGAAGGTTGTTCTTGCCCTGCGCCAGCATTTCGCCCAGCGAGGCGGAGCCGGGCGGCAGGCCGAAGCCGAGGAAATCCAGCGCCGTCAGCGTCGAGATCGACCCGTTGAGGATGAAGGGCATGAAGGTCAGCGTTGCCACCATGGCGTTGGGCAGCAGATGCCGCCACATGATCGTACGGTTGGACACGCCAAGCGCACGGGCTGCGGCGATGTATTCGAAGTTCCGCCCGCGCAGGAATTCCGCCCGCACGACGCCCACGAGCGATACCCATGAGAAGGCAAGCAGGATGAAGAACAGGGTCCAGAAGCCGGGTATCAGCACGGAGGAGATGATCAGGATGAGATAGAGCGTCGGGATGGCGCTCCAGATCTCGATGAAGCGCTGGAACAGAAGGTCCACCCAGCCACCGTAAAAGCCCTGCACCGCGCCCGCACCGATGCCGATGCCCGAGGAGGCGATGGTGAGCACGAGGCCGAAGATCACCGAAATGCGGAAACCATAGACGAGGCGGGCGAGGATATCGCGGCCCTGATCATCCGTGCCAAGCCAGTTCCAGTTGCCCATGGTGCAGCCGGGATCTTCCGCGCCTAGCGGATAGCGGGCGCAGCGCTGCTCCTTGTCCATCATCCAGGAGGGCGGCGCCGGGGCAGGCACCGGAATGTCGCGGTTGACCGTCCGGTAGGAATAGCGCACCGGCGGCCAGATCATCCAGCCGTTGGCGTTGATCTCATCCTGAATGAAGGGGTCACGGTAATCGGTAACAGCGAGGAAGCCGCCGAATTTCTCTTCCGGATAATCGACCAGAACCGGCGCCAGCAGCTCGCCCTTGTAGGAGACGAGCACCGGCTTGTCGTTGACCAGAACCTCCGCAATCAGCGACAGGCCGAAAAGCACGAGGAAGATCCAGAGCGACCAGTAACCACGCCGGTTGGCCCGGAAATTGGCAAGGCGGCGCCGGTTGATCGGCGACAGGGAGAAGCGGCCGCGCGGGGCAGGCGCTGCCACGGAAGAGGCGGGTGCCGTGCTGGTGCTATCCATGCCTCAGACCTCCCGGCTTTCAAAGTCGATCCGCGGATCGATCCAGGTGTAGGTGAGATCGGAGAGGAGGTTCACCAGAAGCCCCATGAGCGAGAAGATGTAGAGCGTCGCAAAGACCACCGCATAGTCGCGGTTGATGACGGACTCAAAGCCGAGAAGGCCCAGACCGTCGAGAGAGAAGATGGTCTCGATCAGGAGCGATCCGGCAAAGAAGGACGAGATGAAGGCGCCGGGGAACCCCGCAACCACGATCAGCATCGCATTGCGGAACACATGGCCATAAAGCACCTGGCGCTCGGTAAGGCCCTTGGAGCGGGCCGTAATGACATATTGCTTGCGGATCTCGTCGAGGAACGAGTTTTTGGTAAGCAGGGTCGTCGTGGCAAAGGCGGAGAGCACCATGGCCGCCAGCGGCAGGGCCATGTGCCAGAAGTAATCCGCGATCTTGCCGAAGAGCGACAGCTGCTCCCAGTTGTCGGAGGTGAGGCCGCGCAGCGGGAACCAGTCGTAGAAGGAGCCGCCCGCAAACAGCACGATCAGCAGTACGGCAAAAAGGAAGCTGGGGATCGCATAGGCGACGATGATCACGCCTGACGTCCAGATATCGAAGCGCGAGCCGTCCTTCACCGCCTTGCGGATGCCGAGAGGAATGGAAATCGTGTAGGAAATCAGCGTCATCCAGATGCCGAGCGACATGGAAACCGGCAGCTTTTCCTTGATCAGGTCGATGATGCGGATGTCGCGGAAATAGCTCTCGCCGAAATCGAAGCGGGCATAGTTCCACAGCATGGTGAGGAACCGCTCCAGCGGAGGCTTGTCGAAGCCGAACTGCGCCTCAAGCTGCTTGATGAAATCGGGGTCCAGCCCCTGTGCACCGCGGTACTTCGAGCTGATGCTGTCGCCGGCGGTGGCCTGGGCCTGTCCGCCCGCACCGCTGAAGTCGCCGCCGCCACCGCCGCTGATGCGCGATGTGGCCGAAACGTCGGTGCCCGACAGCTGAGCAATGACCCGCTCCACCGGACCGCCGGGAGCAAACTGAATGATGACGAAATTGATCGCCATGATCCCCACAAGCGTCGGGATCATGAGGAGCAAGCGGCGGAGAATATAGGCGCCCATGTGTCTGGTCTTGTGCCCTTGTGCCGGAATGGATGCGAGGCGTCAGTGCCTCTCAGCCCCCCATGCCAATCTTCTTTGCCTTTTCGGTGTCAAACCACCAGGTCGATTCCACCGGAAAATCGTAATACGGCGGCTCATCGGGATAGCCGAACACATCCCAGATTGCCACCGTGTGAACAGGCTTGAACCAGTGCGGCACCCAGTAATGCCCGGCCCGCAGAACCCGGTCGAGCGCCCGCGCGGCGATGTTCATCTCCTCGCGGGTGGCTGCACCGATGGCCTTCTCAAGCAGTGCATCGATGACCGGACTGCTGATGCCGGCCAGATTCTGGCTGCCATTGGTTGCCGCAGACCGGCTGCTCCAGAAACTGCGGACCGAATCGCCCAAAGTCGGCGACAGGGCAAACCGGCGGCTCGTCATCTCGAAGTCGAAGCTGTTCAGCCGCGACTCATACTGCGCCGGATCGACAACGCGTGACGTTGCTGCGATGCCGAGGCGGCGCAGGTTGGTGATGAAAGGCTGGACGACGCGGTCGAACGCGGAGGAATTATCGAGGAGTTCGATCGTGAAGGGCCTGCCATCCGCATCCAGCAGCGTGCTTCCATCCCGCTTCAGCCCGGCTTCGGCCAGAAGGCCAGCGGCACGGCGCAGCAGATTGCGGTCATTGCCTGATGCATCGGAGACCGGCGCCACGACAGCTTCCTCAAAAACAGCTTCCGGCAGATCAGCGCGGAAAGGCTCCAGCAGTGCCAGTTCCGCCGCCGAAGGCTTGCCTTCGGCCATCATCTCCGTCTTCTGGAAGAAGGACTGGGTGCGGGTGTAGGCGCCGTGGAAGAGGTTCTGGTTCGACCATTCAAAGTCGAAGGCATAACCAATCGCCTCACGTACGCGCGGATCGGCAAATTTCGGCAGGCGGGTGTTGAAGAACCAGCCCTGTGCCCCGCTCGGCCGGTTGTCGGGGAATTCCTTCTTTAACACCCGGCCGTCCTGCACGGCGGGGAAATTGTATTCGGTCGCCCAGGTTCTGGCGGTGAATTCCTCCTGGAAGGTCATCACGCCCTTCTTGAAGGCCTCGAAGGCGACCTGCCGCTCGCGGAAGAACTCAAGCCGGATCACGTCGAAGTTGCCCTGTCCCACGCTGACGGGCAGATCCTTGGCCCACCAGTCCTTCACCCGCTCATATTCGATGAAGCGGCCAACCTCATACTTGCCCACCTTGTAGGGACCGGAGGACAGCGGCGGGGTCAGTGTCGACTGGGTGAAGTCATAGGCGGTGTAGTAGCGCTTGGAGAAGACCGGCAAGCCGGCCACAATCAGCGGCAGCTGGCGGCTGTGATTGCCGGAAAGGATCACCTCCACCCGCGACACATCCAGCGCATTGGCGGTTTTGAACTCCTGCAGCATCTGAACGAGCAGCGGATGCCCCTTCTCCTTGAGCAGATTGAAGGAGAAGGCCACGTCTTCCGCTGTCAGGCGCGATCCGTCATGGAACACGGCTTCGGGCCGCAAGTGGAACACATAGCGGTTGCCGTCATCCAGAACCTCCACACCCGAAGCCAGCAGGCCATAGACCGCATCCGGTTCGTCCAGGGCCCGGATCATCAGCGTGTCGAAGCACATCTCCATGCGCGGCGGTGCGTCACCCTTCAGGATGAAGGTATTGAAGGTGTTGAAAGTCTGGGGGTTCTGGTTGAAGGCCCAGCTGGGTGCCGTGAACACGAGCCGCCCGCCCTTCGGAGCCTCCCGGTTCACATAGTCAAAGGCGGTGAAATCGGGCGCGTATTTCAGGTCCCCGAAGACCGACAGGCCATGGCGCAGATCCGGCCTTGCCGCCGCTTCCGCTGCCGCAGTAGCCGCAGCATCAGCTGCCGCAGGACTGGTCCCTTGCGCCAGGACCGAAGCACCCCAGGGCAGGACACCGAGCGCGGAAGCTGAGGCGCCCAGCTTGAGAATGGAACGGCGGGAAAGGGTGTCAGAGCGGCTCATTGTGCGCCTCCCGTCTTGGCTGCCAGGCTGGCGTCATACCACCAGATCGTTGGGAATCCGTAGGTGAACTCCGGCATGTTGTCCGGATGGCCGAAACGGTTCCAGCGGGCCGTGCGGTCCACGTCAGCATAGAATTGCGGGATCACATAGTGGTTCCAGAGCAGCACCCGGTCCAGCGCCCTTGTGGCTGCCACCAGCTCTTCGCGGTCCTTGGCGAAAATGATCCTGTCGATCAGCTTGTCCACGGCCGGGTTCTGAATGCCGGCATAATTCTGCGAATTCTCGCGGTCAGCCGATTCCGAGCCCCACATGTTGCGCTGCTCGTTGCCCGGCGACAGGGACTGCGCCCACACCAGGGTCGTCATCTCGAAGTCGCGGCTGTTCACGCGGTTGATGTACTGGGGCATATCAACGACCCGTAAGGTCATCGTGATGCCGATGTCCCGGAGATTCTGCTGGTACGGCAAAAGCGTGCGCTCGGCGCCCTGGTCGAAATAGAGCATCTCGAAGGAAAGCGGATCTCCCTGCGCGTCCACCATCTTGCCGCCCTTTAGGGTATAGCCTGCCTCGCGCAGCAGTTTCACCGCCTCGCGCAGATTCGCACGCACCTTTTCAGGCGAGCCTCCCACCGGGTTGACATAGGGCTTGGTGAAGACCTCCGGCGGAACCTCATCGCGGACGGTTTCCAGAATCTCCAGCTCCTTGCCCTCGGGCAGCCCCTTGGCTTCCAGTTCATCGGTCCCGGCGAAATAGGAGTTGATCCGCTTGTTGAGCCCGCCAGAGATGATGGTGTTACCGGTTTCGAAATCAAAGGCATAATTGAGTGCCAGGCGAACGCGCGGATCCTGGAATTTCTTCAGCCGCAAGTTCGGCACGAAGGCCTGCATCCGGCCCGAACCGTGGTCGATGAATTCCTCTTTCACCACACGGCCATCGCGCACGGCCGGAAAATCGTAGTTCTTCAGCCAGGCGCTGGCGCTGTTCTCCAGGTGAAAATCGTACTGACCACCCTTGAATGCCTCGAAGGCAACAGTACGGTCGAGGAAGGAAATATAGCGGACTTCATCGAAGTTATTCGTGCCCGCCCGGATCGGCAGATCTTCACCCCAGTAATCCTTGACCCGCTCATAGACGACTTCACGGTTGGCCACGAAGCTCTTCATCCGGTAGGGGCCTGAGCCAAGCGGCGGCTCAAGGGTGGTACGGGAAATGTCGCGCTTGTTGCCTTTCGCGTCCGTGCCCTCCCACCAATGCTTCGGCAGCACGAGGATCTGGCCGACCGTATGAGGCAGTTCCCGGTTACCGGCGGAGGCAAAGCTGAAGCGGATGACACCGCCCGGCAGCTCTTCCACCTTGCTCACGTCCTTGTAGTAGAATTTCTGCTGCGGGCTGAGTTCGATCGCCTTTTCGTAGGACCAGATCACATCCTGAGCCGTGATGGGCGTGCCGTCCTGCCAGCGGGCTTTGGGGTTGAGCCGGTACTCGACCCAGGAATAATCTTCAGGATAGCGCATGGCCTCGGCAATGACGCCATACATCGAGCTGATATCGACCTCATCAAGCGAGGATTCCATCAGGCTTTCGTAGATGAGGCCAAGGCCAGGTGCGAGGTTGCCCCGCGGGGCAAGCACGTTGAAATTGTCGAAGCCGCCAATGGAAGACAGTTTGACCGTGCCGCCCTTGGGGGCATCCGGGTTCACATAGTTGAAGTGGGTGGCATCCGCCCCGTAGCGCGGTTCGCCGGTGAGTGCCGTGGCATGCTGCCATTGCGGCTCCTCCGCAGCCCTTGCCTGCCCTCCGGTCATTTGCCAGCACGCCAATGTCATGACGGCCGCGGTCATAAATGCACGGAAGGAAGCCTTGCGGGCTAGCGTCATCAACTGGTCTCCTCTTCAGCGGTCCACCTGCCGGCCGGGCCATGGAGAGTACAGCCCGCCGCAGACTCAAATCAGCCGCAACCGAAGCTATAGTAAAAGGCGATATACCGTGCCGTCACCGGATAAAACGGGAGATGACAGAAATTTAACCAGAGGTCACAGCCAGAAGCACAAACGAAAACCGCGCCCTGGGAGGCGCGGTTCCTGAATTCTCTGTGCTGTTCAGCTTACTGCGGCAGCGGGGCCGGGCTGTCTGCAAGGCTGTTCAGATAGACCAGCATGGCAGCGCGCTCGTCCGGCTTCTTCAGGCCTGCAAAGCCCATGGCTGTGCCCGGCATGTGTGCCTTCGGGTTCGCGATGAAGGCATCCAGTTCTTCGATGGTCCAGGCAGGATGGGTTTCGCCATAGGCCTTCATCGCCGCCGAATAGGCAAAGCCTTCGTGGCCGCCGGGCGCACGGCCGACGATGCCCCACAGATCCGGGCCGACCTTGTTCGGGCCGCCCTTTTCAAAGCTGTGGCAGGCGGCGCACTTCTTCGAGGCCTTTTCTCCATCTGCCACAGAAGCAGCAGCCAGAAGCTGCGGCAGCGGGACTGCCTCCGCGGCAGCGGGCGCAGCCTCACCGGAAGCGGCCTCAGCCACTTCGATTTCATACCCGGGCTTCTCCGGCACCTCGGTCTCGAAAATCACGTCAGAGGCGATACCCACGCCCATCGTCAGAAGAAGCACCATCAAAACCGCACCTGCGGCCTTGTTCAGCTCGAAGGAATCCATAAGGGTCTGGCTCCAGATTAACGCGTCCATGGCCCGCCCCCCAGAAGCGTGGCCATAATCTGCTCCATGAATTTGGGCTGGAAACTACAAATTTTTTGACGCCGCTGTCCATAGGTATAAAAGTCCCGGCACAAGGAAATTGGGCCCTCTACGCATTATGCCGCAGAACTTGAGGCCCGGCAGCACCCGGAGCAAGGCGTGACATCGGCACTTGTTATTATACCATCGCGTCTGGCAGCGACTCGTTTGCCGGAAAAACCCCTTGCGGACATAGCTGGCAAACCCATGATCGTGCGGGTTCTGGAGCAGGCTCTGGCCGTCGATATCGGCCCGGTCGCAGTTGCCTGCGACGACCGGCGCATCTTCGAGGCCGTCAGCGACCACGGCGGCCATGCCGTCATGACCAGTCCCGATCACCAGTCCGGCTCTGACCGCATTCAGGAAGCGGCGAACATCCTTGATCCGGAGCGCAAGTTCGATGTGGTGCTGAACCTGCAGGGCGATGTGCCGCTGATTGCGCCGGAAGCGGCCCGCGCCGCTTTCCTGCCGCTGGCCGATCCGGCTGTTGATATCGGCACCATCATGACCGAAATCCGCACCGAAGAGGGCCGCAACAACCCGGCCTTCGTGAAGGCCGTGGTGACGCCGGTGGAAGGCGAACGCTTCCGCGCCCTCTATTTCACCCGGGCAACGGCCCCCACAGGGCCCGGCCCGCTTTACCAGCACATCGGGGTCTATGCTTACCGGCGCAGCGCGCTGGACCGGTTCGTCTCGCTCCCTCCTTCCGGCCTGGAGCTGCGGGAAAAGCTGGAGCAGCTGCGCGCGCTGGAAGACGGCATGCGAATCGATGTGTGCCTGACGCCGACCGTGCCCATCGACGTGAACACGCCGGAAGACCTTGATCACGTTCGCAAGCTGTTTGAGGGGCGCTGAGCCCCTCTTCCGGCCTTGCCCTCCGGGCACTTCCTCTTTAATCGCAAAGAGCCTCAAACAGCAGAAAGCGGACGTCCATGTCTGACCGCAAGAAAATCGTGTTCCAGGGCGAGACCGGTGCCAATTCGCACATGGCCTGCCACAGCGTTTATCCGGATTACCAGGCCATCCCTTGCGCGACGTTCGAGGACTGCTTTACTGCCATGGAGTCGGGTGAGGCCGATTTCGGCATGATCCCGGTGGAGAACTCCATCGCGGGCCGTGTGGCCGACATCCATTACCTGCTGCCGCGCTCCAGCCTGCACATCATCGGCGAATATTTCATGCCGATCCGCTTCCAGCTGATGGCGCTGAAGGGCGCGACGCTGGACGGGCTGAAGAGTGTGCAGAGCCACGTGATGGCCCTTGGCCAGTGCCGCAAGATCATCCGCGAGCTTGGCCTCAAGGCCATCGTTGGCGCCGACACTGCAGGCTCTGCCCGCCAGATCGCCGAAAGCGGCGACATGACCGCCTCTGCGCTCGCCCCGGAAATGGCGGCGGATGTCTATGGCCTCGATATCCTGAAGCACAATGTCGAAGATGCGGAGCACAACACGACGCGCTTCCTCATTCTCTCGCGCAGCCCGGCGCGTGCGGCCAACAACGGCCAGCCGGTGATCACCACCTTCATCTTCCGCGTCCGCAACGTGCCGGCCGCGCTCTACAAGGCGCTCGGCGGCTTTGCCACGAATGGCGTGAACATGACCAAGCTGGAATCCTACCAGCTGGAAGGCCAGTTCTTCGCGTCGATGTTCTATGCCGATATCGAAGGCCATCCGGATGATCCGTCCGTGGCGCTGGCGCTGGAAGAGCTCGCCTTCTACTGCGCCGAACTGAAGATCCTCGGCGTCTACCGGGCCAGCCCCTTCCGCGAGAAGATCCGCGAGCCTGAGGCCAACCGCGCCCTGCGCCCGACACCTTCCGTCTGATCTCCAATCCTTCCGGCTGCACACCATCTGTGCGGCCCGGCAACTGTGGACTGCTCTATGACCAAACCGGCCTTTGATGCCCTGTGTATCGGCAATGCGATCTGCGACGTCTTCGCCCATGTGGAAGAAGACTTCCTCGTGCAGGAAAACCTCGTGAAGGGCTCCATGCGCCTCATCGACACGGCAGAAGCGCTGCGCCTTTATGAGCGCATGGGCCAGACCGTTCTGATCTCGGGCGGCAGCGCGGGCAACACGGCGGCAGGCATTGCCTCGCTGGGCGGCAAGCCGGCGTATCTCGGCAAGGTGGCCAACGATGTTCTGGGCGCCAGCTACGCCCATGACATGAAGGGCACGGGCGTGCATTTCGAGACGGCCCCGCTGGTGGACAGCGTTCCGACCGCCCGCTCCATGATCCTGATCACACCGGATGGCGAGCGCACCATGAACACCTATCTGGGGGCCTGCGTCGAGCTGTCTCCGGCAGATGTTGACCCGGCGGTCGTCGGCGCCTCTGCCGTTACCTACATGGAAGGCTATCTGTGGGATCCCCCTGCCGCCAAGGAGGCTTTCCTGCAGGCGGCCCGGATTGCCCATGAAAATGGCCGGATGGTTGCCCTTTCCCTGTCCGATTCCTTCTGCGTTGACCGCTTCCGCAGCGAGTTTCACGGCCTGCTGCGCGATGGCGTGGTGGATCTGATGTTTGCCAACGAGCACGAGCTGAAGGCGCTGTACCAGACCGCCGACATCGACACGGCCATCCGCGCCGCAGCCGCGAGCTGCAAGCTGACGGCCCTGACCCGCGGCGAAGATGGTGCCATGGCCATCACCCGCGAGGAAACCGTGCATGTGCGCGCCAACGAGGTGAGCGAGATCGCCGACCTGACCGGCGCGGGCGATCTCTTCGCCTCCGGTTTCCTTTATGGCCTTGCCCGTGACTTCGATCTGGCCACCTCCGCCAGCCTTGGCTGCCTGTGCGCCTCCGAAGTCATCGCTCACGTGGGCGCCCGCCCGCAGAAGAACCTCAAGGCGCTGGCCACAGACAGCGGCTTCACGCTCTGATACCTGGGCTCGTTGCTACGAGGGCGCGTTCCGGGCTGCACAATGGAAAACCCTCCGGCGGGTGAACCGCCGGAGGGTTTTCCATGTCATAACGCAAGCCGGTTTCCGGCCAGAGTTTTCGATGCCGCTGCGTGATATTACGCCGCGCGGATGTCGGCGAAGAATGTCTCCACCTTGCCCTTCAGTGTTTCGGACTGGCGTGCCAGTTCCTGCGAGGAGGTGAGAACCTGCGATGCGCCCGCCCCCGTATGAGTTGCCGCCTGCGTAACAGCTATAATGTTGGATGACACCTGCTGCGTGCCCGTGGCAGCTTCCGTGATGTTGCGGACAATCTCGCGCGTCGCCGCGCTCTGCTGCTCCACCGCGGCCGCAACGGCAGAAGAGGATTCCGAAATCCGCTGGATGATTTCGCCGATGGAGCGGATGGCGGCGGCGACACGGCCCGTGGCGCCCTGCATGCCGGTGATCTGGGCATCAATCTCTTCGGTGGCCTTCGCGGTCTGGCTGGCCAGGGATTTCACTTCCGTGGCGACAACGGCAAAGCCTTTGCCCGCCTCTCCCGCCCGCGCAGCCTCAATGGTTGCGTTGAGTGCCAGCAGATTGGTCTGCCCGGCAATGTCGTTGATCAGCTCCACAACGCTGCCGATCTTTTCGGCGGAAGCCACCAGTCCTTCCACCATCGTCTCGGTCTCATTGGCGGCCTTCAGGGCCTTACCGGCCACATCTGCCGATGACTGCACCCGGTTGGCGATTTCCGCGATAGATGCATTCAGCTCTTCCGACGCACCGGCAACAGTCTGTACATTGGCCGATGCCTGCTCCGAGGCCGCGCTGACCGTTGTGGCGCTCTGGGCGCTTTCTTCTGCCGATGCAGACAAAGATGCAGCCGTTGCCTCAAGTTCGGAAGAGGCGGCGGCGACGGTGCGCAGAATCAGGTTCACATCGCTGTCAAAGCCATTGATCACCTGCTCGATGGCCTTTGCCCGGCGCTCGGCGGCGGCACGCTGCTCCGCCTGTTCAGCTTCCAGGCGGCGGCGCTCAAGGCCGTTGTCCTTGAATACCTGAACGGCAGCTGCCATCGCGCCAACCTCATCCTTACGCGTCAGGAAAGGTACATTGGTTTCCAGCAGACCATCGGCAAGCTGACGCATGGCCAGCTGCATGCCTGCCAGGGGTCTGGTTACGCCGGCAACGACCGTGCGCCCGGCAAACACGATGACCAATACCGAGATGCCCGCGATCACAAGCATCACCGTCCTTGTCTGCGATCTGGCCTCCACCGCAGCCGCATACTCCTGCTGGGCGACCCTGATCTGCAGGTCCACCAGCAGGGCAACCGGCTCGCCGATGGGGTCAATCGCCGGATAGAGATCCCTCGACACATAAGCATCGAGGGCAGCCATGTCCTTCGCAGCCAGAATGGCCAGCAGCCTGGCAATGGCGGGCCCGGCACGTAGCTGGGCAGCGCTGATCTCGCGGGCAATTTGCTGCTCCTCAGGAACCATGTAGGTCGCGGCATAAGCGTTCCAGCGCGACTCGATTGTTTCGAGCGCAGCGTTCACATTGCGCAGGCCGTCTTCCCAAGACACGCTGCCTGCGCGGACCTTGTGCGCCGTATCAACGATATTGACCGCATACATATCCGCAACGGCCTTGAGCTGTTCCATCGGGATTATGCGATCCTCGACGATGGTGCGGGTTCTCTCCGAAAACTGTCCAAGCGCCACCCAGCCCACCAGGCTGCTGACTGTCAGGGCTATCGCGAGCAGGAATAGTGAGACGAAAAGCTTAATGCGAATTGTCATTACAAACTCCCCCGGCCTGATCCTCGCCAGACACCAAGGCCTTTGATGCCGAACCACGCCCTGAAAAGGGTCTAGCGCGGCCCGCATCTGACCAACTTATGGTATGCCGTGGCGTCAAGAACCAGCATTACGCTACCGCCTATTTATTAATCATAAATTGCCGTTATTCATGGAGAACATATGTAAAAAATAACAATCTCAATCAAAAATCCCGGAATTCGATACATCCTCAAGTTATCTCGATGATAAATGAACGAGATTTACGAACTCCATTTACGGTATTTTCGAATGTGCGAATGTTTGCCCAGTGACGGAAAAAAGCCCGCCAGACTGCTGCCGGGCGGGCTGACCATGACGGGATTGGCCGGATCTTCTGCGAAGATCCCAAGCCTTCAGAGCTTCAGAAGGCGCCTTGCATTTTCCTTGAGGATCAGCGGCCGCACGTCGTCGCGAATGTCGATCTGCTCGAAATCGGCAAGCCAGCGGTCCGGCGTGATCGCCGGCCAGTCGGAGCCGAACAGCATCTTGTGCTTCAAGAGGCTGTTTGCATATTTCACCAGGATCGGCGGGAAGTATTTGGGCGACCAGCCGGACATGTCGATGTAGACATTCGGCTTGTGGGTCGCCACCGACAGGGCCTCTTCCTGCCAAGGGAAGGACGGGTGCGCCAGCACGATGGGCATGTCGGGGAAGTCCACCGCCACGTCATCGAGATACATCGGGTTGGAATATTTCAGCCGCATGCCCATGCCGCCGGGCATGCCTGCGCCCACGCCCGTCTGACCGGTGTGGAAGAGGGCAATCGCCCCTTCCTCGGCAATCGCCTCATAGAGCACATAGGCCGACCGGTCGTTCGGGTAGAAGCCCTGCATGGTGGGGTGGAACTTGAAGCCCCGCACGCCGAAGTCGCGCACCAGACGGCGTGCTTCGCGCGCACCGGCCTTGCCCTTGGCCGGATCGATGGAGGCGAAGGGGATCAGGATATCGCTGTTGTCGGCGGCGATGCGGGCCACTTCCTCGTTGTCATAGCGGCGGAAGCCGGTCTCGCGCTCCGCATCGACGGGGAAGATCACCGCGCCGATCTTGCGCTCGCGGAAATAGTCCGCCGTTTCCTGCACCGTGGGCAGGTGATTGTGCGACACCGGATTGCGGAAATACTTGGCCATGCCGGCCTGAAACTCGTCATAGCCGTCATCACGCGGGCCGCAGCAGGGCTCTTCCGCGTGGGTGTGAAAATCGATGGCAATCAGATCGTCGATATTCATGTGGGCCTCCCTTCAATCCCGATGAACTTGCGCAACAGATGCACCAGCTGGTCCCGCTCCTCCGCAGCCAGATTGGCGCCAATTCTTTCCTCGTGGCGGAAGAACCAGCGGCTCGTCCGCTCCACCAGATCCTCGCCTTCCGCTGTCAGCGTCAGCTCCACGGCGCGCCGGTCCTCGTCCGGCACCCGGCGGGAGACAAGGCCCTGATCCTCAAAGGCGCGGATGAGCTTGGTCATGTGCGCCCGCTTGATCATCAGCCGGTTGCCCAGCACGCTCTGGCGGATGCCCGGATTGCAGGACATGACCCAAAGCACGGAAAACTCGCCCGGCTTCATCACCAGCTCGGCATCATCGGCAAAGAACTGCTCGTAGACCTTGAGCTGCGCCATGCGCAGCAGAAAGCCGACAGCTCCGTCCAGCTTGCCGATCTCCACCTCACCCTGTTTCGGGCAGATCACGTCCGCATCCATGGCCATGATGGCATCTCCTTCAGGCGCCCGGAGCCTTCAGCCGCGCGGCACGCTTTTCGAGGAAGGCGCGCAGGCGTTCCTCGGCTTCCGGGCTCGTGGCCGTAAAGGATGCAATAAAGGATTCGACGAAAAGTCCATCCTCCTTTGCCATGTCCTGAATACGCGGCAGCGCATTGATGACGGCATAGTTGGACAGTTCCGCATTGCTGGCAGCGGCCTCTGCCAGTTCCGTGGCCTTGGCCAGAGCCTCACCCTCAGCCACCACATACTGGGCAAGGTTCCAGGCTTCGGCGCTGGCGGCCGGCACGACGCGGCCGGTCAGCATCATGTCGGTCATGCGGGCAACGCCTGTCAGCCGCGCCACGCGCACCGAGCCGCCGCCGCCGACGAAAATGCCGCGCTGGCCTTCCGGCAGGGCGAAGAAGGTGGTCGCATCGGCAACACGAATATGGGTGGAAGCCGCAAGCTCAAGGCCGCCGCCTACGACAGCGCCATGCAGGGCCGAAATCCAGGGAATGGTGCCGTGCTCGATACCGCCAAACACCGCATGCCAGCGGCGTGAATTGCGCACGCCTTCAATCGGTGAACGCTCCACATGCTCGGCCAGATCCAGCCCGGCGCAGAAGTGATTGCCATAACCGAAGAGCACGGCGGCCCTGGCCTCACGCTCGGCCCGGGCAATGGCAACAGCCAGTGCCTCGACCACCCGGTCACTGATGGCATTGCGCTTTTCGGCCCGGTTCAGGCCGACAAGGGCGACATTGCCCTTCAGTTCATAGGTGACGATGTCCCCGGTGACGGTGCTGTCCATGGCGTTACTCCCGCTGCCCATCTTCGTGTGCATGATTTTGATTGTTTACAGATGGATTGTTTCCTTGTAAACAAATTTCCGGAGGGGCCATCCGGCCTGAAAAATTTGTTCACGTGATTGACGTCTGGGAGGAGTCATGACCGCAGGAGCTATTGTCCGGAAGGAATTCTGGACGCCGGAACTCGCATGGGAGACCCGGGCGGACGGCACGATCGTCATCTGGCGCGAGGACAAGCTGGGCGCATACGCCACCAAGATCAACGAACGGCTGCTGCACTGGGCACAAGTTGCTCCGGAGCGGACATGGATGGCGGCACGTGCAGGCGATGGCTGGAAACGTATTTCCTATGCTCAGGCCCTGTCGCATGTGCGCAGCCTCGCGCAGGTCTTCCTCAACCACGGCCTGTCCGTTGACAGGCCCGTTGCCATTCTGGCCGAAAACTCGCTCGAGCATGCTTTGATGGCGCTCAGCGCCCAGCATGTGGGCATTCCCTCTGCAGCCATTTCCGCCAATTACGTGACGCTGGCCACCGACTTCGGCAAGCTGACCGAAATCGCGCAGCAGATCACGCCGGGCCTTGCCTTCGTGGAAGACGGCATGCGCTTCCGGACAGCCGTCGATGCGGCTTTCGGCACCGAATGCGTGCTGGTCGCGGCCCGCAATCTGCCAGCTGACCGGCCCAACAGCTTCCTTTTCGAAGACCTGCTGAAGACAGAAGCAACGGCAGCGGTTGATGCCGCATTCGATGCGGTGGGGCCGGATACGGTGGCGAAGTTCCTCTTCACCTCCGGCACCACGGGCTCGCCCAAGGCGGTGATCCAGACCCAGCGGATGCTGTGCTCCAATCAGGAGATGATCCGCGACTGCTACCAGTTCCTGAAGGATGAGCCGCCGGTCATCGTCGACTGGGCGCCGTGGAACCACGTTGCGGCAGGCAGCAAGATCTTCAACATGGCGCTTTACAACGGCGGCACCTTCTACATCGACAACGGCCGCCCCTCGCCCCAGCACATCGGCGAGACGCTGCGCAATCTGAAGGAAATCTCCCCGACATGGTACTTCAATGTGCCCGCCGGTTACGAGATGCTGGTGCATGCCTTCGAGGCCGATCCGGACCTGGCACAGAACTTCTTCCGGAACCTGAAGCTGATGATGTATGCGGGCGCCGGCATGGCGCAGCACACTTGGGATTCCTTGCGCGAAATCTCGCAAGCCATCCTTGGCCGCAGCGTGCTGCTGAGCACCGGCCTTGGCGCCACCGAGACCAGCCCCTTCTCTCTCTTCTGCACCACACAGGAAGACAAGGCAGGCAATGTGGGCATCCCGGCGCAGGGCATCACCATGAAGCTGGTGCCGGTGGAAGACAAATACGAGCTGCGCCTGAAGGGCCCGAACGTGACCCCCGGCTACTGGCGCAATCCGGAGCTGACGGCAGCCGCCTTTGACGAAGAAGGTTTCTACCGCATCGGCGATGCCCTCAAGTTCTCAGTGCCGGGCGATCCTTCGCGGGGCTTCTTCTTCGATGGGCGCATTGCTGAAAACTTCAAGCTCCAGACTGGCACGTGGGTGGCTGTCGGCCCCTTGCGCGCACAACTGGTCGATCAGTTTGGCGGCCTGATCCGCGATGCGGTGATCACCGGCGAGAACGAGGCAGAACTCGGTGCGCTTGTGCTGCTTTCGATGCCCGCAGCACGCAAGCTGATTGAGGGCGGCGAAGGCCTTGATGAGGCTGCCGTTCAGGCTCATCCGGCGGTGCAGGCAGCACTCGCCGCCCGGCTCTACCGGCACCAGAAGCAGGCGACGGGCTCGGCCAGCCGGGTCATGCGCCTTGCGGTGCTGACGGACCCGCCGCGCCTCGACAAGGGCGAGATCACCGAGAAGGGCTCGCTGAACCAGCGCGCCCTGCGCAGCCACCGGCATGAGCAGATCGCAGCGCTTTATGCAGGCGGCGCAGACGTCATTCTGGCAAGGGAAGAGGCCGCAGCATGAAGATTTCAGGTTCCAGCGCACTCGTCACCGGTGGCGGTTCGGGTCTGGGCGAGGCAACAGCCCGCCTGCTGGCGGCAGAAGGCGCCATCGTGCATGTGTTCGACCGGGATGCAGCAGGTGCTGAGCGCGTGGCCGCAGACATTGGCGGTGTTGCCATTGCCGGTGACGTGACCAGCGAAGCAGACGCCAGCGCCGCACTGGACAAGGCCGCTGCGGCCGGCAATGGCCTGCGCATTCTCGTCAATTGCGCCGGGATCGGCACCGCGGCCCGGCTTCTGGGCCGCGACGGGCCGATGCCGCTGGATGCTTTCGAGCGGGTGATCCGCGTCAATCTGGTGGGCACCTTCAACATGATGCGCCTCGCCGCAGCCCGGATGGCAGAGGCGGCGGAAATCGATGGGCTGGGCCGGGGCGTGATCGTCAACACCGCTTCAGTGGCCGCTTTCGAGGGTCAGATCGGCCAGATCGCCTATTCGGCTTCCAAAGGCGGCATCGTCTCCATGGCGCTGCCTGCGGCGCGGGAGCTGGCCCGTTTCGGCATCCGCGTCAACACCATCGCCCCGGGCCTGTTCCGCACGCCCTTGCTGGCGGGCCTGCCTCAGGAAGCGCAGGACAGCCTTGCTGCCGCCATTCCCGGCCCTGCGCGTCTGGGCACGCCGGAGGAATTTGCCGATACGGTGCGCTATCTCGTGGCCAATCCTTACGTCAATGGCGAGGTCATCCGGCTGGACGGTGCCCTTCGCATGCAGCCGCGCTGACCGCCATGGAAGGCTTTCGCGCGCAGGCGGGCCGCACCGCCAGACTGTTGCAGGCAACCTCCGGCTGGCAGGCCGTTCAGGCAATCCTGCCGGATTATGACAGCGAAACGGTGGAGGCGATCCTGAGGGAGGCCGCAGCCTTTGCAGCGACCGAACTCGCCCCGCTGAACGCGGTCTCCGACCGGCAGGGATGCCGCATCGTGGACGGCCGGGTGAAGACACCAGCCGGTTTTGCGCAGGCCTACCGCCGCTATGCGGAAGCTGGATGGCTGGGAATGGACCTGCCGGAAGCCCACGGCGGACAGGGTCTGCCCCTAACGCTTCAGGCCGCCTGCCTGCCGTTGTTCGAGCGCGGCTGCGTTTCCATGATGATGGCGGCCGGCTCCTCCCGCGCCGCCTGCCATCTGCTGGCCGCGGTCGCTGAACCGGCCCTTGCGGAAGAATGGATCGGCCAGCTGCTTGCCGGTGAATGGACTGCCACGATCTGCATTTCCGAGCCTGATGCCGGGTCCGACGTGGGCCGCATCCGCACGACGGCAGTGCAGGGCAGCGATGGCCTGTGGCAGATCCACGGCGTCAAGAGCTGGATTTCCTTCGGCGATCATGACCTTGCCTCACGCATCGGCCACTGCCTGCTTGCCCGCACGGGCAAGACGGCGGGCACCGCCGGGCTCAGCCTGTTCCTCGTGCCCAATCAGACCGGCGGCAAGGCCAATGGTATCACCGTGCAGCGGATCGAGGAGAAGATGGGCCTGCATGGCTCGCCCACCTGTATCCTCGGGTTTGACGGCGCGCGCGGCTGGCTGCTCGGCGAGGAGGGGCGCGGGCTGCATGCCCTGTTCCATATGATCGAACTGATGCGCCTGCAGACCGGCTGCCAGGGCCTCGGCCTTGCTTCCGCTGCCGCCGATATCGCGGAAGCCTACGCGCAGGACCGCAGGCAGGGCGGACCGGCGGACCGGCCGCCTGTGCCGATCGCGCAGCATCCCGATGTGTGCCGACAGCTTTCGCTTCTGCGCCGTCAGACGGAGGTCACACGCGCCGCCATTCTGGAAAGCGCCGCCCGGATGGATCTGGCCCGCCTGGCGCCGGATGAAAAGCTGCGGGCAGACATGCGCGATTTCAGCGCCTTCATGCTGCCCATGATCAAGACCTTCGGCGCGGAAGCGGGCTTTGAAGTCTCAAACCGGGCCATTCAGGTGATGGGCGCGGCCGGCTATACGAAGGAATGGCCGGTCGAGCAGCACCTGCGCGACAGCCGGGTGATGACCATTTACGAGGGCACCACCGGCATTCAGGCCATCGATTTCCTGACCCGCCGCCTGTGGCGCGATCAGGGCCGGGGCCTTGCCGTGTTTGAACGGCTGATGCGCGAAGGCATTGCCGCCGCCGCAGCAGACCGTCCGGCGGAGGCCGCAGAGGCTGAAGCTGCCCTTGCCGCCTTCCTTGGCATGGCAGCGGAACTCAATGCCCTGCAGGGTAAGCCGGAGGAGGCGCTTTACCGGGCCGAGGATTACATGCGCTGCGCCTGGGCTGCGGTCACCGCATGGATGGCGCTCCGGCTGGACTGATACCCAGCCGGAAGCACGGCGCCGGATTGCAGTTCGTTTATACCAAGGCTTTCGATGCTGACGCATCACGCCTTGAAAAGGCTCAAGCGCCGCACGGGCTTGACCAATGCTCGACAAGTCAAGCTTATCGAGCATTGGTATTACTCCGCCGCAACCCTGAACACAGCTTTCGGCGGAACAGTGCCCATGGCAAGCGCCCTCAGCGCGGGCAGGTCATGCACGGCCACATCACCCTGCACGTTCAGCGAAATATAGCCATCGCGGCGCAGGCGGCTGATGCAGCGGCTGACGGTTTCCAGCGTCAGCCCCAGCCAGTCCGCCAGATCCTGCCGCGTCAGATACATCGGAAAGCGCAATACCGCAGTTTCGGCCCCCACCTTGGCGAACTGGCGGCATAGATCCACCAGCGCCGAGGCGACCTTTTCCGTTGCCGTCTTGCGCCCCAGCAGCATGGCATGGGCCTGGGCCCGGCGCAGCAGCAGGCGGACGGCGGCATTCAGCTCACCCTCCATGCGCCGCTGTCCGGCGGCGACCAGTTCCAGCCGGGCGGGAGCCATGGCCTCGGCGCCGCATTGCTGGATATCCGAAAGGCCGCGCCCGAACATCTTGCCGGGCCCGAGCACATCCAGGATTTGCCGGCGCCCGTCGGGCAGGCGCTGATAAAGGGCAACGCAGCCCTCAAGGATACGGAAGGTCTCGCTGCGGTTGACACCGGGCAGGAAGATACTGGTGCGGGCGGCAACCGTTGCAATCTTGCGGCCATTCTCGCTCATCAGCGGGTCAATGAGAAAGTCAATCGGGACGGCAGTGTGCGTGCCGCGGCTCGGGGAGAGCATTTCCATCTGAACACATCCGGTCTGGCACCAGCGGGGCTGGTGGAACAGAGACAGGCCGGAAAGGCCCGGCCGGTTTAGATCAGGATGTTTGCAGGGGGCGCCCTGGAGCCTCTGCTGCCCGGCGGCACGCCGGAGGCAGGCACCTGCGGCAGATAGAGAACCCAGATGCCCTGTTCTGCGAAGGACAGAGCCTTGCCGGCGCCCAGTACAGGCTCGGGCAGAACGACAGAGGCCGAGAGGCGGCAGGCCTCGCACCCTTCAGAGCCGGAATGATGCGGCGTGCCATCCTTTCCGGTGGGGGTGAGGCACAGCACCGGCAGGCTGCCATCCGGCAGGCGGAAGGCTTCCAGCTCCTCCAGCTGGCTGGCGGAAAGGGCATGGGCAGGCGGCTGATGGGCAAAGCCAAGCAACAGGAAACCCATGGCGCAAAGAATGCGCAGCAGGTTCGCCGTGTGTTTTTGCCCTTGGTGCATCAGAACTCCTGTTCCTACAGTTAAAGCCGTTCCTGTGCAGTTTCAATGACGCTCCGTCACATGCAGCCGCTGTGGCCTGCGGCGCGTCAGCGCAGAGGCCTGAAAGGCACGCAGGGAGGAAGTCCTGATACAAATAGTGACACTTGCGGCCGTTGACGCCGCCGCCCGGTAATTTTAGGTAGCATGTCGTTTTACCTGATCCCCTTCGGCGGCCTTGTCCATGCGTGCCCTGTCATTTTTCAGCCGATCCGGATCAATCCGGCCTGCAAGGTCAGATTTTTCCTGGCGCCGGCCTCTCGGTTTTCTGCCACTTGCCTTGGTCCTTTCAGGATGTGCCGTGGGGCCAGACTATACAAAGCCCGGGTTTGTTCTTTCCCAGAACTTCAGCAACACGAGCCAGAAGGGCGAGGCGCGCCCTGCGGAACTTGCAAGATGGTGGGAACAGCTGGGCGATCCGGTGCTGAACCAGCTGATCGAAACGGCGATCCGCGAAAACCTTGACGCAGCCACCGCCAAGGCCCGTGTCCGCGAAGCCCGCGCCTCGCTGGACCGGGAGACCGGCGGGCTGCTGCCGTCGGCAGACGGATCGGGCAGCGCGCGGCGGTCACGCTCCTCCGGCGAAGACCCGAAGATGAGCAATCTGTTCCAGACAGGCCTTTCGGCCAGCTGGGAGGTGGATCTGTTTGGCGCCAATGCCCGCAAGGTGGAGGCAGCACGCTACGGCCTTGATGCTGCCGAGGAAGACCTGCGCGCCACGATGGTGACGCTGATCGGCGACACCGCGAGCTATTACGTGCAGGCCCGCGCCAATCAGGCCCGCATCGCCCTGGCACGGCGCACGGCCGCCTCACAGACCGAAACCGTACGCCTGACACAGTCCCGCTTCGACGCTGGCGCCGTTTCAGCGGCGGACGTGGCAAATGCCACCGGACAGGCAGCCAGCACGGAAGCGAACATTCCGAGCCTCAGAATCTCCTATGCCGAAGCCCTGCACCGGCTGGGCGTGCTGACGGGCGGCGAGCCTGCCTCGCTGGCTGGATTGATGGACAAGCCCCGGCCCATCCCCCGGCCAAAACTGCCGCTTGGCTCAGGCGTCCCGGCAGATCTTCTCAACACCCGGCCAGACCTCAAGGTGCTGGAGCGCAAACTGGCGCAAGCCACCGCCTCCATTGGCGCGGCGGAGGCTGCCCGTTATCCGGCCATCAGCCTGACGGGCAATATCAGCACCTCGGCAGCGCAAACGGGGGATCTGGCGAAGAACTCCTCGATCAGCTGGTCCTTCGGCCCCTCTCTCAGCGTGCCCGTTTTCAATGGCGGTGCACTGGCCGCGGCAGCAGAGGTTGCACGGGCTCAGCGCGACGCGAGTTTTCTGGCCTATCGCAAGGGTGTGCTGACCGCTCTCGAAGAGGTTGAGAACGCGCTGGTCAGCCTCAGCCAGCAGCGCCAGCGGGCGGCCAAGCTTTCCGCCGCTGCCCGTGCCTACCGGCAGGCGGCAGACCTTGCCCGCACACAGTATCAGAGTGGCTCCAGCAGCTTTCTGGAAGTCCTCAACGCCGACCGCTCGCTCTACAGCGCCGAAGACAGCCTGATCGCCAGCCAGCTTTCCATCACCTCGGCCTATATCAGCCTCAACCGCAGTCTTGGCGGCGGCTGGGACGGAACAGTGGATACCAGCACCCCGGCCGTCAGGGATGAGCGCAACGGACCGCGGCTGCGCAAGCTGACGCCCGACAATTGATGCAGCGCCGGGGCGGCCCTCCTGCCCGCCCGGCCCAGCCTGATGAAAGCGTGTTCTCAATGAACGCATCAAGACCCCGCAAAAAAGGCCGCTGGCTGATTGCCGCCGCTCTCCTCGCCGCAGCAGCGGGCGGCGCTTATTACGCCCGCGCCGCCCTGCAGCCAGCCGCCGGTCCAACCGTGATGACCTCCGCCGTGCGCAAGGGCACTATCGAGGAAACGGTGCTGGCCACCGGCATCCTGAAGCCATCCAAACTGGTCGCTGTCGGCGCACAGGCCTCGGGCCGGATCATCGCCCTGAAGGTGAAGCTGGGTCAGAAGCTGAAGGCCGGGGATCTGGTGGCAGAGATCGACGCCACCACCCAGACCAACAGCCTGCGTACTGCGGAAGCCTCACTGGCCAATGTGGAGGCCCAGCGCGTGGAGAAGGAAGCCTCGCTGCAGCTGGCCCGCACCTCTCTTGACCGCCAGAAGACGCTGATCGCCCAGAACGCCACCTCGAAAGCTGAGCTGGACACGGCGCAGTCGCAGGTCAAGACCATCGAGGCCCAGATCCGGGCGCTGGATGCCCAGATCGTGGCAGCCAAGGTGGCCGTGGAAACGGCACGCGCCAATCTCGGCTACACCCGCATCACCGCCCCGATTGACGGTACGGTGCTGGCCATCGTCAACCAGGAAGGCCAGACGGTGAATGCGGCCCAATCGGCCCCCACCATCATCATCATGGGCCAGCTCGACGTGATGAATGTGCAGGCGGAAATCTCCGAAGCGGATGTGGTGAAGGTGAAGCCGGAAACGGAAGTCTATTTCAACGTGCTCGGGGCGCCGGACACGAAATATCAGGCCCAGCTCGACTTCATCGAGCCAGCGCCGGAATCGATCACCAGCGACAAGGCCGTCAGTGGCTCTTCCAGTGCCGCATCCTCCAGCTCCAGCACCGCCGCGATCTATTACAACGGCATCTTCAACGTGCCCAATCCAGACGGAGTGCTGCGCACCTACATGACGGCGGAAGTCACCATCGTGCTGGGCAAGGCTGTGGATGTGCCAGTGATTGCCGCCACCGCACTCGGCGCCCGCAATCCGGACGGCAGCTACACCGTTCAGGTGATGGGCCGGGACGGCAGCATCGAAACGCGGCAGGTGGAAACCGGCCTCAACGACAAGATCAACGTGGAGATCCGCTCCGGCCTCAAGGAGGGCGAAAGGGTCGTGACCGGCACTCTGGAAGCCGGCACCGTTACCCGCAGCACCACACGGCGCGGCCCGCCCATGGGACTGTGAGGCGGGGCCATGGCGGAACCGCTCATCAGCCTGAAGGCGCTCTATCGCTCGTTCCCGGCCGGAGACGGAGAGGTCGCGGTCCTCAAGGGCATCAATCTTGAGATCGCCCGGGGTGAGTTCGTCTCCATCATCGGCCAGTCCGGTTCCGGCAAGTCGACGCTGATGAACATCCTCGGCTGCCTCGACACACCGACCGGGGGAAGTTACCGGATCGGCGGGCGCGAGACGGCGGACCTTGAGCCAGATGAACTGGCGGCTCTGAGACGCGAGAAATTCGGCTTCATCTTCCAGCGTTATAATCTGCTGGCCGAACTGACCGCCCTCGGCAATGTGGAAGTGCCTGCCGTCTATGCAGGCCTTGCGCAGGCGGAGCGGCGGCAGCGGGCGGCGGATATCCTCACGCGGCTTGGCCTTGGCGACCGGATGGAGCACCGTCCGCCACAGCTCTCGGGCGGACAGCAGCAGCGCGTCTCTATCGCCCGAGCTCTCATGAACGGCGGCGACATCATCCTCGCCGACGAGCCGACCGGCGCGCTGGACACGCGCAGCGGACAGGATGTGCTCGGCATCCTGCGTGAGCTGCACAGGGAGGGGAAGACGGTCATCATCGTCACCCATGACCCCAATGTGGCCGCGCTGGCAGAACGGACCATCGAAATCCTCGACGGCGAGATCATCGCCGACAACCTGCGCAAGACAGGTACCCCGGATATGGCGGAACCACAGGCCATTGCTGCTATTGCCCCGGCACCGCAGCTGCAGCCGGGGCAGAGCACGGCGCGCAAGCTGAACCGGGGCCTCACCGCATGGGCCGGCCGCTTCGGCGAAGCGTTCCGCATGGCGCTGCTCTCCATGAAGGCGCACAAGCTGCGCACATTCCTGACCATGCTCGGCATCATCATCGGCATCGCCTCCGTGGTGAGCGTGGTGGCGCTCGGCACGGGCACACGGGAGAAGGTGCTGGCCAACATCGCTAGCCTCGGCACAAGCACGCTGGAGGTCTTCCCCGGCAAGGACTTCGGCGATGCGCGCTCCGGCAAGGTGACGACGCTGGTGATTTCCGACGCCAGGGAACTCGCCAGACAGCCTTATCTCAGGGCCGTCACGCCAACCGTCTCCACCAGCGCTACCCTGCGCTATGGTTCGAAGGAAGCCTCCGCCCTCGCCAACGGCGTCAGCACTGCCTATTTCGATGCCAAGGGCACGAAGATCGCATCAGGCAAGTTCTTCGATGCCGGCAGCGAGCATAATCTCGATGCGGTGGCGGTGATCGACGAGAACACCCGCAAGACCCTTTTTGCAGATGAGCCGGACGGTGCGGTTGGCAAGGTGCTGCTGATCAACAACATGCCCGCGCGCATCGTCGGCGTGGCCCAGCCCCAGCAGGGCGGTTTCGGCAGCAGCCAGAATCTCTCGGTGTTCCTGCCCTACACCACCGTACAGGCACGCCTCACCGGCTCAGGCACCCTGCGCAGCATCACCGTGCGGGTGGAGGATGATGTGGACATGAAGCTGGCCGAGCAGATGGTCACCACTTTCCTGACCCAGCGCCACGGCACGAAGGACTTCTTCATCCTCAACACCGACGACATCCGCCAGTCCATCACCAGCACCACCGCCACCATGACACTGCTGATCGCCGCCATTGCCGTGATCTCGCTGATCGTGGGCGGCATCGGCGTGATGAACATCATGCTGGTGACTGTCTCCGAGCGTGTCTCGGAAATCGGCGTGCGTATGGCTGTCGGGGCGCGGCGGTCCGACATCCTGCAGCAATTCCTCATCGAGGCGGTCACGGTCTGCATCATCGGCGGCCTGACGGGAATTGCAGTGGCTTTGAGTTTCGGTGCCCTATTCCCGTTCTTTGTCTCCGATTTCGCGCTGATCTTCTCGAACGCCTCGATTGCCTATGCCTTCGGGATTTCAACCCTGATCGGCATCGTTTTCGGCTTCCTCCCCGCCCGCAACGCCTCCCGCCTCGATCCGGTCGCGGCGCTGAGCCGCCTGTGAGGCGTCAGGCGGGTTTCGTTACCCGGCGCAGTGTCAGGTTGATACGGCCGCCGTTTTTAAGAAGGGTGGAGGTGCCCGGATAAAGCCGGTCGATGCCGTGGAAGGCGAGCCGGGACGGGCCCTCCAGCAGCAGCACGTCGCCCGAGTTCAGCCGGAACGAGCGGGTCGGGTCCTTGCGGGTGAGGCCACCGATGCGGAATAGGGCCGAATCGCCCAGCGAGACAGACAGAACCGGCGCCTCAAAGGTTTCCTCGTCCCGGTCCTGATGCAGGCCCATCCGGGCGTTCCCGTCATAGAAATTGATCAGGCAGGCTTCGGGCTCAGGGGCATTTGGAGCAAGCTCGCGCCACAGGTCCTTCAGCACATCCGGCATTGGCGGCCACGGCTTTCCCGTCACCGGATGCAGCGGCTGATAGCGGTAGCCGCGAATGTCCGATACCCAGCCCAGGGGGCCGCAATTGCTCATGCGCACAGAAAAGGGCTGGCCGTTTTTAGGCATTACCGGACGGAACAGCGGCGCTTCGGCCACAATGGTCCGCAGCTGCTCCGCAAGATCTTCCTGTGCGGGGCCGTCCAGATGACCGGGCAGAAAACGCACCCCCTCCGGCAGCGGGCCTCGTCTCTTCCGGGCGCTTTCCGGTGCAGCGTTGTCCAAAGTCATTCCACAGTCTCCAGCAGCCAAAGAACGCAAGTCCGCAAGGCATGTAGCGATCCTTGCGCTGATAAGGGCTTTTGCACAGCAAGATCAGGCAGGCAGACGCCTTGCAGCAAGCCTGTCTCCCGCCTATATAGCGGTCAAGCTCAGTGCTGACAGGCGGAACAACCTGCTGACAGCCCCGGACAAGGCCAAGGGTCAAAACTCGTGATCAGGGCCTCAGGGATCAAAAGGGGCTTGGGCCAGTGCTTCCATTGCGGAGCATCAGGCTTTAAGCGCGCCGGCATCACTGATTGTGAAAGGGAGCCGGATTGACGCCGATACGGGTTTTTCCGGTTTGCTAGAAAGAGAGGAAGAAATGGCAAAGGTCATCGGTATCGACCTCGGCACGACGAATTCGTGTGTTGCCGTCATGGACGGCAAGGATGCAAAGGTCATCGAGAACTCGGAAGGCGCACGCACCACGCCTTCGATGGTCGCCTTCTCGGACGACAACGAGCGTCTCGTCGGCCAGCCGGCCAAGCGCCAGGCCGTCACCAACCCCACCAACACGCTCTTCGCAGTGAAGCGCCTCATCGGCCGCCGCTTCGATGATCCGACCGTGGCGAAGGACAAGGGCCTTGTACCCTATGACATCGTCAAGGCAGACAATGGCGATGCGTGGGTTTCGGCCAACGGGCAGAAGTACTCGCCCTCCCAGATTTCCGCCTTCATCCTGCAGAAAATGAAGGAAACCGCCGAGAGCTATCTCGGCGAGACCGTGACCCAGGCAGTCATCACCGTTCCGGCCTATTTCAACGACGCCCAGCGTCAGGCCACCAAGGATGCGGGCAAGATCGCCGGTCTCGAAGTTCTGCGCATCATCAACGAGCCGACCGCAGCCGCGCTCGCATATGGCCTCGACAAGAACGATGGCAAGACCATCGCTGTCTATGACCTTGGCGGCGGCACCTTCGACGTGTCGGTTCTGGAAATCGGCGACGGCGTCTTCGAAGTGAAGTCGACGAACGGTGATACGTTCCTCGGCGGTGAAGACTTCGACATGCGTCTGGTCGACTACTTTGCCTCCGAGTTCAAGAAGGAGCAGGGCATCGACCTGAAGAACGACAAGCTGGCCCTGCAGCGCCTCAAGGAGGCTGCAGAAAAGGCCAAGATCGAGCTGTCGTCCTCCTCGCAGACCGAAATCAACCTGCCCTTCATCACGGCTGATGCGTCCGGTCCCAAGCACCTGACCATGAAGCTGACGCGCGCCAAGTTCGAGAGCCTCGTCGAGGATCTGGTCCAGCGCACGATCGAGCCGTGCAAGGCAGCCCTGAAGGATGCCGGCCTCGTCGCCGGTCAGATCGATGAAGTGGTTCTCGTCGGCGGCATGACCCGCATGCCAAAGATCCAGGAAGTCGTGAAGACCTTCTTCGGCAAGGAGCCGCACAAGGGCGTGAACCCGGACGAAGTGGTGGCCATGGGCGCCGCCATTCAGGCCGGCGTGCTGCAGGGCGACGTCAAGGACGTTCTGCTGCTCGACGTGACCCCGCTGTCGCTCGGCATCGAGACGCTCGGCGGCGTGTTCACCCGCCTGATCGACCGTAACACCACGATCCCGACGAAGAAGAGCCAGACCTTCTCCACGGCCGAAGACAACCAGACCGCCGTGACGATCCGGGTGTTCCAGGGCGAGCGCGAGATGGCAGCCGACAACAAGATGCTCGGCCAGTTCGACCTCGTCGGGCTGCCGCCCGCCCCGCGCGGCGTGCCGCAGATCGAGGTAGCCTTCGACATCGACGCCAACGGCATCGTCAACGTGTCGGCCAAGGACAAGGGGACCGGCAAGGAGCAGCAGATCCGCATCCAGGCCTCCGGCGGCCTCAGCGACGCTGACATCGAGAAGATGGTCAAGGACGCCGAAGCCCATGCGGATGAGGACAAGAAGCGCCGCGAGCTGGTGGAAGCCCGCAATCAGGGTGAATCTCTGATGCATTCCACCGAGAAGTCCCTCAAGGACTACGGCGACAAGGTCTCCTCAGACGACAAGGCCTCGATCGAGAGCGCGATTGCTGCCCTCAAGACGGCCCTGACCACGGAAGACGTAGCGGACATCCAGTCCAAGACCCAGGCTCTGGCCGAAGTCTCGATGAAACTGGGTGAAGCCATGTACAAGGCCTCGCAGGCGGAAGCCGAAGGCGGCGAAGACGCCGGTGCGTCCTCCGCGAAAGACGACGACGTGGTCGATGCCGACTTCGAAGAAGTCAAGGACGACAAGAAGTAAGTCACTGGCACGGCGCGGCTCCTCAAGGGACCGCGCCGTTCCGGCTTTCCAGCGGCGGCTGGCGGCGACCGGTTCAGTCCGGCAGGCCGGCACCGCTGCAATGCAGGGCATGATGCCTGCACCGTTTTCCCCAATGACGCGCAGATGCGCAGCGGAGAGCCTGTCTGACGCCCGGAGAACGGCCAGACAGAGACGGATGCCAGGCACCCTCAAGCGATACCCGGCGGGCAGCAATTCATGGCGAAGCGCGACTTTTATGAAATCCTTGGCGTGGCGCGGGATGCGGACGAGAAGGCCCTGAAGAGTGCCTACCGCAAGCTTGCGATGCAGTATCATCCGGACCGTAATCCGGGCGATGCTTCGGCCGAGGCGCAATTCAAGGAAGTCAACGAGGCCTACGACATCCTGAAGGACGGACAGAAGCGGGCAGCCTATGACCGCTTCGGCCATGCCGCGTTTGAAAACGGCGGCGGAGGCGGCGGGGCCGGATTTGGCGGCAACGGCGACTTCGCCTCGACCATGTCCGACATCTTCGAAGAGTTTTTCGGCATGGGTGGCGGACGCCGCTCGTCTGGCGGGCGCGAGCGCGGCGCAGACCTGCGCTACAACCTCGAAATCACCCTGGAAGAGGCCTTCACGGGCAAGACCGTGGAGATCGAGGTTCCGACCTCCGTCACCTGTCAGCCCTGCAGCGGCTCCGGCGCCAAGCCCGGCTCCAGTCCCACCACCTGCCGCACCTGCGGCGGCTCAGGGCGCGTACGCGCGGCCCAGGGCTTCTTCACGCTGGAACGCACCTGCCCGGGCTGTCAGGGCCGCGGCCAGGTCATCTCCGATCCCTGCCCCCATTGCTCCGGCGTTGGCCGGGTGACGCAGGAGCGCACCCTCTCGGTCAACATTCCGGCTGGCATCGAGGACGGCACCCGCATCCGCCTTGCCGGTGAGGGCGAGGCAGGCCTTCGTGGCGGTCCATCTGGCGATCTCTATATTTTCCTGTCGCTGAAGCCACATGAGTTCTTCCAGCGCGACGGGGCGGATCTTTATTGCCGCGTGCCGATTTCCATGACGACGGCTGCCCTTGGCGGCCAGTTCGATGTGCCTACGGTTGAAGGCGGCACGACGCGGGTCAAGGTGCCCGAGGGCACGCAGAACGGCCGCCAGTTCCGTCTCAAGGGCAAGGGCATGCCGGTGATGCGCACCACCCAGCACGGCGACATGTACATTCAGGTCACGGTGGAAACACCGACGAACCTGACCAAGCGCCAGCGCGAATTGCTGGCCGAATTCGAGAAGGAAAGCTCGGGAGAAAACAATCCGGAGAGCACCGGCTTCTTTGCCCGGGTAAAGGATTTTCTCGACAATCTGGGCAATTGAGCCTGCATCCGTTCAAGGCCCTATGCCGCCACACGGCATCAAGGGCCTTGAAATGGCCACGGTTGCGCGGATAGATGCTTTTACAAATCTAACCGGAGGAAACGATGGCTGCATTCAGGATGCTCGGCGAGAAGCCCTTGAAGAAAAAGCTCCAGGATGAGTTCCGCTTCTTCCGCAACTGGCTCGACAGTCCGCTGACCCTTGGCGCCATTTCGCCTTCCGGCCCGGAACTGGCCCGGCGGATTGCCTCCTTCCTGAATGTGCGCCCTGACGGCCGCTATCTCGAGCTTGGGCCCGGAACGGGCGTGGTAACGCAGGCGATCTTTGACCGCGGCATCACGGAAAGCCAGCTGACCGCCTTGGAATACACCACTGAATTCTGCCGCATGCTGCGCGACCGGTTTCCCGGCATGATGACCATTCAGGGTGATGCCTACGCCCTGCGCCAGACCCTGGAAAAAGCCATTCCGGTGCAGGATGGCATGTTCGCCGGCATTGTTTCGGGCCTGCCTCTGTTCACCCAGCCTGTGGAGAAGCGCCGGGCGCTGATCCTTGAGGCGCTGGACCTGTGCGAGCCTGGCGCGAACTTCATCCAGTTCTCCTATGCGCTGGTGCCGCCGGTAAAGCCGGAACCTGGTGTTCTCAGCCTCGACAAGACCGGCTGGATTTTTGCCAACCTGCCGCCTGCCCGCGTCTGGGTCTACAGCAAGCCGCAGTAATTCCGGCAGCCAACTGATTTCGGCCCGGCATCCGGATCGCATGAGTTTCAGCGTTTCTTCTTGCGCCTCAACCGCTTGTGATGGCAGGTTGTGAAAAATATCTGTCGCCGGATGATCACAGCTCTGTTCCCGGGCGTGTGCGAACCGCGATGCCGCACCAGAAGGAGACAGCATGCGCCATCCGAAGATCCTCGTCTTTTCCGGCTCCATCAGGGGTGGATCGCTCAACACACGCCTTGCCGGGCTTGCCGCAAAGCGGCTGGCTCTGGCCGATGCGGAGGTGACACGCATTTCGCTCGCCGACTACCAGATGCCCATCTATGACGGCGATCTGGAACAGGAGAAGGGTCCGCCGGAAGCGGCCCGCAAGCTCAAGCGGCTGATGCAGGAACAGCACGGCGTCTTCATCGCCTGCCCGGAGTACAACGCCGGTATGACCCCGCTTCTCAAGAACACGCTGGACTGGGTGAGCCGCGTCGCCGATCAGGGCGAAGCGCCCGGCATCGCCTTCAAGAATCGTGTCTTCTGTCTGGGCGCTGCCTCCCCCGGCGCTCTCGGCGGCATTCGCGGCCTCATCGGCTCACGCACCGTACTCGAAATCGGGCTTGGCGCACTGGTTCTGCCGGAAATGGCCATGGTGCCTGATGCTGGCAAAGCCTTTGATCCGCAAGGCAATCTCGTCAACGAAATGAGCTCCCGTGCTCTTGATGCCGCCGTGCAGCGTTTGATGCGCGAAACCCGGGCTCTCATCTGATCATCGGTCTGGCGCGCCCGGCGGCCTGGACGCTCCGATCCGGCGCGTCACAGCCCGCGGCTTGGCGGATGGGATTTTCCCTCCTAAATAAGAGACAACGCTGGCGGCCCTGCGGCCGCCTTTCTTTTGGCGATGCAAGCCAATCATCTGCAGGATCGGACAAGGCATGAGTTCAGAACACGGCATGGGCACCTGGCACGGCACCACCATTCTCATGGTGCGCAAGGGCGGCAAGGTGGTGATTGCCGGTGACGGGCAGGTCTCGCTGGGCCAGACCGTCATCAAGAACACCGCACGCAAGGTGCGCCCTCTGGCCAAGGGCACCGTCATCGGCGGTTTTGCCGGGGCAACGGCAGATGCCTTCACCCTGTTCGAGCGGCTGGAAGCCAAGCTGGAGCAGTATCCCGGCCAGTTGATGCGCGCCTGCGTGGAACTGGCCAAGGACTGGCGCACCGACCGCTACCTGCGCCGCCTCGAAGCCATGATGCTGGTGGCCGACAAGGATGTGTCGCTGGTGCTGACCGGAACGGGCGACGTGCTGGAGCCGGAAGGCGGCGTCATGGGCATCGGCTCGGGCGGCAACTACGCGCTCGCCGCCGCACGTGCCCTTGTGGAAACGGACTTCGATGCGGAAACCGTTGCCCGCAAGGCCATGGCCATCGCGGCAGACATATGCGTCTACACCAATGGCAACCTGACGGTCGAAAGCCTCGACAGCGCCAGCTGACCCTGCCCCTTACGCGGATACCAGTACATGACCAATGAGGCCTTCACACGGGAGGATCTGCAGGGCGCGGTAAGTGCCGGCGTCCTCTCGCCGCCGCAGCTTGAGGCGCTTGCCGCCTATCTGGACGGACTGCGCCAGCCCTCCATCTCCACCGTGGATGCAGAGGAACTGCGCTTCGTGCGCGGGTTCCACGACATCTTCATCTCCATCGGCATTGGCACACTGCTGTTCGGCCTGTTCTTCTTCCTCACCTTCACGCGCAACTGGGGCCTGAATTTCGCGGGTCTGGCGGTCGCCATCTGGGTCCTGTCAGAGATCTTTGCCCGGCGGATGCGACTTGCCCTGCCTTCCTTCATCCTGTCGGTCCTGTTCCTGCCGGCCACCCTGCTCGCGGTGATCTTCGTAACGGCAGAGTTCGTGCCAGGGGCCTCTTCGGATGCCTCCCAGAAGTTCCAGGCTGCAATGGATACCCTTCCGGGTGCCACACTCGTCTTGCTGACGGTGGCCGCAACGGCCATCGCCGCACTGCATTACTGGCGTTTCCAGGTGCCGGTAGGCGTATCGGTGATCTGTGCGGGGGCGATCTGCAGCCTGCTTGCCGCAGCTCATGCCATTGATGAGAATTTTGTCGGTGACTATCTGCCCTGGATCGGGCTTGCTGCAGGTCTTTCCGCCTTCGCAGCCGCCATGTACTTTGACAGCCGCGATCTAACCCGGCGCACGGTCAACAGCGACAAGGCCTTCTGGCTGCATTTCCTCGCGGCCCCGCTCATGGTTCATTCGCTGCAAACCCTCACCATGAGCGGCCTCTACAACACGGGCGCAGGAGAACTGGTTCTGGCCTCTGTGATGATCATGCTGGTGCTCATGCTTGCCTTCGTGGCGCTGCTGGTGGACAGGCGGGCGATCCTCGTTTCAGGCCTTGGCTATTTCGGCGTGGCCGTCAGCATGCTGCTGTGGAACGCGGAAGTCTCCAACATGACGGGTGTCTCCATCACGCTGCTGGTCCTGGGCAGCTTCATCCTGCTGCTGGGTTCTGCATGGGTGCCCCTGCGGCGGAAGCTGCTTGCGCCCCTCACCGGCACGCGCCTGATGCGTTACGTGCCCGCCGCCCATTGATCCTGATGACTGAAAGCTGACACGATGACCAATTTTTCACCCCGGGAAATCGTCTCCGAACTGGACCGCTATATCGTCGGGCAGAAGGATGCCAAGCGCGCGGTGGCCATTGCCCTGCGCAACCGCTGGCGCCGCCAGCAGCTTGAAAGCCCGATGCGCGAGGAGGTTCTGCCGAAGAACATTCTCATGATCGGACCAACCGGCGTTGGCAAGACCGAGATCGCCCGCCGCCTTGCCCGTCTCGCCAATGCGCCCTTCGTCAAGGTGGAAGCCACCAAGTTCACCGAGGTCGGCTATGTCGGCCGCGATGTGGAACAGATCGTCCGGGACCTTGTGGAGGCTGGCATCACGCTGGTGCGCGAGCTGCGCCGCGAGGAGGTGAAGGCCAAGGCCCATGTGCTGGCGGAAGAGCGGGTGCTCGATGCCCTCGTCGGCAGCAACGCCAGCCCGGCCACGCGTGACAGTTTCCGCAAGAAGCTGCGCGAGGGCGATCTTGATGACAAGGAAATCGAGATCCAGGTCCGCGCCCAGCCGCAGATGCCCAGCTTCGAACTGCCCGGCATGCCCGGCGCCAGCGTTGGTGTCATGAACCTCTCCGACATGCTGGGCAAGGCCCTTGGCGGCCAGACCAAACCGCGCCGGGTGACGGTGAAGGAATCGCACGACATCCTCATCACCGAGGAATCCGACAAGCTTCTGGACGAGGAAAAGGTCGTGCGCGAGGCCGTAAGCCTCGTAGAGAATTCCGGTATCGTCTTCCTCGACGAGATCGACAAGATCTGCGCCCGCGATGGCCGCACCGGAGGGGATGTGTCCCGCGAAGGCGTGCAGCGTGACCTGCTGCCGCTGATCGAGGGTACGGTGGTGTCCACCAAGCATGGGCCCGTGAAGACCGACCACATCCTCTTCATCGCCTCGGGCGCCTTCCATGTGGCCAAGCCTTCCGATCTTCTGCCGGAGCTCCAGGGCCGCCTGCCGATCCGCGTCGAGCTGAAGGCGCTGACGCAGGAGGACTTCCGCGCCATCCTGACCGAGCCGGAAGCCAGCCTCATCAAGCAATATGTGGCGCTGCTGGGCACCGAAGGGGTGGAATTGAGCTTCGCCGATGACGCGATTGACGAGATCGCCACCATCGCGGTTGATCTCAACTCCAGCGTCGAGAACATCGGCGCCCGGCGCCTGCAGACTGTGATGGAGCGCATTCTGGACGAAGTGTCCTTCACCGCACCGGACAAGTCCGGCAGCAAGGTGGAGATCACGGCGGACTTCGTGCGCAGCAACATTGGTGAGCTGGCCAAGAATGTCGACCTGTCCCGCTTCATCCTCTGAAGCCGCAGCGATGCTTCACAACTTTTCCGTCATGCACAGGCACGGCCATTTGCCGCGCTTGCAGGCGGAACGGCCAAGTGGCAGCATGCGGCCATGGTAGCGATCCGCAAAAGCTTTGAAGAAGGGCACAGGCGCAAGTTTCTGGTGGTCGTGGACGACACACCGGAATGCGACCGTGCCATCATTTACGCCGCAAAACGCGCCGCCCGCACGGGCGGCGTGGTCACCCTCCTCTTCGTGATTGCCCCCGGCGATTTCCAGCACTGGCTGGGCGTCGAGGACATCATGCGCGCCGAAGCGCAGGAAGAGGCGGAGAAGACCCTCGCCAGAGCCGCAGGCCGGGCCCGGGCTGTCGCCCGCACCGAGCCGGAGCTGGTCATCCGCGAGGGGAACAAGTCCGACGAGATCGTCAAGCTGATCGAATCCGACGACGACATCGCCATTCTGGTGCTGGCGGCCGGCATGAGTTCGGAAGGCCCCGGCCCGCTGGTCACCTCAATCGCCGGCAAGGCAGCCGGCAATTTCCCGATCCCCGTCACCATCGTGCCGGGCAATCTGGGTGATGACGAGATCGCCGCCCTTGCATGAGGGCGGCAGAAGCGCCAATTCTTCTGCCGGACGCGCGCGGATGTGCTTGACCTGTGGTCAAATGCACCTAAGTAGTTTATAAAGATTCCAATCTGGGGCGCGTCCGGCAAGCCGTTACCGCCAGTCGAAGAGACCTTGCCCCGACGATCGACTGAGGATCAGACCCATGTTCATCCAGACCGAGGCAACCCCGAATCCCTCGACCCTTAAGTTCCTGCCCGGGCGTGTCGTGCTGCCGGAAGGCACGCATGATTTCCGCTCGGCCCATGACGCTGCCGCCTCGCCGCTGGCGCAGCGCCTGTTCGACGTGCCGGGCGTTTCGGCCGTGTTCTTCGGCCATGACTTCATCACCGTCACCAAGGACGACACCGACTGGCAGCACATGAAGCCCGCCATTCTGGGCGCGATCATGGAGCAGTTCATGTCCGGCCAGCCGGTCATGCAGATGGCTGGCAACACGGATGACGGTGTGGACGGCGAGGAGTTCTTCGACGCCGCCGACGAAGAGACCGTCACCGTGATCAAGGACCTGATCGAGACCCGCGTGCGCCCGGCTGTGGCACAGGACGGCGGTGACATCACCTTCAAGGGCTTCAAGGAAGGTATCGTCTACCTGTCCATGCGCGGCGCCTGCGCCGGCTGCCCCTCCTCCACCGCGACATTGAAGCACGGCATCCAGAACCTGCTGCGGCATTTCGTGCCCGAAGTCGAAGAAGTCCGCGCTCTGTAAGCCGGTTCACCGAAAGCCGCTCTCGACAAGCGCGGTTCGTGCCACTACAGCAATCCGGATGCAGCAGCCGCTGCATCCGGATTTTCTTTAAGCCGCACCCCGGTCCGGTGCCGCTCCAGTAAGCCTTGCGGAGGCCGGGACAGGCGATGACCCGACTGCTTGCCATCGATACGGCCCAGGCCAATTGCGCGGTTGCCGTGCTGACGCTGACAGACGGCGGCGAAACGCTGGTGTCCCGCAGCGAGGCCATCGGCCGGGGCCATGCGGAAGCCTTGATGCCGATGATCGAGGCGGTGATGGGCGAAGCGGGCGTCACCTTTGCGGATCTTGACCGGATTGCCGTCACCTGCGGCCCCGGCAGCTTTACCGGGCTGCGGGTGGGTCTGTCCGTTGCCCGCGGCTTTGCGCTGGTGCGGCAGATCCCGGCCATCGGCATTTCCGTCCTCGACGGCCTTGCTGCCGAGGCCTGGGCAGAGGCGGAAGGCCGGCCCGTTCTGGCCGTCCTGGAAGCCCGCGAAGACGAAATCTACGCTGCCTTTTATGATGAAACGGGCCGCCCGGCAGGAGAGCCGGAGGTCGCCTTGCGGCAAGATCTGGCGGCCCGCATCACGCCGGACATGGTGCTGACCGGTTCGGCAGCACCTGCGTTGGCGGATGCCTGCGGCCTTGCCGGGGTGAAGGTGCACGGTACGGCCACTGTGCCGGATATTGCCACGGTGGCACGGCTGGGGGCGGCGGCGCAGGCAACCGGCCTGCCGCCAGTGCCGCTTTATCTGCGCCCGCCGGACGCCAAGCCGCAGCTCAAAGGGAGGATCGAGCGGATATGAGTTTCTGGTGGTTCTGGTCTGCCCCGCCCGTGATTGAGCCCGTCGAAGACGAGGATCTTCCGCGCCTTGCGGATATCCACGCCAAATCCTTTGCCCATGGATGGGACGAGGATGAACTGGCGCGCCTGCGCTCGCAGGACGGAGTTCTGATGCTGCTTGCCCGCCGCGCCAGCCCTTATGGCACGCGTACGCCTGTCGGCTTCGTCATCATGCGGCAGGTGGCGGACGAGGCAGAGGTGCTGACGCTGGCCGTTGATCCGCGCCAGCGCGGGCGTGGCGTCGCCAAGCGTCTGATGCAGGAAGCGATGTTCCGCCTTTATGGCGAGCGCTGCGCCAGTGTCTTTCTGGAGGTGGATGCCGCCAATGACGCTGCCCTGCATCTTTACCGGAGCCTCCGGTTCCAGCAGGTGGGCGAGCGCAAGGGCTATTACCGGCAGAGCGAGAAAGACGGGACTGCGCTTGTCATGCGCGCCGATCTTGGCTAATCGCTCAAGACAGGGTTCAACGCGGATGGAAGGGGTCAGGCATGTCCGGTGACCGGCAAAACTCGCTTGCCGATCAGTGCATCGCCAAAGGCATGCGCATGACGGAGCAGCGCCGCATCATCGCCTCTGTCATCGAGGAGGCGACGGACCATCCGGATGTGGAGGAGCTCTACCGCCGGGCATCTGCGCTTGATGCCCGCATTTCCATCTCCACAGTCTACCGCACCGTGAAGCTGTTCGAGGATGCTGGCATCATCGAACGGCATGATTTCCGCGACGGGCGCTCGCGCTACGAGACCGTACCGGACGAGCATCACGACCATCTGATCGACTTGCGCAATGGCACGGTGATCGAATTCCGCAGTGAGGAAATCGAGGCGCTGCAGGAACTGATTGCCAAGCGGCTCGGCTACCGGCTGGTGGACCACCGGCTGGAGCTTTACTGTGTGCCGCTGGCGCCTAAGTCCCCGGAGGGCGGCGATGCAGCAGAGTAAGGCGGTCTGCGTCATCTTTCTGCTGACTATCGTATCCCTCATCCTCATTCCGCTGCAGTGGCTGGCGATGAAAGCCGGACATCCGGTGCAGCGGCAGCTTCCGTATCTGTGGCATCGCATTGCCACAAGGCTGGTGGGCATCCGCATCACGCAGAAGGGCAAGCCCGCCACTCACCGGCCGCTGCTGATCGTGGCCAATCATGCCTCCTGGGTAGACATCACCGTTCTGGGCGCCGTGATGCCGCTGTCCTTCATCGCCAAGTCGGAGGTGGAGGGCTGGCCCGTCTTCGGGCTTTTCGCCAAGCTTCAGCGCACGGTTTTCGTCAACCGCACACGCCGGACCGAGACCGGCGCTGTCGCCAGCCAGATTGCCGGGCGCATGGCCAGCGGCGATGCCATGGTGCTGTTTGCCGAAGGCACCTCCAACGACGGCAACCGGGTTCTGCCTTTCCGCTCGGCCCTTCTGGGCGCGGCCACCAAGGCGCTGGAAAATGGTGCGCCCGTTCAGGTGCAGCCGCTGTCCATTGTCTATGCGCGCCAGCACGGCATCCCGCTGGACCGGCGCACCCGTGCGCGCATCGCCTGGTATGGCGACATGGAGCTGGGCGGGCACCTGTGGGGCGTGTTCTGCAATGGCGCCATTGATGTGGAGCTGACCTGGGGCGAGCCGGTGGAAGTGAGCCCCGGAACCGACCGCAAGGCCCTGACCGCACGCCTTCACGCCGATGTGGAGCGCATGACCATTACCGGGCTGACAGGCCGCGAGCCGCTGGATCCGGAGGCAGGTGAAGCTGAAGTTCAGGCCAGCGAAGCAACACAATGACGCCTCGCCTATTCTCATCGGGGGCAAAAGCGGCTAAAGCTGGCGGAAATCGAGGGTGGCCTCTCCTGTGACGGCAAACCGTCACATGGCCCCTATATATCTGATCTGCGCGAGCCCGCGTGATGGCATTGACCGTCCGGGCGCCGTGAGGAGCTCATGACCCAGCGTTCCAGCGAACTGCATCCGGCCGCCCCGGCCCATTCCAAGGCCCATTCCCACACCAATGGCAGCCAGACGGCGGGCGGCGAAGGCTCTGACGAGGCTGTTGTCAGCCGGCGGGCGGAAGGCAGTGATCAGGACGGCATGAAGAAGGTCTTCGTGCGCACCTATGGCTGCCAGATGAATGTCTATGACAGCGACCGCATGGCCGATGTGCTGGGCCCGCAGGGCTACCGCACCACGGACAGCATGGATGACGCGGATCTGGTGATCCTGAACACCTGTCACATCCGCGAGAAGGCCGCGGAGAAGGTCTATTCCGAGCTTGGCCGCATCCGCAAGCTGAAGGACGAGCGCGGCCCCGGCGGCAAACCGCTGATGGTGGGCGTTGCCGGCTGCGTGGCGCAGGCGGAGGGGCAGGAAATCGCCCGCCGCGCGCCTGTTGTGGACATGGTCTTCGGCCCGCAGAGCTATCACCGCCTGCCGGACCTGATCGCCCGCGCCTCGCGCGGGGAAAGCGTGGTCGAAACCGAATTCGAAATCGAGGACAAATTCGAGCACCTGTCGAAGGAAGCGGCAAAGCCGGGTCTGAAGCGGGCCCCGTCTGCCTTCCTCACCGTGCAGGAAGGCTGCGACAAGTTCTGCACCTTCTGCGTCGTGCCCTATACGCGCGGCTCGGAAGTGTCGCGCCCGCTCACCCAGATCCTGCGCGAGGCGGAACAGATGGCCGCACAGGGCGTGCGCGAGGTGACGCTGCTGGGCCAGAACGTCAACGCCTGGCATGGAGAGGGTCCGGACGGGAAGCCTCTCGGCCTTGGCTACCTGCTGCGGCGCCTTGCGGACATTCCGGGCCTCGACCGGCTGCGCTACACCACCAGCCACCCGCGTGACATGGACGACGAGCTGATCGCTGCGCACCGGGACCTGAAGGAAGTGATGCCCTATCTGCATCTGCCGGTGCAGTCTGGCTCCGACCGGATTCTGGCGGCAATGAACCGCCGCCATACGCGCGAGGATTACTTCCGCCTCATCGGCCGCATCCGGGATGTGGCACCCGGCCTGGCGCTTTCGGGCGATTTCATTGTCGGCTTCCCCGGCGAGACGGATCAGGACTTTGCGGACACGCTGGATCTGGTGCGGCGCGTGGAATATGCCGCCTGCTTCTCCTTCAAATACAGCCAGCGCCCCGGCACGCCGGGGGCAACCATGGCAGATCAGGTACCAGAAGACGTGAAGACTGCCCGTCTGCTTGAGCTGCAGGCCTTGCTGGCCGAGCAGCAGCGCGCCTTCAACCGGTCCCGCATCGGCATGCGGATGGACGTGCTGTTCGAAAAACCCGGGCGTATGCCGGGCCAGATCACCGGTAAGTCCCCCTGGCTGCAGCCGGTGCAGGTGGATGGGCCGCAGGATCTGATCGGCACGATCCAAACCGTGGAAATTTACGACACGGGCTCCAATTCGCTGTTCGGACGGCTGATTGCAGGGCACACTGAGACTGCGCTCGATTTCCCGAGCCCTGCCAAGGAGGCGGCCATTGACGCGTGACAGCCAGACTACGCTTCGCAAGCCCTCTGACCGGGGAGCAGTCCCCGCCTCTGACATGACCCATATTGTCCTTGCGTTCGAAGACAACAGGCTGATTGGTGATCTTTTCGGCCAGTTTGACCAGAACCTGGCCCTGATCGAACAGCGCCTTGGCGTCGATGCCATCGCCCGCGGCAATCAGGTGACACTGAAGGGCAAGCACCGCCAGTGCGAGCAGGCGCGCCACGCACTCGAATCACTTTATCAGCGCCTGCAGCAAGGCCACGAAATCCATCCGGCCGACGTGGAAGGTGCGCTGCGCATGGCGGTTGCCGCCGACGCGCAGCTGCCCCTGCCGACGCTGGAGCCCCGCTCTCGGCTCTCCTTCGCCCAGATCTCCACCCGCAAGAAGACCGTTGTTGCCCGCACGGCCGCACAGGACGCCTATATCCGCTCGATGGACCGGGCTGACCTCATTTTCGGCACCGGCCCCGCCGGTACGGGCAAGACCTTTCTTGCGGTGGCCTATGCCGCTGCCCTGATCGAGCGCGGTGATGCCTCGCGGCTGATCCTCTCCCGCCCGGCTGTGGAAGCGGGCGAGCGCCTCGGTTTTCTGCCGGGCGACATGAAGGAAAAGGTCGATCCCTATCTGCGCCCGCTCTATGACGCACTCTACGAGATGATGCCGCCGGAAAAGGTCGATCGCGGCCTTCAATCCGGCATGATCGAAGTGGCGCCGCTCGCCTTCATGCGCGGCCGCACGCTCTCGAACGCCGTGGTTCTGCTGGATGAAGCGCAGAACACCACGACGATGCAGATGAAGATGTTCCTCACCCGTCTGGGCGAGAACTCCAAGATGATTGTCACCGGTGACCCCAGCCAGATCGACTTGCCCATGGGGCAAAAGTCGGGCCTGCGCGAGGCGCTGGAACTGCTGCCGGAGATCGAAGGCGTGGCCCACGTGCAGTTCACCGATGTGGACGTGGTACGCCACGAGCTGGTGGCCCGCATCGTGCGCGCCTATGACGACGCCAGCCGCGAAGAGCTGCAGGAGCGTGAGCGCCGGCATGCCCTGCGCGCTGCCGCCGCGCAGCAGCAGGAGTAAGCCCCGTGGCCCCTGCCCCTTCGTCCGCCAGCGCCCTGCCGGAAGATTTTCTGCTGGACCTCAGCATCGAATGTGACGGCTGGCCGGAAGAAGACGAACTGGAGGCCCTGAGCCTGCGCGCTGCGGAAGCCACTTTCCGCGTTGGCGGGCTCAAGGCCATGCCCGGCTCCGAGTTGTCGCTCCTTTTCGTCGATGATGCGCGTATCCGCGAGCTCAACGCCGAGTGGCGCAACAAGGACAAGGCCACGAATGTTCTCTCTTTCCCTGGCGGGGAAGAGATGAACGGGCTTTACGGCCCTCTGCTTGGTGATATCGTATTCGCGCTGGAAACAGTCTCGAGAGAGGCTGAAGAACAGGCTATTTCGTTTCAGGATCATTTTTTGCATCTAGTTGTGCACGGACTCCTTCATCTTTTCGGGTATGATCACCAGATGGAGGCTGAAGCCGAAGAGATGGAAGATCTTGAGCGGCGGATCCTTGCCAGCCTGGGCATTGCCGACCCCTATGCGGATGCGCCGCTTGTGGCGGACGGCCCGCAGGAGCCCTGACCCCGCAAGGGTGACAGCAGGGACAACGAACGAATGGACAGATGACAGTTTCTGACAGTGGCAGTATCGCAACGCCTGCAGCCAGTCCGGCTTCCGTGCCGGTTCAGGAAGACGGCGCCGACCCACGACTATCCGGGCCCCGAAAACCGGGGCCTCTGGCCCGGATTGCCGGGCGCCTTGCACGGCTGCGGCGCAGCAGCGCGTCAAGCTTGCGGGAAAATCTCCAGGATGAACTGGCCCGCGATCTGGTTGAGGGCGGGGATACGGCCTTTTCGCCGGAAGAGCGGCTGCTGCTCGGCAACATTCTTCGCCTGCGCGAGCTGCGTGTAGATGACGTGATGGTCCCCCGCGCAGACATCGAGGCCGTCGACGACAGCGTGACACTGGGCCGCCTCATGGAAGTGTTCCGCGAAAACGGCCACTCCCGCATGCCGGTCTATCACGAGAGCCTTGATGACCCGCGCGGTATGGTTCACATCAAGGACCTGATGGCCTTCATCGCCCGTCTTGCAACGCCATCAGAGGCGGGGGCCGCACAAGACACCGACGTATCTGCCAAGAATTCCGCTCTTGATCTGACCTTGATCGATCTGACGCTGACGCTCGCCGAAACCGGCCTGCTGCGCCCGCTTCTGTTTGTGCCTCCTTCCATGCCTGCAACTGACCTGATGGCCAAGATGCAGGCAAGCCGTGTGCAGATGGCGCTCGTCATCGATGAATACGGCGGCACGGACGGTCTTGTCTCGCTGGAAGATATCGTCGAGACGGTCGTCGGCGATATCGAAGACGAACACGACGAGGACGAAGAGGCAATGCTTCAGCCGTCCGGCGACGGTGTCTGGATTGCTGATCCCCGCATTCCGCTGGAAGAGCTGTCTGAACAGCTGGGCACCGATTTCAACGCCGGTGAAATGGCCGAGGAAGTGGACACGCTGGGCGGCCTGCTGTTCACCCTGCTTGGCCGGGTGCCGGTGCGCGGCGAGCTGATCGCCCCCAAGGAGGTCACCGGCTACGAATTCGAAGTCCTCGATGCGGACCCGCGCCGGATCAAGCGCCTGAGAGTGCGCAAGCGCCGGGTGGAAGGCCGCACGGGCGACCAGCGGCGCCGGACGAAGCGCGACGAAAAGACAGCAGGGACGGAGCCTCCGGCTACGTAAGTGCCAGGGCTTTGAACTACCGGCCCATCATGCCTTGGCGTTGCCCGGGCGCCGCGTGGGCCTGCCCTGATGAGAGCGCAGGTCCGGAAGACTTGACCTGCGCTCTGACGCGCCCCACATGCTGCGGGCCGTAAGCGGCGGAGAAAATTGAGAATGCCCTTCCTGCCAGACTTGATACGGCGCGCCGCCAGCCCCTTCCTTCTGGCGCACGGCAAGAGACGGTGGCTTCTGGCCTTTGCCATAGGCGCAGCTTCGGTGCTGGCGCTGCCGCCCTTTAACATTCTCCCGGTACTCTTTGTCACACTGCCAGCTCTCGTGTGGCTGATCGACGGTGCGGCGGGCGCAAAGGGGAGCATTCCGCCCGGACGGCGTATGCGCGCCGGCTTTGCCATTGGCTGGTGCTTCGGCTTTGGCTATTTCCTCGCAGGCCTTTGGTGGATCGGCAGCGCCTTCCTGGTGGAAGCCGAACAATATGCCTGGATGCTGCCCTTTGCCATGGCGGGCCTTCCGGCGGGGCTGGCCCTGTTTCACGCAGCCGCCGTTGCTCTGGCCACCCGCTTCTGGCCCGAGCATGCCGGCCGCTTGCTGCTGCTTGCCGGGCTTCTGGCCATCTCGGACTGGCTGCGTGGCCATATTCTGACCGGCTTTCCCTGGAACAGCTTCGGCTACAGTGTGTCCGGCAGCCTTGCCCTGTCCCAGAGTGCCAGCCTCATCGGCATCTACGGGCTAAGCGCTCTTCTCATCGCCGGCGCAACCGCACCTGCGGCCCTGGCAGATTCCGGACGGCGCAACTGGCTGCCACTGGCTTTTAGCCTTGCGGTACTCGCCGCTCTGTGGGGCTGGGGCACCGCAAGGCTTGCTAAACCGGCGGAGCTTGCAGAGCCTCTGGTAGATATCCGCGTTATACAACCGAACATCGCGCAAAAAGAGAAATGGCTCCCTGAGAATAAAGTTTCAATTTTCAGAAGCTATCTTGGGTTGAGTGCGTCCGCTAAAATCGATAATTCTGAAGGCAATACACGCAAAGTCTTTATCTGGCCAGAATCGGCCTTTCCTTTTCTTCTGACAAGTTCTCCCGAGGCACTGTCAGAGATCGATTCTCTTTTAGAGCCAGACCAGACACTTGTTACAGGCGCAATCCGCGCCGAAAGAGGGCCTGAAGAAACGAAATATTACAACAGCATCTACGTCATTGGAGACGGCAGCGAGATTCTTGATGCCTATGACAAGGTGCGCCTCGTCCCCTTCGGTGAGTACCTGCCCCTGTCCAGCCTGCTCGAGCGGCTGGGCATCCGCAAGCTGGTGAACGCTCCCGGCGCCTTCACGGCTGGTTATGCGCCGCACGTCTTGCAGACGGCGGGATTGCCGCCGTTCCTGCCGCTGATCTGCTATGAGGCAATCTTTCCGCAAATGGCATCAGAGGCCGGAAGCCGCCCGGATTGGCTGCTTAATGTCACAAATGACGCCTGGTTCGGAGATACGGCGGGGCCACACCAGCACCTGGCTCAAGCACGGTTCCGGGCAATAGAACAAGGATTACCCCTTGTCAGATCTGCCAATACAGGTATATCAGCTGTAATCGATCCGTACGGCCGGGTAATCGGCTCCCTAGCACTCAACCGGGCCGGCGTGATTGACGCACACCTTGCGGCACCCTTGCCGGCGACGCTTTATGCGCGGTACGGCGATGCGGGACTGGCCATACTCCTGATCATTTTTACTACATTTTTTACTTTAATGAGCCTCAACCTGCCTTCGCGTCATAATTGATATTGAATGGGAGAGTCCGCGAGCATAGTGTAGTACAACCGCAGCTTCCGGAGGAGCAGTGGAAACCGCGAAACAGAGGACCGGCAGTGGGTGGTCCGGTCCGCACCCGAAGCGCCAGGATGGCAGCTCAACGTGTGTTTCGTGTTCTTGAAAACCCGCGTGCGCCTTCTGGCCGGAGGCCACGCTGAACGGAAAGATGAGGGCAATGCCCAGCAAGAAAGCACCTAACCCGATCGACGTGCATGTCGGCAGCCGCGTCCGTCTGCGCCGTATGATGCTTGGCATGAGCCAGGAGAAGCTCGGTGAGAGCCTCGGCATCACGTTCCAGCAGATCCAGAAATACGAGAAAGGCACCAACCGCATCGGTGCCTCGCGCCTGCAGCACATCTCGACCGTGCTCAAGGTGCCGGTCGCCTTCTTCTTCGAGGATGCCCCCGGTTCGCCGGATGACTTCGAAGGCTTTGGCGAGTCGCAGCCGACCTCCTACGTGGTCGACTTCCTCTCCTCCTCCGAAGGCCTGTCCCTGAACAAGGCCTTCGTGCGGATCGAGGACCCCAAGGTGCGCCGCAAGATCGTTGATCTGGTCCGTGCACTTGCGGGCGACGAGGCCTGACACAAGGCCTTGAAGACGCTGTCACATCACTTCCCGGAATTGCTGAGACGGCATAAGGGTTTGATTATATCCCGGAGCTTCGGACTCTCCGGGATGCAGCGCCGGATGATCTTCAACGGCGAGGGAACTTGACGCTCGCCGGTCAATCTGCTTCATCACTTGGCTTGGCGGCGGAGATATTCCGCCGCCATGTTCATATTTTCCCAGAAGGACGTTCGGCTATGGCCCGTCAGGACTATCTCTTCACCTCCGAGTCCGTCTCGGAAGGACATCCCGACAAGGTGTGCGACCGCATTTCCGATGCCGTCGTTGACGCTTACCTGCGTGAAATGCCCGAGGCACGCGTTGCCTGCGAGACCCTTGCAACCACGAACCGCATCGTGATTGCCGGTGAAACCCGTGGTCCTGCGACCATTACCAAGGATTACGTCGCCCACCTGGCACGTCTGGCCGTCAAGGACATCGGCTATGCCCAGGAAGGCTTCCACTGGGAAAACTGCGACATTGCCGTGCACCTGCACGCCCAGTCCGCCCATATCGCCCAGGGCGTTGACGCCGGCGACAACAAGGACGAAGGCGCAGGCGACCAGGGCATCATGTTCGGCTATGCCTGCCGCGAGACGCCGGAGCTGATGCCCGCGCCGATCTACTATTCGCACAAGATTCTCCGCCTGCTCGCCGAGGCCCGCAAGTCGGGCCGCGAGCCGGTGCTCGGCCCCGATGCCAAGAGCCAGGTGACCGTCCGCTACAAGGGCGGCGTTCCGGTTGGCGTCAGCTCCATCGTGCTGTCCACCCAGCACCTTGACGCCACCCTCACCTCCCGCGATGTGCGGAACATTGTCGAGCCCTACATCCGCGGCGCTCTGCCGGATGGCTGGATCGACGAGCAGACCGCCTGGCACGTCAACCCGACCGGCGCCTTCGTCATTGGCGGTCCGGACGGCGACTGCGGCCTGACGGGCCGCAAGATCATCGTGGACACCTACGGCGGCGCAGCCCCGCATGGCGGCGGCGCATTCTCCGGCAAGGACCCGACCAAGGTGGACCGTTCGGCCGCCTACGCCGCGCGCTACCTTGCCAAGAACGTGGTGGCCGCCGACCTCGCCGACCGCTGCACGATCCAGCTGTCCTACGCCATCGGCGTGTCCGAGCCGCTTTCGGTCTATGTTGACCTGCATGGCACCGGCCGCTGCGATGAAGCCAAGCTCGAGAAGGGCCTGCGCGACATCATGAGCCTGACCCCGCGCGGCATCCGCCAGCACCTCAAGCTCAACGCTCCGATCTATGAGCGCACCGCCGCTTACGGCCACTTCGGCCGTGCGCCGGAAGCAGATGGCGGCTTCTCCTGGGAAGCGACCGATCTGGTTGGCGCACTGAAGGGCTTTGCCGGCTGAGGCAGCCCTTTCGTCGTGAACCGGAGCGCCGGCTGCCCGATGGCGGCCGGCGTTTCCTATCCGGGGGCAGGCTTTGTGAGGCGCCCCAGCCATCCGTTTGACCGCATGGACACATGACTGATTTCTACGACGGTTCCTTCTATGGACGGCGCAAGGGCAAGCCGCTGACACCGCGCCAGAGCACGCTGATGGAAACGGACATGCCGCGCCTGCGGCTGGACCCGTCCATTCCGGCGCCTGCCGACCTTGCCAGCCTGTTCGAGGCGCCCGTGCGCGAAGTCTGGCTGGAAGTGGGCTTCGGCGGCGGCGAGCATCTGCTGCACCGGGCCCGCGAGAATCCGGACGTTGGCATCATCGGCATCGAGCCTTTCAGCACCTCCATGGGCAAGGCACTGGTCGAGGTGGTGGATGGCGGACTGAAGAATGTCCGCCTCTATGACGATGACGCTGTGCAGATCCTCGACTGGCTGCCGGAGGCAAGCCTGTCCCTTGCCTACCAGCTCTATCCGGACCCCTGGCACAAGAAGCGCCACTGGAAACGCCGGTTCATCAGCCCGAAGAACCTGGACCGCTACGCCCGCGCCCTGCGCCCGGGATCGCAGTTCCGCTTTGCAAGCGACATCGACACCTATGTGGACTGGACCCTGCGCCACATCCGCGACCACGAAGCCTTTGACTGGACGGCGGAAACGGCAGATGACTGGCGCCGGCCCTGGGCCGGCTGGCCGGGCACCCGCTATGAGGCCAAGGCCCTCAGGGAAGGCCGCGTGCCGCGCTATCTCACCTTCCTGCGGCGCTGACGCTGGAGAAGAACGATCTGCCGGAAGGCGGCAACAGGGCTTTGCCCTTGCTTTTCCGGCAGACTTGCGTATAAAGGCATCATTCATCTTCTCTAGCGGCTCGATCGGAGCAGTATGAGAGTGGGCCCCGCGAAGGACCCGCTCTTTTTTGTTTAGGCCGGTCGTGATGCTGGCGGAATGGACAGCCGGAAGATTCCGGCGCCGGACCGCCCCCGGACAGGAGACATGCATTGAGTTTGCAAGAGCCCCGTATCGTCATCGAAGACGGCCTCGATGCCCGCGTTGCGGCCATTGTCGAGCCGGTGATCACCGACCTTGGCTACCGGCTGGTGCGCGTGAAGATCAGCGCGGCAAACGGCTGCACCCTGCAGATCATGGCCGAACGGCCGGACGGCACCATGACCGTGGATGACTGCGAGGAGATCAGCCGCGCTGTTTCACCGGCGCTTGACGTGGACGATCCGATCAACCGCGCCTATCATCTGGAAGTCTCCTCGCCAGGCATCGACCGCCCGCTGGTGCGCGAAAGCGATTTCGTCCGCTGGTCCGGCCATGAGGCGAAGGTTGAGATGTCCGTGCCGCAGGATGGCCGCAAGCGTTTCCGCGGCGTCATCACCGGCGTCGACGGTGGAGCTGCCGTGCTGCGTCTTTCCGACGCGCCGGAAGGCACCCCGAACCCGGTTCTGCTGCCGCTGGCCGAGATTGGCGAAGCCCGGCTGGTGCTGACCGACGATCTGATCCGCGCCGCACTCAAGGCCGAGAAAGCTGCCCTTGCCGCCCGTGGCATCGATGCCGATGACCTTGATGACGAGGACACGGAATTCGAATACGAGCACGACAACGACGACGACGAAGATGATGACGGGGACGGCTCCGGCTCCTCCGGAGACCGGGCCAACTGAGGCCTGCCCCTTTTCAACGCTTTGAGACAAGCGCGCGGAGAACAGGCGCGCAAGAGGAGTGAACGAGAATGGCTATCAGCGCGAACCGGCTGGAACTGCTCCAGATCGCCGATGCGGTTGCCCGGGAAAAGACGATCGACCGGGGTATCGTGATCGCTGCCATGGAGGACGCCATCCAGAAGGCGGCCCGTTCCCGTTATGGCACCGAGACGGAAGTGCGCGCAGAGATCAATCCGAAGACCGGTGAGATCCGTCTGCAGCGCCTGCTCCAGGTGGTCGAGACCGTGGAGAATTTCTCCACCGAGATCGCGCTCGAGGATGCCAAGCAGCGCAACCCGGAAGCCACCATCGGCGACTATATCGCCGAGCCGCTGCCGCCGCTCGATTTCGGCCGTATTGCCGCCCAGTCTGCCAAGCAGGTGATCGTGCAGAAGGTGCGCGAGGCCGAGCGTGACCGTCAGTTCGACGAATTCAAGGACCGTATCGGCGAAGTGGTCAACGGCACGGTCAAGCGTGCCGAATACGGCAACGTCATCGTCGACCTTGGCCGCGGTGAAGGCATCGTCCGCCGTGACGAGCTGATCCCGCGCGAGCTGTTCCGCACCGGTGACCGCATCCGCGCCTATATCTACGACGTGCGCCGCGAACAGCGCGGCCCGCAGATCTTCCTGTCGCGCACTCATCCGCAATTCATGGCGAAACTCTTTGCGCAGGAGGTCCCGGAGATCTATGATGGCGTTATCGAGATCAAGGCTGTGGCCCGTGACCCGGGTTCGCGTGCCAAGATCGCCGTCATTTCCAAGGACAGCTCCATCGACCCGGTCGGCGCCTGCGTCGGTATGCGTGGTTCGCGTGTTCAGGCTGTCGTGGGCGAGCTTCAGGGCGAGAAGATCGACATCATTCCGTGGAACCCGGATGAGGCGACCTTCATCGTCAACGCCCTGCAGCCGGCGGAAGTCGCCAAGGTCGTGGTGGACGAGGATGCCGAGCGCATCGAGGTCGTGGTGCCGGACGAGCAGCTGTCGCTGGCCATTGGCCGCCGCGGCCAGAACGTGCGCCTGGCTTCGCAGCTGACCGGCTGGGCCATCGACATCATGACCGAGCAGGAGGAAAGCGAGCGGCGCCAGAAGGAATTCCAGGAGCGCTCCACCCTGTTCATGGAATGCCTCAACGTGGACGAGATGGTTGGCCAGCTGCTGGCGACCGAAGGTTTCACGTCGGTTGAGGAAGTGGCCTATGTCGATCTCGAGGAAATCTCGATGATCGAAGGCTTCGATGATGACACCGCCGAGGAAATCCAGGCCCGCGCCCGTGATTACCTCGCCGAGCTGGAAGCCAAGCAGGACGAGGAGCGCCGCGCTCTGGGTGTTGCCGACGAGCTGCGCCAGATCGATGGCCTGACCACCGCAATGCTGGTTGCCCTTGGCAAGGACGGCATCAAGACGATCGAGGATCTGGCGGGTTGCGCCGCCGATGACCTCGTGGGCTGGACCGAGCGCAAGGATGGCGAGACCAAGCGTTTCGACGGCGCCCTGTCGTCCTTCGCAGTGTCGCGCACCGATGCCGAGGGCATGGTCATGGCAGCCCGCCTTGCGGCAGGCTGGATCACCGAGGAAGAGCTTGCAGCCCATATGGGCGGCCTTGAGGAAGAGGCGGAAGACGGCGAAGAAGAAGACGCCGGCGAGACCGCCTGACGAGAAGGGCTTCCGGGGCGGTTTCGCCGGGAAGCACATCCGCAGGACAAGCAGGGACAATGGTCCGGTTGCACGCCTTGCGGGATGAACGGGAACCAGAACCTGCCTGCGGCCTTGTGTGAGGCGCAGGCGGGCGGAAGGAATGGAGGCCCACCGGGTGCCGAGGAAGAACGAGCCGCTGGAACGGCAATGTGCGCTCTCGCGGGCGGTCTTGCCGGTTTCGGAGCTGATGCGCTTCGTTCTGGACCCGGAAGGTCAGGTCGTGCCGGACCTCAAGCGCCAGCTGCCAGGGCGCGGGGTCTGGGTCACGGCAAAGCGTGAGGCCGTCGAGGCGGCCGTTAAAAAGCGTGTCTTCGCCAAGGCCTTCAAGGCAGAGGTGAAGGCGGAGCCCGGACTGGCGGATCTTATCGATACGCTGCTCGTCAAGGGCGCGCTGTCCGCACTGTCCCTGTGCCGCAAGGCCGGGGAACTGGTGACCGGGTTTTCCAAGGTCGAGGCCGCATTGCGGCGCGATCCGGTGGTCGCCCTCATTCATGCCTCGGATGCATCCGGGGACGGGATTCGAAAGCTCGCGGCAGCCGCTGCGAGCCAGACAGAGCTGGCAAGCGGCCGTCCGGTCGTCCGTTTGTTCGATTCGACTCAATTGGATTTGGCATTGGGTCGCACTAATGTGATACATGCTGCACTGCTCGCTGGCCGGGCGAGCGAAGGCTTCCTTGAACGTGTGCGTCAACTGGAAGCTTTCCGGGCAGGTTCCGTCACGTATGAACGCTGTGGCGCGGACAGTGCGGTAGCGCAGGACTGAAGGCAAATATGAACGATACGAAGAATCCAGGCGACAAGACGATCAACGTCGAGCGGAAGACCCTCGGCCTCAAGCGGGGCGGCGTCGAACAGGGAACTGTTCGCCAGAGCTTCTCCCATGGCCGGTCGAAGGCTGTCGTCGTGGAAAAGAAGAAACGCCGGGTGGTGGTTCCCGGCCAGGAAGGGCGCCCCGAGGGCGAGGCCCCGGCAGCAGCATCTGCGCCGGCCGAGCGTCCGCGTGAGGCAGCTCCTGCCCCTGCACAGGCCCAGTCGCCCGCGCCTCAGCGCCAGCAGCAGCCGCAGAACCAGGGCGGTGACCGCAATCAGCAGCAGCGCCGCGGGCCGCAGCAGCAGAACCGCGGCCAGCAGCAGCGCCCCGGTGGCGGTGCCGTGCTCCGCTCCCTGACCCAGGAAGAGGCAGCCGCCCGTGCCGCCGCCCTCAAGCTTGCGCAGCAGCGCGAGATCGAGGAGCGCAAGCGCGCCGAAGAGGAAGCCATCCGCCGGGCCGAGGAAGAGGCGATCCGCCGCGTTGAGGAAGAAGCCCGCCGCAAGGCCGAGGAAGAAGAGCGTGCACGCCGCGAAGCCGAAGAGGCCGAGCGCCGCGCTGCCGAGCCGGAAGTTCAGCCCGAGCCGGTGAAGCCGGTGGCTGCAGCGCCCGCTCCGGCCGCCCGTGCTGAAGCTCCTGCCGCGCGCAAGCCCGAAGCAACGGCTGCCCCCGAGCGTCCGCGCCCGGCCGCCGGCCGCACTGCCGAGGAAGAAGCCGAGGAAGAGCGCAAGAACGGCCTGCGGACCGTCAAGCGCCCGAAGGCTCCGGCAGCTCCGGTTGCCAAGCGCAGCACCGGCGATGACCGCCGCCGTTCCAAGCTGACTATTTCTGCCGCGACCGGCGGGTCGGACGAGCAGCGTTCGCGCTCGCTTGCCTCCTTGCGCCGCCGCCGTGAAAAGGAAAAGCGCGGCGGCATGCAGGCTGTGCGCGAGAAGATCTCGCGTGAAGTCATCCTGCCGGAAGTCATCACCATCCAGGAACTCGCCAACCGTATGGCCGAGCGTTCCGTGGACGTGATCAAGCTGCTGATGAAGCAGGGCCAGATGCTGAAGATCAACGACGTGATCGACGCAGACACAGCCGAACTGATCGCTTCCGAACTGGGCCACACGGTCAAGCGCGTTTCTGAAGCGGACGTGGAGGACGGCCTGTTCTCCGCAGCCGACGAGGAAGGCACCCTGATCTCGCGTCCGCCGGTCGTCACGATCATGGGTCACGTTGACCACGGCAAGACCTCGCTGCTGGATGCGATCCGCAATTCCAAGGTGGTGACGGGCGAAGCAGGTGGCATCACCCAGCACATCGGCGCCTATCAGGTCGAGAAGAATGGTCAGAAGATCACCTTCATCGATACGCCGGGCCACGCGGCCTTTACGCAGATGCGTGCCCGCGGCGCCAAGGCAACCGATATCGTGGTGCTGGTGGTGGCGGCCGATGACGGCGTCATGCCGCAGACCAAGGAAGCGATTTCGCATGCCAAGGCTGCCGGTGTGCCGATCATCGTTGCCATCAACAAGATCGACAAGCCGGCCGCTGACCCGAACCGCGTGCGCACCGAACTGCTCCATGACGAGATCGTCGTGGAATCCATGGGCGGTGACACCATCGACGTGGAAGTTTCGGCCAAGACCGGCCTGAACCTCGACCGCCTGCTGGAAATGATCCTGCTGCAGTCGGAAGTTCTGGAGCTGCGCGCCAATCCGGACCGCACTGCAGAAGGTCTCGTCATCGAAGCCCAGCTCGACAAGGGCCGTGGACCGGTGGCAACCGTTCTGGTGCAGAAGGGCACCCTGCGCGTTGGCGACATTCTTGTCGCCGGCGGCGAGTGGGGCAAGGTCCGCGCCATGCTGGACGAGGACGGCAACCAGGTGAAGGAGGCAGGTCCCTCCAAGCCGGTCGAAATCCTCGGCTTCCAGGGCACGCCGGACGCCGGTGACCAGGTCGCCGTGGTCGAGAACGAAGCCCGCGCCCGCGAGATCGTGGACTACCGTCAGCGTCAGAAGCGCGAGAAGCTGTCTGTGCTGAAGGCCGGTTCGCGCGGCTCGCTGGAGCAGATGATGAGCCGTCTGCAGAGCGGCGGCCGCAAGGACTTCCCGCTGGTGGTCAAGGCGGACGTGCAGGGCTCGGCGGAAGCCATCGCCCATGCGCTGGAGAAGCTTGGCAACGACGAAGTCGGCGCCCGCATCCTCCTGTCCGGCGTTGGCGGCATCACCGAGAGCGACGTCACGCTGGCAACGGCGTCGAATGCCTCGATCATCGCGTTCAACGTGCGCGCCAACAAGCAGGCCCGTGAAGCGGCCGAGCGTGAAGGCATCGAGATCCGCTACTACAACATCATCTACGACCTCGTGGATGACGTGAAGGCGGCGATGTCCGGCATGCTGGCTCCCGAGCGGCGCGAAACCTTCATCGGTTATGCCGAGATCCGCGAGATCTTCGACATCACCAAGGTGGGCAAGGTCGCAGGCTGCCTTGTCACGGAAGGTATCGTCGAGCGCGGCGCCGAAGTCCGCCTCATCCGCGACAACGTCGTGGTGCACGAAGGCAAGCTGGGCACGCTCAAGCGCTTCAAGGATGACGTCAAGTCTGTCGAATCCGGTCAGGAATGCGGCATGAACTTCGTCAACTTCCAGGACATGCGCGTTGGCGATGTCATCGAATGCTTCCGCGTCGAGCAGATCGCCCGCACGCTGTAAGGCAAGCGCCCGCCCGGCGGCATCCGCCGGGCATCGAGCCAGATGAAATGCTGGCAGGATTGCACGCCGGCGCGAGGAGCTTCCTTTGCGCCGGCGGTTTGTTTTCGCAGGGCACCGGCCGTCCCCGGTGGGCCTGTTTGAGTGGATGACCCAATGGCCAGAACATCAGGAGAGGGCGCCGGCATGCCCTCGCAGCGCCAGCTTCGCGTCGGCGAAATCGTGCGCAAGGAACTGTCGGAAATCCTTACCCGCGGCCAGCTGTCCGACCCGGACCTGGACGGAGTGATCATCACCATCCCGGAAGTGCGGATGACGCCCGATCTGCGTCTGGCCACCTGCCTGATCATGCCGCTGGGCGGCCAGAACGGCGACAAGGTGGTGAAGGCGCTGAACCGCAGTGCCAAATATTTCCGCGGCCAGGTGTCCCGCCGCATGACCATGAAATTCATGCCGGACCTGCGCTTCATCCTCGACACCCGCTTTGACGACGACGACCGCATCGGCGCGCTGCTGCATACACCCGATGTGAAGCGCGACATCGCCGACGGCGATGACGGTGAAGAGCACGAGGATTGAACCGCGCCCTTGGGTCCATCAGGAATTTCAGGAAACAAACATGTCCCGTCCGCAGAAGCAGCGCCGCCCGCGCAACGCCATTGACGGCTGGCTGGTGCTCGACAAGCCCTATGGCCTGACCTCCAATGACGCCCTGTCGCGCCTGAAGCGCATCCTGCATCCGGAGAAGGTAGGCCATGCCGGCACGCTGGACCCGCGTGCCTCCGGCTGCCTTCCGATTGCCTTTGGCGAGGCGACCAAGACCGTGCCCATGGTGATGAACGGGCGCAAGATCTACCGTTTCGAAGTCACCTGGGGCGTGGAGACCAACACCGATGACACCGAAGGCGAAGTCATCGCCACCTCGGATGTGCGTCCGGATGCTGCCGCCATTGGTGCCGTGCTGCCGGAGTTTACCGGCACCATCCTTCAGGTGCCGCCGAAATTCTCGGCCATCAAGGTGGACGGCGAACGCGCCTATGACCTTGCCCGCGACGGCGAGGACGTGGAGCTGGAAGCCCGGCCCATCGACGTGCACCGGCTTACGCTGGCGGACATGCCCGATGAAAACCGCGCCGTCTTCGAGGCCGAATGCGGCAAGGGGACCTATGTCCGGGCGCTGGCGCGCGATCTTGGCCGCCGTCTTGGCACCTGCGGCCATGTGACCGAGCTGCGCCGGCTGCTGGTCGGGCCCTTTGGCGAAGCGGACATGGTGACACTGGACGAGCTGAGCGAAGCTGCCGAACAGGCCGAAGGCAATGTAGAGGCCCTGATGGACTTCCTGCTGCCCGTGCGCGAGGCGCTGGAAGACCTGCCGGAAGTGCCGGTCAGCAGCGATGATGCAGCCCGCATCCGCCAGGGCATGGCCGTGCTGCTGCGCGGGCGCAATGCGCCGCTTTCCTGCGATCTGGCGTTTGCCAGCCACGGCGGCACGCCGGTGGCCCTCGGCTTCATCGACAAGGGCCGGTTCCAGCCTTCGCGCATTCTTCACCTTTAGGAACGGCGGGGCGCGGCCTTTCAAGATTCTTCTGGAATTTGCAGGCCGTCTCCGTCATATTCCCGCGCAATCGGGCCAATGATGGCACCGGTCCCTTCTGCCCGACCTTTGCTGGACGACATCCCGGCCCTGGCTGAACGGCAGGAGCGGCACACGGCGGCATGAGCCGCCAAGATACAGCTGACCCGGTCAGCTTCATCCCAAGAAAGGACATACCGATGTCGATCACTGCAGAGCGCAAGGCGCAGCTCATCAAGGAATACGCCACCAAGGAAGGCGACACCGGTTCTCCGGAAGTGCAGGTTGCCGTTCTGACCGAACGGATCACGAACCTGACCGAACACTTCAAGGGGCACGTCAAGGACAACCATTCCCGCCGTGGCCTGCTGAAGCTGGTGGCCCTGCGCCGTACCCTGCTCGACTACCTGAACCGCAAGGACGAAGCGCGCTACAAGGCGCTGATCGCCCGCCTCGGGATCCGTCGCTAAGGACAAGAAGGAAACGCGGTGGGTGGATTTGCCCGCCGCGTTTGCTTATAGGAAGTCTCATGACAGTCATGGGGCAGGATCGCCGGATGCTCTCCCGGCAGTGCCAAGGTGGCACGGGAAGCGTCTTGCCGTCTTGCCCATGACTTGTCCCCGGTAACCGGCCCATCCGGGGCCAGCCGGAAACCGCCCGCATGCCAAGGGGCTGCGGACGCATATGTAAGGACAGTACATGTTCAATATTCATCGTGTTGAAGTCGACTGGGCAGGCCGCCCGCTGGTCCTCGAAACCGGCAAGGTCGCCCGTCAGGCTGACGGCGCCGTGATGGCCACCTATGGCGAGACCAAGGTTCTGGCCACCGTCGTGTCCGCCAAGGAGCCGAAGCCCGGCCAGGACTTCTTCCCGCTCACCGTCAACTACCAGGAAAAGGCCTTCGCGGCCGGCAAGATCCCGGGTGGCTACTTCAAGCGTGAAGGCCGTCCGTCCGAGCACGAGACCCTGACCTCGCGCCTGATTGACCGCCCGATCCGCCCCCTGTTTGCTGACGGCTACAAGAACGACACCCAGGTGATCGTGACCGTCCTGTCGCATGACATGGAAAACGCTCCGGACATCCTCGCCATGGTCGCAGCCTCGGCTGCCCTGACCCTGTCGGGTGTTCCGTTCATGGGCCCGATCGGCGGCGCCCGCGTCGGCTACATCAATGGCGAATACGTGCTGAACCCGGCCGTGGACACCATGGCCGATTCGCTGCTCGACCTCGTTGTCGCCGGTACCAATGACGCCGTTCTGATGGTGGAATCGGAAGCCAAGGAACTGAACGAAGACGTCATGCTCGGCGCCGTGATGTTCGGTCACCGCGGTTTCCAGACCGTGATCGACGCCATCATCAAGCTGGCCGAGACCGCAGCCAAGGAGCCCCGCGCTCTCAACCTGCCGGATCATTCCGGGCTCTATGGCAAGATCAAGGACATCGCTGCCGCCGATCTGACCGCTGCCTACAAGATCACCTCCAAGACCGAGCGCAAGAACGCCGTTGATGCGGCCAAGGCCAAGGTCGTGGAAGCCGTCATCACCAACGGCGGCGACGCAGCTCCGGCTGGCACCGTTGTCGGCGAGCTGTTCAAGAAGCTGGAAGCCGAGATCGTTCGCGGCGCCATCATCGAGACCGGCCACCGCATCGACGGCCGCGACCTGAAGACCGTCCGCCCGATCGTTTCGGAAGTCGGAATTCTGTCCCGTGCACACGGCTCGGCCCTGTTCACCCGTGGTGAAACCCAGGCCATGGTCGTTGCCACCCTCGGCACCGGCGAAGACGAGCAGTTCGTCGACGCGCTGGAAGGCACCTACAAGCAGCACTTCATGCTGCACTACAACTTCCCGCCCTATTCCGTGGGCGAGACGGGCCGCATGGGCTCGCCGGGCCGCCGTGAAATCGGCCATGGCAAGCTCGCTTGGCGCGCGATCCACCCGATGCTGCCGAACCACCACGAGTTCCCCTACACCCTGCGTGTCGTCTCCGAGATCACCGAGTCCAACGGCTCGTCCTCGATGGCAACCGTCTGCGGCACCTCGCTGGCGCTGATGGATGCAGGCGTGCCGCTGAAGGCTCCGGTGGCTGGTATCGCCATGGGTCTCATCAAGGAAGGCGACAAGTTCGCCGTTCTGTCCGACATTCTCGGCGATGAAGACCATCTCGGCGACATGGACTTCAAGGTGGCCGGTACATCCAACGGCGTCACCTCGCTGCAGATGGACATCAAGATCGACGGCATCACCGAAGAGATCATGAAGGTCGCTCTGGATCAGGCCCGCGACGGCCGCATCCACATCCTCGGCGAAATGTCCAACGCGATCACCGAAGCCCGTTCGGAACTCGGCGAACATGCGCCGCGCATCGAAGTGCTGAAGATCCCGGTCGACAAGATTCGTGAAGTGATCGGTTCGGGCGGCAAGGTCATCCGCGAGATCGTGGAAAAGACCGGCGCCAAGATCAACATCGAGGACGATGGCACCGTCAAGGTGGCCTCCTCCGACGGCAAGGCGATCAAGGCTGCGATCAACTGGATCAACTCCATCGCCGCTGAGCCGGAAATCGGCATGATCTACGAAGGCACGGTCGTGAAGTGCGTCGATTTCGGCGCCTTCGTGAACTTCTTCGGTGCCAAGGACGGCCTCGTCCACATCTCCCAGCTCGCCCCGCAGAAGGTCGCCAAGGTCACTGACGTGATCAAGGAAGGCGACAAGGTGTGGGTCAAGCTCATGGGCTTCGACGAGCGCGGCAAGGTCCGCCTGTCCATGAAGGTTGTCGATCAGGCAACCGGCAAGGAAATCGAGAAGGAAAAGGAAGCGGAATAATCCGCTTCCAGATCCTGAAAGACATGGGACCCGGGCCGCAAGCCCGGGTCTTTTCTTTTGCCCAGCGGCGCCAGGCAAGTTTGATCTGCTCTGCCGCTGCGTCCCTTGCGGCCTGCGGCACCCTCGCTTCAGCACTGCGTGTGAAGACAAGGCACCCCGGGCACGAATACACGTGGCCCGGGCACACAGCTTCACCGCCACAAGCCCTTTCGCGCGCCCCTCCCGCCTGATATATCGGGCCGGAAACAAATTCAGGAACACACATGAGCCAGATGCGTCTTGTCGTCGTCGGGGCTGCGGGCCGGATGGGCCAGGCCCTTGTGCGCGCCATCACCGCCATGGAAGGCAGCGTGCTCGCCGCCGCCATCGAACGGGAAGGCTCTCCTGCTCTGGGGAAAGATGCAGGTGAGCTGGCAGGTCTCGGCCCGCTCGGCGTCAAGGTGACGGATGATCCGCTGACCGCTTTTGCTGCCGCCGAAGGCGTGCTGGATTTCACCGCTCCCAAGGCCAGCCTGCATTTTGCCGAACTCGCCGCCCAGGCGCGCATCGTGCATGTGATTGGCACCACGGGCTGGACGGACGAGGACCAGCCGAAGCTGGAAGCCGCCGCCCGCCATGCCCGGCTCGTCAAGTCCGGCAACATGAGCCTTGGCGTCAATCTGCTGGCGGCGCTGGTGAAGAAGGCCGCTGCAGCCCTTGGCCCCGATTACGATCTGGAAATCGTCGAGATGCATCACCGCCACAAGGTGGATGCACCCTCCGGCACGGCGCTGCTGCTGGGCGAGGCTGCGGCCGAAGGGCGCGGCATCGGCCTTGCAGAGCATTCGGTGCGGGTGCGCGACGGGCATACCGGCCCGCGTGAGGCCGGCACCATCGGTTTCGCCACCCTGCGCGGTGGGTCTGTCGTCGGCGACCACACCGTCATCCTCGCCGGTGAGGGTGAGCGGGTCGAACTGACCCACAAGGCGGAAGACCGCCAGATCTTTGCCCGTGGTGCAGTCAGGGCAGCCCTGTGGGCGCGTGACCGCAAGCCGGGTCTTTACTCCATGGCCGACGTGCTCGGCCTCAACGACTGACACAAATTCAGAAATTCAAGGAGATCGGTGCATGGAACGTCTCTTGGTGCTCGTCCGCCACGGCCAGAGCGAATGGAACCTCAAGAACCTCTTCACCGGCTGGAAGGACCCGGACCTGACTGAGCAGGGCATCGGTGAAGCCAAGGCCGCCGGCGGCAAGCTGCGCGACATGAAGCTGAAGTTCGACGTCGCCTTCACCTCGGACCTGACCCGTGCGCAGCACACGCTGAAGCTCATCCTTGCCGAACTCGGCCAGGAGGGCCTGGAGACGATCCGCAATCAGGCCCTGAATGAGCGCGACTACGGCGACATCACCGGCATGAACAAGGATGAAGCCCGCGAGAAGTTCGGTGAAGAGCAGGTGCACATCTGGCGCCGCTCCTTCGACGTGCCCCCTCCGGGCGGCGAAAGCCTGAAGATGACCGCCGAGCGCGTTCTGCCCTATTACCGCGCCGAGATCCTGCCGCGCGTCATGGAAGGCACCCGCGTCATCGTTGCCGCCCACGGCAACTCCCTGCGCGCGCTGATCATGGAACTGGAAAAGCTGACGCCGGAACAGATCCTCAAGCGCGAACTGGGCACCGGCGCACCAGTCGTCTACCGTCTTGATGAAGACGGCCAGGTGGCAAGCGTCGAGGATCTGGCTGACTGAAGCCCCGGTCAGCTGAGTCCAGAGGTATCAAGATCTGGCGTGCACTGATCCCCGGAAAACACAATTTTGCCATCGAGGGCACCCTCAAAAGGGGTGCCCTTTTTCATGGTCTGAAGCGCTCTTTCGCAGATTTCCGCCATTTTCCGGCCGTGCTGGCTTTGAGCCGGATCACTACATCTTGTGGGTATCCGACGCCATTTCACATAGGGATTGATAAAAATCGAATCTCCGCTATGTTGACTCCTGTTCAGGGTTCTCTGGCGGAAACGCCGATGAGCTAAGACGGGAACAGGGTGAAACCGGCGGAAATCCGGCAATTCCCAGGCTGCCCCCGCAACTGTGAACGGAGAGCGTTCGTCCTATTCTGCCACTTGGCCGCAAGGCCTGGGAAGGCGGGGCGGCGTGATGACCCGTGAGCCAGGAGACCTGCCTTGAACGTAACGTCCACCGGCGGGGTGCCGGAGGGGTGTGGTCAGTTCATGTCCGGTTATGCCGGGCTGTCCGCTCCCTCTGGCCAGCGCCATCTGCTTCGGCAGCAGTGCTTCGGGGTGCAGGCATGATGAAGAGAGCCGTTTACGAGTTTCCGCCCGGGTAGTTGCCCGCGGCCTGTTTCCACCGTTCCGCCGGACACTATCTGGTTGGGGCGCGTAAATTTGTCCTTGAGTTTTCATCTGATACCGGCTGCGCAGACGCGTGGCCGAACCCTTTGTTACGTCCGTCATACGAGGAACGACCGATGACCGTCACCGTCTACAGCAAGCCCGCCTGCGTCCAGTGCAATGCCACCACTCGCGCCCTTGAGCGCAAGGGCATTGACTACACGCTGGTCGATATCTCCGAAGATACGGCGGCCTATGACTATGTGACCGGTCTTGGCTACCGCCAGGTGCCGGTGGTTGTTGCCGGCGAAAACCACTGGGCCGGTTTCCGCCCGGACCTGATCGGCGGCCTCGCCTGAAACACTGAAGGGCGCATGCACCATGGCCAGGCTCGTCTATTTTTCCAGCACTTCGGAAAATACCCGGCGCTTCGTTGAGAAGCTGGGTATGGACGCCATCCGCCTGCCCGTGGACGCCAGTGCGCCCGTGCCCCTCGTAAGCGAGCCCTTCGTGCTGGTGACACCGACCTATGGCGGCGGCACCCCGAAGGGCGCGGTGCCCAAGCCCGTGATCCGCTTTCTCAACGAGGAGCAGAACCGCACTCTCCTACGCGGCGTCATTGCTGCGGGAAACACCAATTTTGGCGAAGGCTATGCCATCGCCGGCAACATCATTTCCGCCAAGTGCAACGTGCCGTTCCTCTACAGGTTCGAGCTTCTGGGCACGGCGGAAGATGTCGGGAACGTCACCCTCGGACTGGAACGGTTTTGGACATGCTAGACACGGATTCCCCGCAGGACGCGGGCGCAAAGACCCACTCCGCAGCCGTTGCCCCGGCTTCCGGCGGCAGCAATGCCCGTCAGTCCACGGCGCTGGACTATCACGCGCTGAACGCGATGCTGAACCTCTATGATGATGAGGGAAAGATCCAGTTCGAGAAGGACCGCGAGGCCGCTCGCCAGTATTTCCTCTCGCACGTGAACCAGAACACGGTCTTCTTCCATAATCTGAAGGAGAAGCTCGATTATCTGGTCACCGAGGGCTACTACGAGCCCGAGGTTCTGGAACAGTATTCCTTCGAATTCGTGCGCGACCTGTTCGACGCTGCCTATGCGAAGAAGTTCCGCTTCCCGACCTTCCTCGGCGCCTTCAAGTATTACACGTCCTATACGCTGAAGACGTTTGACGGAAAGCGCTATCTGGAGCGCTACGAAGACCGCGTCTGCATGGTGGCGCTGGCGCTGGCACGCGGCGACGAAGCCCTTGCCATGGCGATGATGGAAGAGATCATCACCGGCCGCTTCCAGCCGGCAACGCCGACCTTCCTCAACGCGGGCAAGAAGAGCCGCGGCGAGCTGGTGTCCTGCTTCCTGCTGCGCATCGAAGACAACATGGAGTCCATCGGCCGGTCGATCAATTCGGCGCTGCAGCTGTCCAAGCGCGGCGGCGGCGTAGCCCTGTGCCTGACGAACCTGCGCGAATCGGGTGCGCCCATCAAGCACATCGAGAACCAGTCTTCCGGCGTCATCCCGGTGATGAAGCTGCTGGAAGACAGCTTCTCCTATGCCAACCAGCTGGGTGCCCGTCAGGGCGCGGGAGCGGTGTATCTCAACGCCCACCACCCGGACATCATGCGCTTCCTCGACACCAAGCGCGAGAACGCGGATGAGAAGATCCGCATCAAGACCCTGTCGCTGGGTGTCGTCGTGCCGGACATCACCTTTGAACTCGCCCGCAACAACGAGGACATGTACCTGTTCTCGCCCTATGACGTGGAGCGGGTCTACGGAGTGCCCTTCTCCGAGATTTCGGTCACGGAAAAGTACCGCGAGATGGTCGAGGACGCGCGCATCCGCAAGTCCAAGATCAAGGCCCGCGAGTTCTTCCAGATCATTGCCGAGATCCAGTTCGAGAGCGGCTATCCTTACCTCATGTTCGAGGACACGGTGAACCGCGCCAACCCGATTGCCGGCCGCATTTCCATGAGCAACCTGTGCTCGGAAATCCTGCAGGTGAGCGAGGCCAGCCTCTATGAGGAGGACCTGTCTTACTCGCACCTCGGCAAGGACATTTCCTGCAATCTCGGCTCGCTGAACATCGCCAAAACGATGGATTCGGATGATTTCGGCCGCACGGTCGAAACCTCCATCCGCGCCCTGACGGCGGTTGCCGAAATGAGCAACATCACCTCCGTGCCCTCCATCGCCCGCGGCAATGCGGAGAGCCATGCCATCGGCCTTGGTCAGATGAACCTGCACGGCTATCTCGCCCGCGAGCGCATTTTCTACGGCTCGGAAGAAGGCATCGACTTCACCAACATCTACTTCTACGCCGTAACCTATCACGCCATCCGTGCGTCGAACCGTCTGGCTGTCGAAAAGGGCCGCAGCTTCAAGGGCTTCGAGAAGTCCAAGTATGCTTCCGGCGAATATTTCGACAAGTACACAGATCAGGTCTGGGCGCCGAAGACGGAGCGGGTGGCACAGCTTTTCGCCGACGCCGGGATCCATATCCCGACGCAGGACGACTGGCGCACCCTCAAGGCCGAGGTGATGGCAGGCGGGCTCTATAACCAGAACCTGCAGGCCGTGCCGCCCACCGGCTCGATCTCCTACATCAACCACTCGACCTCCTCGATCCACCCGATCGTGTCGAAGATCGAGATCCGCAAGGAAGGCAAGATCGGCCGCGTCTATTATCCGGCGCCCTACATGTCGAACGAGAACCTCGACTACTATCAGGATGCCTACGAGATCGGGCCGGAGAAGATCATCGACACCTATGCCGCAGCCACGCAGCACGTGGATCAGGGCCTGTCGCTGACGCTTTTCTTCCGCGACACGGCCACGACCCGCGACATCAACCGGGCGCAGATCTACGCCTGGAAGAAGGGCATCAAGACCATCTATTACATCCGCCTGCGCCAGATGGCTCTGGACGGCACGCAGGTTCAGGGCTGCGTGTCCTGCACCCTGTAAGCTGTCTTGTCCGTGGAGAAAGCATCATGAACATGCACATCAAGCCCGCCTCCCGCGTGCGCGCCATCAACTGGAACCGCATGGAGGACGACAAGGATCTGGAAGTCTGGAACCGCCTGACCGGCAATTTCTGGCTGCCCGAGAAAGTTCCGCTGTCCAACGACATCCAGTCCTGGGCGACCCTCCGCCCGGAAGAGCAGCGCCTGACCATCCGCGTCTTCACCGGCCTCACCCTGCTGGACACCATCCAGAACGGCGTTGGCGCGGTGACGCTGATGGAAGACGCCGTGACGCAGCATGAGGAGGCGGTTCTGTCGAACATCTCCTTCATGGAAGCGGTGCATGCGCGCTCCTATTCCTCCATCTTCTCCACGCTCTGCCTGACGCCGGACGTGGACGAGGCCTACCGCTGGTCGGAGGAGAACGAGTTCCTGCAGCGCAAGTCCGCGCTGATCATGGAACAGTACGCGAGCGGCGATCCGCTGAAGAAGAAGGTAGCCTCGGTTTTCCTCGAGAGCTTCCTGTTTTACTCCGGGTTCTATCTGCCGATATACTGGTCGAGCCGCGCCAGGCTGACGAACACGGCGGACCTTATCCGCCTGATCATCCGCGACGAGGCGGTGCATGGCTATTATGTCGGTTACAAATTCCAGCGTGCGCTGGAGCGGGAGCCGGAAGCCCGCCGTCAGGAGATCAAGGATTTCGCCTTTGATCTGCTGCTGGAGCTTTACGACAACGAGACCCGCTACACCGAAGACCTTTACGACGGTGCGGGCCTGACCGAAGACGTGAAGAAGTTCCTGCATTACAACGCCAACAAGGCGCTGATGAACCTCGGCTACGAAGCCCTGTTCCCGGCGGAAGCCTGCAAGGTGAACCCGGCAATTCTCTCGGCCCTTTCGCCGAATGCCGACGAGAACCACGACTTCTTCTCCGGCTCCGGCTCGTCCTATGTCATCGGCAAGGCCGTGGCCACCGAAGACGAAGACTGGGATTTCTGAGACCCGGCCAGAGCCAGCCAGATTTCAGGGCCTTACGCTTGCGCGTGAGGCCCTGTTCTTTTTTCAAGCTGACGCTTGCGGCGTCACAAGCCCTCCCGGCCCCTGAAGCGGCGCTGATAGGCCGGATCATAAAGCGCGCTTTCGCGGAATTCCTTCGCGCCAAGCCCGCGGCCGACGAAAATCAGCGCCGTACGCTCGATCGGGTTTTCCGCCACCTTGGCACAGATATCCGCCAGCGTGCCGGAGACGATCCGTTCATCCGGCCAGGACGCCTTGACGACAATGGCAACCGGGCAATCCGCTCCGTAAAGAGGGGTCAGCTCCGCCACCACCTTGTCGAGCGCATGGATGGCGAGGTGGATCGCCAGCGTCGCGCCGGTGGCGCCGAACCGGTCGAGCGTTTCCCCCTCCGGCATGGGCGAGGCCCGGCCAGACACACGGGTGAGGACAAGGCTCTGGGCCTCCGCCGGGATCGTCAGCTCGCGCCCGAGGGCCGAGGCAGCCGCCGCAAAGGCAGGCACGCCCGGCGTCATGGTGTAGCCGATGCCCAGCCGGTCCAGCCGCCGGATCTGCTCGGCCACCGCGCTCCAGACCGAGAGGTCGCCGGAGTGCAGGCGGGCCACATCCTGCCCGTTTTGAGAAGCACGCAGGAACTCGGCCTCGATCTCGTCCAGCGACAGCGGCGCCGTGTCGATGATCCGCGCACCTTTCGGGCAGAAAGACAGAAGCTCTTCCGAGACGAGAGACCCGGCATAAAGGCAGACCGGGCAGCTTTCGATCAGGCTGCGCCCCCGGACGGTGATCAGATCAGCCGCGCCCGGGCCTGCGCCGATAAAATGGACCTTCATCATTCTTCCTCTTTGCTTGGGCTTTCATCCACCGGGGGCTTCGCCCAGCTCCATTGGGTAACGGGCATGGCCGGCCGCCAGCCGTGCATCGAGCCGATGGGTGAGGCGCGGGCGATTTCAATGCGCGTCAGCGAGCCGCCGTTGCGGGCATGCAGGGCAAGAAGCACGGCTTCCATCTCTGTCGTCACCGCATTGGCCACAAGCCGGCCGCCGGGCTTCAGCCGTTCGATGACCGCATCCATGACACCGGGGTTCGTGCCGCCACCGCCAACGAACACGGCATCGGGTGCAGGCAGATCCGCGAGCGCTGCTGGCGCTTCACCCTCAATGACCTGCAGGCCGGGCGCGCCGAAGCTTGCGGCATTGCGGCGGATGCGGGAGGCGCGTTCGCCCTCGCTTTCGATGGCAATGGCCCTGAGCGAAGCATCCGCTAGCATCCATTCGATGCTGACCGAACCGGAACCTCCGCCAACATCCCACAGCAGTTCCCCGCGCCGGGGGGCAAGGGCGGAGAGGGTCAGCGCCCTGACCTCACGCTTGGTGATCTGGCCATCATGCTCGAACAGGCTGTCATCCAAACCCGGCGCATAGGGCAGCACCCGCGCACCAGAACCTGCCAGCACCTCGATGGCGCAGACATTCAGCGCATGGAAATCCTGAGGAGCAAACGTCTCTGCCCTCTGGCAGCTGATGCGCTCCCTGTCCCCGCCGAGCGCCTCCAGCACATGAACCTGCGAGGCGCCGAAGCCATCCCCGCTCAGAAGACCTGCGATGGCGGCAGGTCCGTGCTCATCCGAAGTCAGCGCAATTATGCGGGCACCGGGGTGGAGATGCGGACGGATCAGCTCCACCGGGCGGCCATGCACGGACACACAGACCGTCTCCGCCAGAGCCCAGCCAAGGCGTGACGCGGCCAGGCTGAAGGAAGACGGGTGCGGAATGACCCGCATCTCTCTGGCCGGTATCCGCCGCGCCAATGTCGCCCCTGCGCCATAAAGAAACGGGTCCCCGGAAGCCAGAACAACAACCGCCCGCCCGCGTTCGGCAGCAACCGCTTCCACCGAGCGCTCGAACGGACTGAGCCAGGGCCGGGCCTCGCCCGTGATCGCAGCCCCGGCCAGATCGAGATGCCGGACACCGCCAAAGACCACCTCCGCCGCTGCGAGCGCTGCCTTGGCAGCCTCGCCAATGCCCGCTAAACCATCCTCACCGATGCCGATGATGGTCAGCCAGGGATGCCGGGGAGACGGCGGGAGATCACGCTTGGACAAAAGTCATATCCTCATTCTGGCAGGCACGGCGGAGGCGCGGGCACTGGCGGAACAGCTTGTCCTGCGCACTGACCTGTCGGTTACACTGTCGCTTGCAGGCCGCACGCAGCATCCGGCAGCCCTGCCCGGCCACATCCGCTCCGGCGGCTTCGGTGGCGCCGATGGGCTTGCGGACTATCTGAGACGGCAAAACATCCGCCTTCTGATCGACGCTACCCATCCCTTTGCAGCGCGCATCTCGCACAACGCTGCTGAGGCGGCGGCGCGCCTTGGCCTGCCGCTCCTGAAAGTCGAACGCCCGCCCTGGGTGCCGCAGGAGGGTGACAGATGGACCAGCGTCCAGACGGTGCCGGAGGCCGTTGCGGCGCTGGGAGCGGACCAGCGGCGTGTGTTTCTGGCAACCGGCCGGCAGGAAGCTGCGGCGGTCAACAGCGCGCCCCAGCATGTCTATCTGGTGCGCAGCGTCGATCCGGTCGATCCGCCGCTCACCGTTCCCCATGCCACCTGCATTCTGGGCCGCGGGCCCTTTGGCCTCGACGAGGAACTGGAACTGCTGCGGCAGCACCGGATTGACGTCATCATCTGCAAGAACAGCGGCGGAAAGGCCACCTTTGCCAAGCTGCAGGCAGCGCGCCAGCTGGGGCTTGAGGTCATCATGGTCGAGCGCAGCAGCACGGCAGCGGCCCTCACCGCAGGCACTGCCGGGGAAGCCTTGCGCCTGATTGATCACCTGCTGCCTCCGCCAGAAAAGCGCGGCGTATAGACGAGATCCGGGCGGCCCTCGCGTGGCACGCGCCGTGTCTCTTCCGAGCCGATGATGACGCAGGTGGCCATATCCGCCATGCTTGCTTTGGCCTCAGAAAGCGGCGCCACCACGATCCGTTCATCCGGACGCCCCGCAGCGCGGCCGAAGATAACCAGCGTCTGAGGCGGGAGCACGCCGCGCAACAGCTCGAAAGCCCGGTCCAGCTGCCAGGGCCGCGCCTTGCTGACCGGATTGTAGAAGGCCATGACAAACCCGGCCTCAGCGGCAAGACGCAGCCGCTTTTCAATCAGCGGCCAAGGCTTCAGATTGTCGGAAAGGGAGATGGCGCAGAAGTCATGGCCGAGCGGCGCGCCAATCCGGGCTGCAACGGCCAGCATGGCGGTGATGCCCGGAACAATGACGAGATCGACCTGCTTCCAGCCGTCCGGCCCATGCTCGATGGCCTCGCACACGGCAGCCGCCATGGCAAAGACGCCCGGGTCCCCGCCGGAGACCATGCAGACCCGCTCGCCCCTGGCAGCTCTCTCCAGCGCATCGCGGGCACGGGCCAGCTCTTCCCGGTTGTCCGAGGCGATCCGCATCTGGTCCGGGCGCAGGGTGAGCCGCTCCAGATAGGGCAGATAGCCGAGGAAAGCCGTTGAATCATCAACGGCAGCCTGAGCTTCCGGCGTCATCTGGTCCGGATTTCCCGGCCCGGTGCCAATCACATAGAGACGGCCGGTCACGGCTGTCCGCTCCAGCCCGGCACCAGCACCAGCGAGAAGTAGGGCGCCGCGTCATCCGGCTTGGCAGAAAGGCGCATCACCTTTTCTGCTGCCATGGTGCCGCGCTCCACATAGATGGCGTCATCAAGGCGTCCGCAAGCCGCCAGCGCCCGCCGGACTTTCGGCAGGTTCCGGCCGATCTTCATGATCACCGCCGCTTCCGTATCGGCGAGCCGGCGCTGCAACTCCGCTTCTGCCATGGTGCCCGGAAGCACGGACAGCACATCATCGCCCTGCGCAATGGGAACGCCGGTGCGCGACCAGCAGCCGGACATCGCCGTGATGCCGGGAATGACCTCTACGTCAAACCTGTCCGCCAGCCGCACATGCATGTGCATGTAGGAGCCGTAGAACATCGGATCGCCCTCGGACAGAACCGCGACCGTCCGCCCTGCACTGAGATGGGCGGCGATGGCCTCTGCCGATTCCTCGTAGAAGGCTTCAAGGCAGGAGGTATAGGCCTCCTCGTGCTTGTCGATTTCCGTAGTGACCGGATAGTAAAGCGGCAGCTCCTCCACGCCCGGCCGGATCATGCTGTCCGCGATGCGGCGGCCATTGCCGGTGCGCCCGGCCTTGGCGAACCAGGCGATCACATCCGCCTCACCCAATATACGTACGGCCTTGACGGTCATCAGTTCCGGGTCACCGGGGCCGGTGCCGACGCCATAAAGCCTGCCGGTCAAGGTATTCTGGGCTGTCACAGTCCGGGCCTCGCAAGAGCATTGATGGCAGCTGCGGTCATCGCGCTGCCGCCAAGACGGCCACGGACAATTGCAAAAGGTACGCCATAGGAATTGTCAGCCAGCGCATCCTTGGATTCGGCAGCACCGACGAATCCGACCGGCATGCCAAGGATCGCGGCCGGCTTCGGCGCGCCGTCGCGCAGCAGCTCAAGAAGAAAGAAAAGGGCAGTGGGCGCATTGCCTATGGCCACAACAGAGCCAGCCATCCGGTCCAGCCAGAGCCGGATCGCCGCTGCCGAACGGGTGTTGCCGATTTCAGCTGCAATCTCAGGCGTGCGCGGATCGCGCAAGGTGCAGATCACCTCGTTACTGGCCGGCAGACGGGCCGCCGTGACACCGCGTGCCACCATTTCCGCATCACAGAACACTGGCGCTCCAGCCAGCAGCGCTTCGCGTGCCGCAGACACGAAATCCGGTGAGAAATGAAACTCCCGGCCCGCTTCCACCAGACCGCAAGCGTGGATCATGCGCACGGCAACATCCGCCTCAGCTTCGGAGAACCGCGACAGGTCCGCTTCTGCCCGGATGATCGAGAAGGACTTCTCGTAAATCGCCGTTCCGTCCTTGATGTAGTCGTAGTGCATCATGTCCTTTCCTTCAGGGCGCCATGCCGAAGATGGCAGCCCCGCTCAGGCTGAGGGCCTGCGCTGCGGTTTGCCCTGCCTGCCGGTGCTGCGCAATGCCTTGCTGCAAGGCCGGAAGCAGAGCCCGGAATTCCTCCAGAGATATATTGAGATCCGCAGCATCTCCCGCCCGCCCGGCCAGTACAATCCGCAGACCTGCGTCTGTACCTGTAACCGTGAGCGGAGCAGGGGACGGGTGCGCGCATCCTTTGGTGCAGCCGGAGAGATGCACCGTGCATGAGCCATCCAGCAAATCCGGCGCCTGTGAGGCCAGTAGTCCGGCAAGTTCCTGCGTGTCGAGACGTCCTGCCGCGCAAAAGCCTGTTCCCGGGCAGGCCGAGACCGAATTCATCGGATCGTCAGGGCGGGTGATGAACCCTTGCTCTGCAGCAAGCCTTGCTGCGGCCGGGATGGCGCCATCCGGGAGCCCCAGCACCAGAAGCGCATGGTCCGGAGCCAGCCGGACTTGCGTTGCGCCGAGGCCGGAAAGGCCAGCCATCAGGCTCTCCAGCTCACCGGCATGCATGCGGCCAAACGCCAGCCGGAGCCCGAGCACGGCAGAGCTGCCATTGCGGATCACGCCTGCGGGATTGACTGGGCCAGCCGTCAGCTCCGCCGGAAAACACGCTTCGTCCAACGCTGGCACAAGCGCTGCAATGTCACGCCCGCGGCTGGCGCTGCCTTGCGCGTGGAGCAGCTCAAGCAGGGCGATGACATGGCTGACGGCTTGCGCTTCATCCACCAGCGCAACCGGCCTTGCCGTCCGCGCATCACCGGCAAGAGCAATGCGCCAGAGCACCTGGCCCCCATGCCGGACGGCATCAAGGCGCAGGTCGGAAATGGCATCTGACAGATTGAACAGGCCGCCGCCATTGACGGTGATGGCCAGCTTCGGCGCAAGCGCGAGTGCGGGTGTATGCTGGCGGATCGCATCGCGGATCTGGTCCGCGAGCCCCGATGCATCGGCAACTTCGGCGCAATCCAGCCCAGCCAGCGGCGGCGTTTCCACCGCCGTACCGGAGCGGATTTCGATGCCGGCCCGAGACAACTCCGCCGAAAGCTGCTGCGCGGCATCCTGATGCGCGAGCCCCCTGATCTGAAGATTGCCGCGTGCGGTGACATCCAGCAAGCCATTGCCGAATGTCCTGGCCAGATCCGCAAGGGTGCCCCACTGCCCGGGCGTCAGACCGGCAGCGGCAGGACGGAGCCGGACGAGCAGACCGTCCCCGGTCGGCATGGGATTCACAAGCGAAGGGCAGGCCCCGCGCCTGACGGGAAATCGGGGTGCAGCTCCAGAGGCGCTGCAGGAGGTTTCCGGCTGGGTCACGGCTGGGCCTCCCCGTCTTCCGGACCTGCCTTGCGGCGGATCAGGTAGGTATCCATGATCCAGCCATGTTCAGCCCGCGCCGCAGCCCGGACCCTTGAAATGTCTGGCGCAATGTCGCCCAGCCGCCCTGACAGCACGGTCTCCATGCTGGTGCCCAGATAGGCCCCCCAGAAGATTTCCGCATCCGGGTCTGCCACGGTCTCATAGGCCTGAATACCGTCGAGCATAATGGCAGCGTCGTTCACGCCTTGCGGCCACCCTTCAGCCAGCCTCCGGCCGGTCGTGATCTGCACAGGCTCGCCGATCCGGTTCAGGGGAATGCGATGCCTTGCGCAGAGCACCTGCAGGCTGCTGATGCCGGGAATGACGTCATACTCAAAGGCCACATGGCCGCGGGCACGCACATGCTCGATGATCCGGATGGTGCTGTCATAAAGCATGGGGTCACCCCACACGAGCAGCCCGGCGGTTTCATCCGCCCCGGTTTCTTCGCTCAGCAGCCGCTCGTAGATCGCGGCAATCGCCTCGTGCCAGTCCTTGACGGCACCCGCATAGGCTCCGTCCTGCCGCCTTGCGGGAATGTCGAAATGGATCAGGCGCGGTTGCTTTCCCTTGATGAAACGGGCGCAGATTTCCTCACGAAGCCCGGCCAGAAAGGTCTTCTCTTCGCCTTTCACGGGGATGAAAAACACGTCACAGGTGTTGAGGGCGTTCACCGCCTCAATAGTCAGGTGCTCGGGATTGCCAGCGCCAATCCCGATGACACGAATGCGTCTTGCCATCATTCCCCCGTGCGCCCAGCGCTCCCGGTCCGCGTCCCTATATGGGTCCCGCGGGAAGTTCCAAGGGGTACATGGCTCTGCCTGCACCCTGAGCCGCGACATTAGCCTGCCACAGTCCCGAAGGCCAGCCGCAAGGCCTGCGGCAGTTTCCTCCTTTTGGCCAACAGGCTTGCCGGAAGACAAAAACCCCGGCCGCAGTCTCCTGCAGCCGGGGCGCCGGGCATGGCTTCAAGCCGGCAGATCAGGCATCTGCCTTGATCATGTCGGCGGCCTTTTCGGCAATCATGATGACAGGCGCATTGGTGTTGCCGGTCGTCACATCGGGCATGATCGAGGCATCGGCGATGCGAAGGCCGTCAATCCCGCGCACGCGCAGCTGCGCATCCACGACCGACAGCTCATCCTCACCCATCTTGCAGGTGCCGCACTGGTGGTGATAGGTCACCAGCGCCGAGCGGGCATAGTCTGCCAGCGCCTCATCCGACTGGGCATCAGGCCCCGGATAGATTTCCCGCTTCACCCAGGCCTTCATCGACGGCTGTTCCGCCACCTCGCGCAGCAGGCGGATGCAATGGACGAGGGCGTCCACATCTTCCTTCGCGGAGAGAAGGTTCGGGTCCAGCAGCAATTCCGCATCCGGATCGGCCGAGGACAGCCGCAGTGTGCCGCGCGAAACCGGCCGCACGCCGCCAGCGTTGAAGGTGAAGGCATTGCTGACCGAGGCATCCTGCCCTTCCACATAGGTGGGCACGTGGAAGCCGAGCGGCTGCAGGTCCGGCTCCGGCAGATCCGGCTTCGTCTTGGCGAAGAGCTGCACATGCAGCACGGTCAGCCCCGGGTCCTGCGGCGGCGGGACGGGCTGGGAAGCTTCCCAGATGACCGGCAGCAGAGTGTGGTCATGCAGGTTTTCGCCAACACCCGGCAGGTCCAGCTTCACCTCGATGCCCATCTCTTCCAGATGCGCTTTCGGGCCAACACCGGAGAGCATGAGCATGCGCGGGCTTTCTATGGCACCGCCCGTCAACACTACTTCCTTTGCCGCCTTGACCGTATGGGTCTTGCTGTCCTGCATGTAGGTGACGCCGGTAGCGCGGCCGTTCTCGATCTCCACCTTCAGCACGCGGGCATTGGTGATGAGCGTCAGGTTCGGCCGCTCCAGCGCCGGGCGCAGGAAGGCAACCGCTGTGGACTGGCGCTTGCCGTCCTTGATGTTGAGGTGGCAGTAGCCTGCCCCCATCTGGCTTTCGCCGTTGCAATCCGGATTGTCCGCGTGCCCGGCCTCGATGGCCGCATCGCGCATGGCCTTGCAGACCGGGTGCGGGGTGATCTTCGACTGCACATGCAGCGGCCCGCCCTTGGCGTGATAGGCCGAGGCCTCGCCATCGTAATCCTCGGACTTGAGGAAATAGGGCAGCACGTCCTTCCACGCCCAGCCCTCGTTGCCGAAGGAGGCCCAGCGGTCATAATCGGTGGGCGCGCCGCGCACATAAATCATGCCGTTGAGCGAGGACGATCCGCCCAGCGTCTTGCCGCGCGGCCAGTCGATCCGCCGTCCGTTCGCATGTTTCTGCGGAACCGTGCGGTAGGCCCAATCATATTCCGAACGCCACAGCTCGATCAGCCGGACAGGGGTGGAGATGGCTTCGCTGTTGTCGGGGCCTCCCGCCTCGATCAGCAGAACCTTTGCCCCCGTTTCGCTGAGCCTTGCGGCCAGCACGCAGCCTGCGCTGCCCGCCCCGCAGATGATATAGTCAAAGCTGCCGTCCAGGGCTTCGGCGGTATTGATGGATGCGCCCGGCAGACCGTTGGCCAGCACCAGCACCCCGCTGGCGACCGCAACCTTGCCGATGAAGCTGCGGCGGGTCAGCCCGTTTCCTGTTTCAGTGCTCATGGTTTCTCCTCCCGCCCCTTTCAGAGAATCATCACCTGGATATCCGTGTATTCGAGCAGCCCCTCCTGGCCGAACTCGACACCCAGACCGGACATTTTGGTGCCGCCGAAGGGTGCGTTGGGCTGGATCATGCCGTGCTTGTTGATCCAGACCGTGCCGCATTCAAGCCGCGAGGCAACCGCCCGCGCCTTCTCCGGATCCGACGACCAGACCGAGCCGCCAAGGCCCGACGGGCTGTCATTGGCGGCACGGATCGCCTCTTCCAGATCGGTGTAGCGGATGACCGGCAGCGCCGGGCCGAACTGCTCCTGATCGACCAGCGGATCTCCGTTCGACAGGCCAGTGATCACCGTCGGCGGGAAGAACAGGCCTTCGCCCGGAGCCCCGCCGGTGACGACAGTGCCCTTGGCCCTGGCGCTCTCGACGAGCGCTGCCACCTTGTCGAACTGCATCTTGTTGGCCACCGGCCCCATGACCGAGGTTTCCTCAAGGCCATTGCCAACCGGGATGTTGCGGATATAGGCGGCCAGCGCCTCGACCACCGCATCATGGATGCTGTCATGCACATAGAGCCGCTTCAGCGCGGCGCAGGTCTGGCCCATGTTGATGAAGGCGCCCCAGAACAGGCCCTCGGCAATGGCCTGCGGATCGGCATCGGGCAGGACGATGCCCGCGTCATTGCCGCCCAGTTCCAGCGTCAGGCGCTTCATCGTGTCGGCCGCCGAGCGCATCACCTTCTGGCCCGTGGCCGTCGAACCGGTGAAGACCACCTTACGGATATCCGGATGGGCGGAAATGAGCCCGCCGAGGCTGGTGCCCTTGTCATCGCCGGTCACCACGTTGACGACACCGGCGGGGAGAACCTCGTTCATCAGTTCCACCATGCGCAGGGTGGAGAGCGGCGTATAGGGAGAAGGCTTGCACACGACCGTGCAGCCGCTGCGGATGGCCGGAAGAATGTGCCAGACGGCAATGATCATCGGCCAGTTCCACGGCGTGATGGAACCGACGACGCCAACCGGCTTGCGGTGCATCTCGACGCGCCCGGCCTCACCGTCCTGCAGCACCTCCACAGGCAGGGTCAGACCGGCCGTATAGCGGCACCAGCCCGCAGCACCCTGCACCTCGAAGCGGGAGCCGACCCCGTTGAGCGGCTTGCCCTGTTCGCGGGTGATGAGGCGCGAGAGTTCATCCGCATGGGCTTCCAGCTTGTCAGCAATCGCATGGCAGGCGGCCACACGGTCCGCATCCGGGCGTGCAGCCCAGCCTGGAAAGGCCGCCGCGGCTGCGGCAACGGCTGCGTTCAGCTCCGCCTCGCCCGCATTGGGGGCAAAGCCGACGACGGCACCGGTGGCGGGGTCATCGACCGGGAAGACACTGTCCAGATTGACCTTCTGGCCATTGATGATGAGCGGATAGACAGGCGCGGATGCAGCGGCATCCGAAGCGTGCAAAGTCATGTGAGCTCCCTCCTTCAGGTTTTTATGAAGGGAGGTTAGGCGTGCGGCTCCCGTGCGGTCTTGGGCGCATGCGACAGGCGTATTGGTGTAAAGCGTCACGGCTGATCCGTGACAGCCAGCCTTCAATGATGGCTGGCCGCCCCCGGTGCATGGCCGAAACGGCGGCGGTAGGCGCGGTAGAAATGCGACAGATCGCCAAAGCCCTGCTCAAAGGCAATGTCGGCGACCGTGCGCTGCGGTTCGGCCATGAGGCGCCGCCGCGCTGCATCGAGCCGGATGGCGAGGATCTGCTCACGCGGGCTATCCCCGTGGCGGGCAAATGCCCGCTGAAGCTGCCGGGGCGCAACGCCCAGAAGCGCGCAGAGGGTGCCTGCGCTGAAATCCGGATCACGGAAATTCTGCCGGATCAGCCGCAGCGCCTCGCCGAAAAGCCCCTCTCCCTGCACACCATGGTCTGCGGAGCCGCGGGCGAGATCATGCATGTAGCTGCCGAAGAGGGCGAACAGCGCCTCCTGCAGCGGAGTTGCCGCCTCTTCCCTGCTTTCGCAGAGCCGGTTCAGCACCGCCTGCATGGCAATGGCGATGCTGTCCTCCCGGCGGATCGCAAGCCCACCGCCCGGCAGGGCCGGGATGCGGCGGATCAGATCCTCACGCGGCAGATGCACGGACAGCTGTTCGCTGAACCCCTGCTCGAAATTGAAGTGGCTTGGCCTTGCCGCGTCCATCAGGAACATGTCGCCGGGACGCATGATCACATCCCCCTCCAGCTGGCGCATGCGCGCAGAGCCCCGGTTCTGGATGGTCAGGACGAAATGATCGAGGTGATCCGTGCGGTAGGCCTGGCCGCTGCGCAGCACGCTGGCGCCGGCCACTGCCACATAGGCCAGCTCCAGCCCGTTCGACTGCCGCAATGCCGTGCTGGCCCGAAAGGCCGGGCTGGCGGAGGCCGTTCCGCCTTCTGCTGCGCGCACGTCAAAGCAGCCGCAGACCTTCGAGATCCCATCCCGGAAGGCTCCGATGCCGGAGAAATCATGTGCTGCGAAATGCTCCCTCATGGCGTGCCACGCCCCATCCGCATGTGAAGGTGGCTCCGGTCTTTCCGGTCTCTGCCTTGCGCTTGCGGGCGGTTTGCCGCCTCTACGCATTATTCCTGAGCCGCCTTCATTGAGCCCTTGCGCAACCGGGCTGTCAAGCTGCTCCTGCGGCAGGTCTGTCTGCCGTCTCTGCGCCGTGTCATTGCGGGGAGCGTTTCACGCAGCCTTTTTCAGGAGATCGGCAGCGCTGGTCCAGGGCTGCGGGGCGCCAAAATGAAAGCCCTGCGCGGTGAAGACGCCAAGCTCAGCCAGACAAACGGCGGTGTCCTCATTCTCCACCGCCTCGGCGATGACCCTTGCCCCCAGCGAGGCAGCAACCAGCACGATGCCCTTGACCTGAACCCGCTGCACCCGGTCGCTCAGCAGGCTCGCCGTCATGCTGCCGTCGATCTTCAGCCACTTGAGGCCAAGGCCCTTCAGATGCGTGGTTCTCGGCCAGTTTCCAGCGAAATCATCCAGAATAAGCGTTGCGCCATGGGCCTTGAGCATGGCGGCAAGCCGTATCATGCCTGCGGTTTCGCGCGCGACCGCCAATTCCGGCACCTCAAAAGCGAGCCGTGTGGCGATGGCCCGGTTCCGCGCAAGAGCGCCATCCAGGAACCCCAGGAAATCGCTGTCGCCGAGCGACTGCTCCGACAGGTTGATGGAGAATTGCCCGGCGGCGCTGCGTCCGCCCCGGCGCAGCCGCGCCAGCGCCAGTTCGACCACCCGCCGGTCCACCTGCGGCAGCAGACCATGCCTTGCGGCGGCGGACAGCACGCCCTGCGGCTCCAGAAGGCCCAGCTCCTCATCGTCCACCCGCAGCAGCAATTCGGTCATCACCGTGCGGCCCGTGGCCGTGCAGCACACCGGCTGGGAAAAGAGCTGCAAGCGGTCGGTGGCCAGCGCCTGCTCGATCCGCTCCAGATTGGAGCGTGACGTCTTGTAGGAGGCCAGAAGATGCTCATCAAAGCGAAACTGCAGCACCTTGCCCCCGCCCAGCGCCTTGCTGGAGATGCAGGCCTGATCGGCCCAGCTCAGCACATCCGCGGCCGATGCATTGAGCGTGCGGGCAAACTGCCGGTCCAGAACGGCAAAACCGATGCTGCCACCGGAGCGGTAAACCACGCCATCCCACGGGAAATCGAGCTGCGCCAGAGAGGCCGCGATTGTGCTGGCAAAGCCATGGGCGCCATCCTCATCGGCGCTGAAGCGGATGATGGCAAACTCGTCACCGCCAAGCCGCGCCACAAGCGCCGTTTCCCCCGCGATGTGGCGGAGCTGGGCGGCGATACGCTCCAGCATGGCATCGCCTGCCATATGCCCGGCCCGGTCATTGATGATCTTGAACTGATCAAGATCCACCACCAGCACCGTAATGCCGGCAGAAGCGCCCGCCCGCACCCGCGTCAGTTCATCCTCAAGCGCCTGCTGAAAGGCGCGCCGGTTGGCGAGGCCCGTCAACGGGTCCTCCATGGCGAGACGCTCCAGCTCCCGCGTGCGTGCTTCCGGTTCGCGGCCTGCGCTGGCCGCCGTGGCGGTGCCGAGCACCAGCATGACGCCATCGGCGCGGCCCACCCAGTCGCAGCTGGGCGCAAAGGTCAGCACCACCTGCTTGAGCACTTCCACCCCGCCAGACGCACCGGCCTTGCGCTGACATAGCTGCGCCAGCGCGCCGGTCATCTGACTGAACGGCAGGGTAACATGCGTGCACTGGCCCTCCAGCGCGGCGTCAAAGGCTGGCTCCAGTGACTGGCGGAAAAGGTCATGACCGGCCAGTTCTGCGAGGTGCATGCCGGTGAGGGCGCTCTCATCCATATCCTGGAGCGTGGCCAGCTGCGGATCATGGTCATCGACAGGAAGCACATCAGCCACACGGCCATTGCGCGCCAGCATCAGCACCCGCCCGGCAAGCAGATGCGCTGCCTGCTGCGCAATGCGCATGCGCCGCTCGGCCGGGCCGACGAAAGCAAGCTCCCGCATCTCCAGAAACAGGAGCTGCGTCTGACGCGGGGAGGCGGCTGTTCGCAAGGGAGTGCAGGTCAGCCGCATCGGCGCCCCGCGCCCCTCGTCGAGGGCAAACATGCCTTCAGCCATGGCAGGCTTGCCACGTGCCGCCATCTCTATCAGTGGCCTCAGGCGGCGCAGGGCCGGTTCATTGATGACTGTTTCAAGGGAACGCCCTGTGAGAAACGCACTGCTGCAAGCCAGCTCCTGCAGCAATGCCTGATTGGCCAGCAGAAATTTGCCCCGTGCGGTCAGCAGGGCAGCCGGATGGCGCACGCTGTGAAGCAATGTTCCCGCCGCGCAGGCGAGATCCAGTTCCGTCAGCGGCCTGACGTCTGCATGGGTCTGCGGAGAATTCGAGGTCTCTTCAGTCAAACCGTGCCCCTCAGCAAAAGGACCAGCCTCCTGATCCTCCTCCCCCCAAATCGGCCTCAAGAAGTGGACCAACGCCGCCTTGCGGACAACAGTGACCCGGGCGGTTTTCCCAATGGCGTTACCCGTGACCTTAACAAAGTGTTAACGCGCTGGCGAGGATTTCCACCACGCCATGCCACGACGCAATCAGACGCAGCGTCACAATATGGCCAGATTGTATAGGCATCAGGCGGCCATCGATTTCCGGAGACATCGAAGATGTGTCTCCAGATGAACTGCTGACTATCCTGTGAGGGCGGGCTGTAGCTGGACGTCCCTCCTGGCGGGTTTACCATTTCGTTTCAGCCTTGTGCTGAGCGCCGCCGCAGGGAGATCACCGGGGGATGAGACAATAGAGTCCGAAAATGAAATGAAGACCAGAGCCTCGCGTGCGATATATGCCAGGTCTCTGGCAGCATTGGCTTTTTCCATGGCAGCAGCCGCCTCTGCGACAGCTTCTGCCGGCACATCCGGCCAATGCGGCATGGCATCGTGGTATGCAATGACCAGCAAGACTGCCAGCGGCGAGCGCGCCAATCCCAACATGCTGACAGCTGCCCACCGGTCTCTGCCTTTCGGCACCGTGGTCACGGTCATCAACCTGGACAACGGCAAGCACGTGAAGGTCCGCATCAACGATCGCGGCCCCTTCATCCGCTCCCGCGTCATTGATGTGACCCGGCGGGCTGCAAACGAGCTCGGCTTTACCGGCAGAGGCACGGCGCGGGTCAAGGTCGTTGGCCCGCACGGCAGCACCCTGCGTGCCGGCAAGCACTGTTAACACTGCGGGTGCGCAGGCGGCCATTTTATCCGCAACCGCAAGAGCGAAGCATTATTTATGAAGTTAACTTACATTAAGTAATGACAGCTTCAGAGGCGAACGTTACATTCCGCCGTCGTGGTCGATGGGGCCATGTGCACAAAACTTGAGCCGCGCACCTTCTCCCGAAGGGCGCGGCTTTTTTGAAGCTCTCTGATTTGCTTCGAAATTACAGTGCCTTGAGGAATTGCGCCGCCTGCCGGTGCAGATCCTGCTTTGCCTCATCCCCCATCTTGTCATAAGTGCGGAACACCTGTGCCAGACGCGGATTGCCGCGCAACCTGTCCCCGTTTCGCACCAGAAAATCCCAATAGAGGGCATTCAGCGGGCAGGCATCGCGCCCCGTCCTCTGCTTCACGTCATAGCGGCAGCTGCCACAATAATCCGACATGCGGTTGATGTAGTTGCCCCCCGCCGCATAGGGCTTGGAACCGAGCAGCCCGCCGTCGGCAAACTGGCTCATGCCAATGGTGTTGGGCGCCTCCACCCACTCGAAAGCGTCGATGTAGACCGCAAGATACCATTCATGCACCTCGCGCGGGTTGACCCCCGCCAGCATGGCGAAGTTGCCGGTCACCATCAGCCTCTGGATGTGATGGGCATAGGCCGTGTCGCGCGTCTGGGTGATGGCCTCGCGCAGACAGCGCATGTCCGTTTCGCCCGTCCAATAGAAACCAGGCAGGGGCCGGTCCGCCGCAAGCGCGTTTTCTTCCGTATAGCCCGGCATCTTCAGCCAATAGATGCCGCGCACATATTCGCGCCAGCCGATGATCTGGCGGATGTAGCCCTCCGCCGAATTGAGCGGCACCCGCCCCGCCCGCCATTCGGCCTCCACCCGGCGGCAGACCTCCAGCGGATCGAGAAGCCCGGTGTTGAGATACGGGGAAAGCACCGAATGATAGAGCCAGGCCTCTCCCTTGAGCATCGCGTCCTGATAGTCGCCGAAGGACGGCAGCGCCTCGTGCAGGAACCAGTCCAGCGCCGCCTGCGCGTCTTGCGCCGTCACGCCATAGGCAAAGCCCTCAAGCCGCCCGAAATTCTGCGCAAAGCGCTGAGCCACCAGCGCCAGCACCTCCTTCGTCACCGCATCAGGCGCGGCCCGGAAGGGCCGCGGCAGGAACAGGCTGCCTTCCGCCGGCTTGCGGTTCTCCGCGTCAAAGTTCCAGCGCCCCCCTGCCGGTTCGTCTCCCTCCATCAGAAGGCCGGTCTTGCGCCGCATCTCGCGGTAAAAATATTCCATGCGCAGCTGTTTGCGCCCTTCTGCCCAGGCGGCAAACTCATCCAGCGGGCAGAGAAAGCGCGTGTCTTCCAGCAAAACGGTTTCGCATCCGGTCAATGCGCCCCAGCCGGTCATGTCCTCCAGCACCCGCCATTCGCCAGGCTTCGTGGCAAGGATCCTGCTGCAGCCATGGCGAAAGGCTGCTCGTTGCACTTCTCCGGCAAGGCTTCCCGTATTGTCCGGGTCCTCCAGCGTGATGTAGTCCACGCGCCAGCCAGCCTTTCGCAGAGCAATGGCAAAGTGGCGCATGGCCGAGAAGATGAAGGCGATCTTCTGCTTGTGATGGCCTACATAGCTCGCCTCGCTCATCACCTCCGCCATGAGCACCACGGTCCTCGCCCGGCCGGCGGCCTGAAGAGCTGAAAGACCGAGGGACAATTGATCGCCCAGCACCGGCACGAGCGTGTCCACCGGACCGGCCGGGACCTGCGGCTCGGCACCAAGGGCACCGGCGAAGGCCGGGGCTGTGGAGAGGATCCGCGCAGTTGCGGTGTCTGCTTCCGGCGGCTGGTTCATGGGAATTTGCGGCTCTTTTGTCAGCTATCCCGGCTTCTGCAGGATCGCGGAGGTGGCAGGAAAAGAGATCAGGCCTGGCTGCCGTCGCTCTCTGCCTCTACGCAACCGCCGGGGTTCTGTATCACAGGTATGGACGATGAACGATCGCCCCATGACGAGACGATGGATACAAGCCTTCCCTTCCGGCTTGCCGGACGGCAGCGACCCGCCGCGCCGCCAAAAGGGCAGCGTGCCTCAGGACAGGGAGGGCCTGAACCCAGCATATGCATGAAGCCGCAAGGCCTTGCCGGAACCGCGCAACTCTGCACCTTCCAGCTATCCACCCGGGAGAACAGAAAAGCCGTTGCCGAGACGGTTTCATTCCTGTATCAGAACCGAACCGGCCGGTCCCAACCGGCGCCCGGTCAGCACCCGTAGCTCAGCTGGATAGAGCGCTGCCCTCCGAAGGCAGAGGCCAGGGGTTCGAATCCCTTCGGGTGCGCCATTTTCTCAAAGAACGCGCAGAATAGGGCGCCACGTTTCTACGGCCGAAGCGGCGGCCAGTGTTAGCAGAAACTCCGAATTCTGCCCTATGATGCGCCGCGCGCCGACGGCGGACCCGGCGCGATGCTCATAAGCTCGCCTGCAGCCGAGACAGAGCCGTCATTGTGTTGACCGAAGATGCGCGTGTCCGGGAGGGCGGAAGCAGCGATCTGGCCGGGCTATCACAGCTGTTCGCAGCAATCTGGCCCGGAAGGTCCGGCCGGATGCAGGTGATGAACACGGCCGTCAACAGGACGGCTGACGTCTACTGCCGTCGAATCAACCGCGTTGCCAGTTTGTGGGTCTGCTCCGCTCCGCGCTCATCAAGGTTCCATTGCTCCACGGCTTGCCTGACCAGCTCGGGATGCTTCTTGCTGATATCCCGCAGCGCGTTGCCAACAGACTTCCTCAGATACTCGCTGCCGTCGTTCCTGAATTGGGAAAGCAGTTCGATTGCAGCCATGGGGTGATCGCAGAAATATGGGCGCCCCGTCCAGATTCTCAGCCCCTCAGTCACGGCACGGCGGACATTGGCGGAGGGATCTGCCAGCCACTCCCTGATGACGGGAAGCGCGGCTTCGTATCCAATGTCTGCACAATAACGGTCAAACGCCTTGGCAAGGATTTCCTGCACGCGCCAGTCGCCATCCCGGCTGACCTGCTTCTTCAATATCCCCAGCGCCGTTTCATCCGATGATGCCAGCCTACCCAGAATGAACGTTCCGATACAGCGCGCCTGAGCCGGCTCGACGTTCAGAAGGGCGCTCGCTATCTGCAAGGCTTCGCCGCGCTCTGCCTCGTCAAGGACCTCGGCAGCGGCAGCCTCAAGGTCCTTGAAACCATGCTCCGTGCCTTTGGCGCGTTCAATGAGTTGCTGGAGGTCCGGCATCGAGCGGCAACCTTTCCCGGCCATCACCGGCGCGGTGAGAAATCAAGGAGATCACCTCTTCGCCGGCTGAAATGAGGTCAGCCCCTTCGAAATGATCTCAAACAGATCCTTATCCCGTATTGAATCATCGGACCGGCGCAATGTGCCAGATAAAACCTTTGAAAGACCGGAATAGAATTCTGCTCTTGTCTGATCGACGGCACCGGACACCTCACCGCCGCATGCCCTGAGCAGGTAATAGTCTTCCAGAACTGAACACAAAGGCAGAAGAGCCATGTCCGGCCATCGCGTGAAGAGGCGGTCAAAAGGGCCCCCGGAAGGCAGAAGATGCCCGATTGGCTGCTCAAGGCAGGGCAGAAGGCGGGGCCAGTCCGCCGGGACATGCCGGGTGGCCACGAGCTGGCGCAGATGCGCCTGCAGAAAATCCGCATAGATTCCGCTGGCGAGCATCTTGTGACTGCCGCTGATGCTCCCGTGACGGATCTCGTCTCCATAGGCGGCAAAAGCGATGTCAAATCCGGGTACATGAGCCAGCGGAATGGTCTCCACGTGAACCGAACCGTGTGATGCCTCAACAACGCAATATCCTGCTGGAAAGGCGACGGGTGACGGAACGGCGACATTCACCAGACCGCCGAGTTCCACCTGACCGGCTGTATGCATGTGGCCGCTGAAATGCCATTTAAGCCCGGCAGCTGCCAAAGTCTGGCCTGCATGTGTTGACGGCATCCGCTCCTGCCAGCTGGCAGTGCCTCCAGCCCGCACGCCGCTGCCAGTGTCCTCAAGCGTCAGCGGCAGAACGGGGTAATGGGAGCAGGCGAGGAGGGTCTTTTGCTGACGCTTCGCACGCTGGGCGGCGTCCCGGATCCAGTTGATCAGATAAGGCCGGTCCGTCAGGACATGATCCCAGGCCGCATCTGCCTTCAGTTTCCATCCCGCCCCGGCGCGATGAAACACATTGGCATCCAGCATCAGCAGCCAGAGCCCCTCTTGCGGCTCGACCAGATAGGATGCGTCAGGCAATGCCGGATCACCGCCTTGGGGATAGCGTTCATCAAGGCCGTCCCGGGCGCCGAAAGGTGTTTCCCAGTGAAGCACACCAGCGGGACGCGCGATGCCATAAGACGCCATGGCCTGCATGGCGCCGGCAGTGGTCATGCCCAGCATGTCCGGTGCAAAGACGGCAGGCTCCGGGGCGCAGGGATCACTCGACGCCAGCACCGCCGCCGTGCTGCCGCCCGCCGTCAGCCACTTGGACTGATGCCGGGGGAGAGGACCAAAGCAATCGTGATTGCCGAAGACCGTGAAGAAACGAAGCCCATGGTTCGTTTCGTAGTCTGAGAGGATACGCTTGAGTGCCGTCACCGCACCGGGCTGGCCATCGTCTGAATAATCGCCCAGCAGCACGACCGTGCTGATGCCCCGCCGGACGATATCTTCAAGCGTTGCAATGAAGGCCGGGTAGCTTTCGTTGAACACGCGCGTGGAGGCCGCAGTATCTGCGAAGGTGCGAAGGGAAAGCGCACCACTGCTTCGCTCCCCCAGCCCGTAACCACCATACAGGTCATGCAGATGGACATCAGCAACGATTGCGGCCTTCAGCAAGAGAGAAAACCTCCAGGATGACGGCGCGCCGCCTGGAAAAGGTCCGGCCGGTCGAGATTGATGTAGCTGGCACCCGCGTCAGCAATTTCGCGATGCACGAGCGGATCGTCTCCCCCGTAATAGACCATGATGTCCAGACCGGCCATACGGCAGGCCTCCAGAAGGCCTGGCCTGCGCATCTGTTCCACCGTGATCTCGATGATCGACGCATGATGGACAGAGGCGGCAAGAGACGGTGACTTGGCAATGTTGAGCGTCATCATCTTCCGGAATTCCGGTGCAATCAGCTGCAGCCCCAGCCGCATCTCCTCGGAGAAGGAGAAGTAGAACGTGTCGCGTGTCATGCCCAGATTGCGGACCAGAGCCGCCACCTTGGCCGGATCGCAGTATTTCAGCTCGACATAGACCCCGGCACGGCCCCGCAGGTGCTCAAGATAAGCATCCAGCCGCGGCACAACGGCGCCCTTGAATTTCTGATCAAACCAGCTGCCGGCGTCGAGTGCATCAATTTCCCTGGCCAGGGCATGGCCAATAGGACCTGAACCATCTGTGGTTCGGTCAAGTATCTCGTCGTGAAAGACGTAGAGCACACCGTCGGCGCTCTCGCGCACGTCCAGCTCGATGTAGTCAGCCCCTTGCTCAAGGGCGAGGTCTGCGGCGGCAAATGTGTTTTCCGGTGCAAACTTGTTTGCACCGCGATGAGAGACAATTCTGGTCACTGAAAGGTCCTGTCAATTCGCCTGCAGCCGCTGCCCGGCGCGGCTTGAGGCGGGATGCGAAACTCCGGCATGAAGGCCGGGGATGCGGTTGCCATCTTCATCGAAGAGGAGAGAAAGGGCAGTATTCCAGTCAAGTCCGGCCCTGCTTCCGGGTGCATGGCGCACAGCCTCGCCGTATTCGAGCGCATGGATGAGACCAGCAGGCGTGGAAACCGTGTAGAAGACTTCGCGTCCCATCGGCTCTACGCTGACGATCTCACCGCAAAGCATTGCCTCTGCCGGAGCAGTCAGCGCAATATCCTCCGGGCGCAACCCCAGTGTCACTGGCCCGTTCCAGGGCGGCGTCAATTGCAGCAGGGATGCACCAAGACGCAGCTCCTCACCGCTTGCCTGACCTGCGATCAGGTTCATCGGAGGTGTTCCAATGAAGCCTGCGACAAAAAGATTGCTGGGCCGCCGGTACAGATCGTCCGGCGTACCGATTTGAGCAATCTCGCCATTGTTCATGCATATGATGCGATCAGCCATCGTGATTGCTTCGATCTGATCATGCGTGACGATCAGCGTGGTAATACCAAGGCGTTTCTGGATCGCTTTCAATTCGGCCCGCATGGAAATGCGCAGCGTTGCATCGAGGTTCGAAAGCGGCTCATCCAGCAGCAGAATATTCGGCTCCTTGACCAGCGCCCGTGCCAGAGCCACCCGCTGCTGCTGGCCTCCGGACAGTTGCGAAGGCCGCCGGTCGAGCAAGGGGCTGATCTGCACGAGAGCCGCCGCTTCCTCGACGCGCCGGACCGCCTCCGCCTTGCCAACAGGCTTGAACCTCAGCGGGAAGGCGATGTTCTCGCGAACGGTCAGGTTCGGATAAAGCGCATAGGACTGAAAGACGATGCCGACGTTCCGGTCACGTGCGTCAACCTTGCTGACATTGTGGCCGTCGAAGGTGATTGCACCGGAGGCCGGTGCATAGAGACCGGCAAGCAGGAACAGCGTCGTCGACTTGCCGCACCCCGAGGGGCCCAGAATGGCGACAAATTCTCCATCCTCGATGGTCAGGTTCAACGGCTTCAGCACAAGGTTTTCGCCCCAGCTTTTCGTCACGTTGTCGAGTGTGATCTTGGCCATGGCTCTTATCCCTTGATTCCGCCGAAGCTCATCTGTGTGATGTATTTCTGTGTGAAGGTGTAGAGGATGATCACGGGCAGCAGGTAGACAATGCCGACGGCCGCCACGAGCCCATAGTCAACGCCCATATGATCCTGCGAGACGAAGAAGAGATAGAGGCTCATCGTCATCTGGCTTTTCTCGATGAGCAGGGTCTGAACAAAGACATATTCCTCCCAGCCCCGCAGGAAGGTGAATGTGGCAACCGCAATAAGCCCCGAACGGACTTGCGGCAGCACGATCATCCGGAACGCCTGTGCCCGGGTCGCGCCGTCTGTGACAGCGCTCATTTCGATGTCCCAGGGCACCGTGTCGAAGAACCCCTTGAGCACGAAAATCGCATAGGGCAGCTCCAGGGCGCTCAGGACAAGCACGACCCCGGCAAGGCTGTTCAGCAGCCCCATGTAGTAAAGCTGCACGAAGACGGCGACCGTCAGCGCCAGAGCCGGAAAGGCATGCAGCATCAGGAGGCCGCGAAGGAAGGCCTCCCGCCCGGCAAAGGCAAAGCGCGACAGGGCATAGGCCGCAGGCGTGGCAACCAGCGTGACGATCAAGGTCTGGGCCATCGCAAACAGCAGCGAGCTGCCGAGCGCCGACCAGATTGACGGAAGCAGGCCTGTCCGGCTTGTTCCCGTTCCGTCGATGTCGCGCGTCAGGAGAAAACGGTAGTTCTCCAGCGTCAGATAAGGACCGATAAAAACCGCAGCGAGGATCAGAATGGCCAGACCGAAGACGCTCCAGGCGAATTGCGGCCTTTTCAATCTGGCAGCCAGAAGGCAGAGCAGCACGGCCCCTGCATAGGCCACGGCTGCGATTGCCGTGCTGCGCCACATCACCATGCTGCTGATGGCGCCATCGGAGAGGGTGAATGACTTCACCAGGAGCCAAAGATAAGGCAGCAGAACAGGAATGGAGACGAGCGTCAGAAAGAGCAGGATGACACCCGAGAAGCCCGCGCGGTTCATGGCGCCACGCCGCTCCAGGCGCGCCCAGCTGGAAGATCCCGCGAGCATTGACCGGTTGGACGGCATCAGAGCACCTCGATTCTGGGGGCTGCAAAGGTGGAGCGCATGTCGGCAAGCCGCCACTGGAGGAGTGTGATCACCACACCGATGACCATCAGGCCCAGGGCAAGCGCCGCACCATAGGCGTAAGCACCGTTCTCGAAGGCTCTGCGATAGATGTAGAGGGCATAGGGCGTGGAATCGTAGACAGGCCCCCCGCCGGTGATCAGCAGGATGTACTCGTAGGTCGTCATCAGGGAGAGCGCCTGATAGATCGTGATGAAGCGGACCGGCTGGGACAGCGCAGGTACCACCACATGGCGCAGCACGCCCCACTCGCTTGCGCCATCAACGCGGGCGGCATTGGCCAGATGCGCCGGAATTGAACGGATTGCCGAGGTCAATATGACCATGGCAAACGACGCACCGACAAAACCGTTTGCAATAACAACGAGCAAGAGCGGAAAATCATTGCGCAGATTGACCGGCGGCAAACCGAGTGCACCGGAAACCTGGGCCAGCAGGCCTGCTGGTGAAGGGTCGGCGATCCAGATCCAGAGAATGCCATAGAGGACGGCAGGGCTCATGCGCGGCAAGAGCCACAGACCACGGAAGAACGTGCCCAGCCTTCCGGAGACTGCCGTGGTCGCAACAGCCAGCAATGCCCCAAGACCGACGTTGAACAGGAACAGGGTCGCAGTGACGTAGATCAGCGTTGTCAGGAGAACAGCCGGCAGGCGTGCGTCACGCTGCAGAATGCGCTCGAAGTTCTGCAGCGTGAACTCTCCGGCCCGGAGGTTGGCGCCCATGTCCGTGAAGGCGATGACGCCATTGACGATGATCGGCCCGAGAAAGAAGACCGTCAGAAGCCCGATGGCCGGCAGCAGATAGAGCGCCGGTCTGGCTGGGCGATGCGCCCGCAGGCGAGTGCTGGACATTGAACTCAATCCGGATAGCCCGCCTGCGGCGGCAGTTTCTTTGTACCGGGAACCCGGCCGGTGCTTGCAAGGCAGTCTCCGGCCGGGCGGCACGTCAGTGGCGTTGCAGCCACACGAAGATCAGTTGCTTGCGCTTTCCCGGATTTCGACATCGGCGCCGAACTGGAGGCTCAGTTCTTCCGCGATGAAGTCAACCGCCTGTTCAGCCGTCATCTTGCCGGTCTCAACAGCCTGGAGACCACTGAAGAGCGCCTTGTTGTAGCTGCCGAACTGGGTATGGTTGGGAACAAACTGCGCATGCTCCATCATCGGCGATGCGGCCGAAAGCACCCAGTTGTCCCTGTATTTCGGCATGGCTGTCTGCGCGTGGCTGATCGCCGTGTGATAGGAGCCGACAGCATGCTCGGTGTTGAAGTAGGGCAAGGTCGCCAGCGCGATGAGGCTTGCGGCGATATCTGCATGCCCGCTCTTTGCATTGACCGTGTAGAGAAGCGGATGGGACAGGTTGGACGGCTTGCCCCCCTGCTCCGCCGCCGGAGCCGGAATCCAGCCGATCTTGTTGAAGTAGCCTTCCTTGTCCGCCGGCCAGACCGCTCCATTCTTGTCACCAGCCTGCCAGGCAACCGCCCATACACCCTGATGGAAGATGAAGGCCTTCTCCTGCTTGAAGGCACTTTGAATGGCGTCCCAGCTCATGGCGGTATTGTCCGCCGGCGTCACGCCTTCCCGGGCGTTCCGCTCGTACCAGCCCAGCGCCTCGACCATCTCCGCCTTGGGGAAGATGAGCTTGCCGCTGGCCTCGTCGATGAACTTGACCCCATAGGACTGGAACACCATCAGATAGTCGATGCCGACATTCGGACGGTGCAGCATGCCGTATTCCGCCGCACCTGCGTCAACCACCTCCTTGGCGAGGGCGGTCAGGTCATCAAGCGTGAAGCTGCCAGCTTCAACCTGGGCAGGGATGCTCTCGATGAAAGCCTCATCCTTGCCGATCTTGCGAAGCATGTCCTTGTTATAGAAGAACATGCGGATCTCCGCATCCTGCGGGATGCCATAGATCTTGCCATCGGCGGCTTTGGCGGAGTTCCACAGGACTGGCAGGATGTCGCCATAGGCCCACGGGGTAGAGGCAATGATCCCGTCCATGGCCAGGGCATTGCCGTCTTCAGCGAACTTGCCAATCCATTCATGCGGCAGGACATAGAGGTCCGGCCCCTGACCGACCGAAAAGGCCTTCATGAGTTCAAGCGCCAGGTCGTCCCAGCCTTTGACAGCGCTGGCATTTGCCTCGATGACGATGCGCTTGTCGATGCCGGCTGCCTTGAACTGACTGTTCATGATGTCGGCTGCGGCTTCGATGTTGGTGATACGCGCCGGGCCGGACTTGTCCGCGAGGGTCGACATCTTGATCTTGATGTCTTCGGCATACGCGTTGCCGGCCACGAGAGCCGAAAGAGCAATGCTGGTGAGAAGAGCGAGAGGCTTTGTCATACTGATCAATCCAGTTGGCGATATTTCATTAATTAACTTGCTTAATTAAAAGTTTGATGACATTCGCTAGGGAATTGCGAGGAGGAGGAAATTCATGCTGACGCGGCAGCACCCTTTGGAGGGCATTGGACGGACGCAGGCCGACATGCTCAAGCACCTGCGCAGGAAAGGCATGGCATCGCGGGTGCAACTGGCGGAAATGTGCGGCATCACGACAGCGGCGGTCAGTACGATGACCCGCGACCTGATTGAGCGCGGCATCATCGTCGAAGGTGCGAGGCGCTCGGGCGGGCGCGGGGCACCGCATATTGATCTGACGCTGTCTGAAAAGGCCGGTTACGCAATCGGCCTGCACGCCAACCGGTTTGCCGTCTCGGTTGCCTTGCTCGACTTTCGCGGAAATCTCGTGGGAGAGTGGCAGGAACGAGGCTCTTTCGAGAGCTTTTCCGGCCTGCTGGACGCCGTCGGGCGGCTGAAAGGAGAACTTCTGTCTGCAAGCGCCATAGACCCGCGGCTGTTGATCGGTGCCGGCATCGCCATGCCGACCCGTTTCCATCAACAGACGGCATCCCTCGATCTGGCGCAGGAGGTGATCGGCTGGACGGGTTCAGACCTTGCAACCGCCCTGGAGGAAACTCTGGGATGCCCGGTCATGATCGAGAACGATGCCAACGCCGCCGCAATGGGCGAACTGACGATGGGCAACGCCGCCACTCACGAAAACTTCGTCTATCTCTATCTTTCTGAAGGCATCGGCAGCGGAATCATCGTCAACGGCGAGCTTTACCGCGGGCATGCGGGCAATGCCGGCGAAGTCGGCGCCTTGCGCGCCAGGGGCCGCTCCAGACCCAGCTTCGATGATCTGGCCTCCTGGTGCCTCGACCATGCAGGCGTTATCCCGGAAGGGCGCTCGGCCGGGGAATGGACCGCCTATCTGGAGCAACATGAGGCCGTACTGGAAACCTGGCTTGCGAAGGCAGGGCCGGAGACGGCAACGCTCGCCTTCATGATTGCAGCCATCCTCGCGCCTTCTGCAATTTATCTCGGAGGGACGCTGCCCTGGAGTGTCCGCAAACGTCTTGCAGGCTGGCTTGAATTTGCCACATCGGACCCATTTGAAGGGGCGCGGGTTCTGCAGCCGCAAATCCTTGTGCCGCAGAACTCCGCGACGGATGCGGTCGCCTTTGGCGCGGCCGCCATGATCCTGCACGAGTTGCGCGGCTAGTCTCCGCCGGGTGCATCCGGAAAGGCAGGGCGCACGCAACAGGTGAAGGCACAAGCCGCTTTGCGGCCGCGTGTGCCAAGGCACGGAAGAGCAGCCCGGCGGCCTTTGCCCTCAGAGGGCCCGCTGCGGCGAAGCAGATCAGTTCGAAGGGCAAGCCGTTGCAATCATGCAATCACCGGCCCTCCCGCGATTGACAAGCCTCCATTCCCGGCGCAAAGGTTGGGCTTCACCTTGGGGAGTCCCGTGCAAGGGGCTGAGATACTGCTGGCGATGCAGCGCAGTGACCCGTTGAACCTGATCCAGTTCACGCTGGCGGAGGGATGGTGTGTGATGCGCGCAGGCACGGCGTTTGCCAGCGGGCGCCTCACAAAGCCCTTCCGCCCGTGAGACAGATGCCACGGAGCCGGAAGCGGATGAGCCAGACACACGTAGGCCTCTCTCATTCTGCAGGCTCTCGTCCAGTGGTGGTGCGCGGCGCAGGAGTGGCCGGGCTTGCCGCAGCGCTGGAGCTTTCCCGGCGCGGGATTTCCGTCATTGTGGCAGACACCAATCCGGCACCGGGTCATGGCGCGTCCTTCTATGCCGGCGGCATGCTTGCCCCCTGGTGCGAGGCGGAGACCGCCGGGCCCGAGGTGCTGAAGCTTGGGCTGGAAGCTGCAGACTGGTGGGAGGCGGCCGTGCCGGGGCTTGTCTCCCGCAAAGGCACGCTGGTTCTGTGCCCGCCGCGCGATCAGGCGGAACTGCGCCGCTTTGCCAGCCGCTCGACAGGCCACAGGACGGTGAATGCTGCGGAAATTGCAGAGCTGGAACCTGCCCTTGCCGGGCGCTTCATGACCGGGCTGTTCTTCGAGAATGAAGCCCATCTTGATCCGCGCCTCGCCATGACGGCGCTCTGGAAGCAGCTGGAAGCACGCGGTGTTACCTTCCAGCTGGGCGAAGCAGCGCAAGGGGCAGATCTGCGGGCATCGCTTGTCATCGACTGCACCGGGCCCGGCGCTATCGGCCGGATGCCGGGTCTGCGCGGTGTGCGCGGCGAGATGCTGTATCTGGAGACCACGGAAATCTCCCTGTCGCGCCCCGTGCGCCTGCTGCATCCGCGCCATCCGCTCTATGTGGTTCCGCGCGGCGGCGGGCGCTTCATGGTAGGCGCCACCATGATTGAAAGCGACGACGGCGGCCCGGTGACGGCACGCTCGGTCATGGAACTGGCCAACACCGCCTATGCGCTGCATCCCGCCTTTGGCGAAGCGCGCATCGTGGAACTGGGCGCCGGAGTGCGCCCCGCCTTTGACGACAACATGCCGCGCGTGGTGGCAGAGCCGGAACGCCTGCCGCACAGCGCGGATCTGGCCGTTGCCGGCATGTACCGGCATGGCTTCCTGCTTGCCCCGGCCCTCGCCCGGCAGGCAGCGGATATGGCCGCAAGGCGGCTGATGGAAAACAAGGGAGATGCAAACCCATGAAAGTGCTGGTGAATGGCGAAGCCGTGGCCTGTGCGGCGGAAACCCTGCCCGCCCTGCTGCAGGAACTTGATTATGAAGGCGACTGGCTAGCCACCGCCGTCAATGGCGAACTGGTGCCGCGCGAAGCCCGGGAGGCCTGCCGGCTGAGCGAGGGCGACCGGATCGAGATCCTGTCGCCGATGCAGGGAGGCTGAGATGAGCCTGACACTCTATGGCTGCGAGGTCTCGTCACGGATGCTGCTGGGCACAGCCCGCTATCCTTCACCTGCCATACTGGCTGATGCCGTACGGCACTCGAAGGCGGAGATTGTCACCGTGTCGCTGCGCCGGGAAACGGCGGCCGGGCGAAATGGCGGCGCGTTCTTCCAGATGATCCGCGATCTCGGGGTCAAGGTGCTGCCCAACACCGCAGGATGCCACAGCGCGTCTGAGGCGGTGCTGACGGCGAAAATGGCGCGGGAGGTGTTTGGTACAAACTGGATCAAGCTGGAAGTCATCGGCCACCACGACACGCTGCAGCCGGATGTGTTCGAGCTGGTGGAGGCCGCGCGCATTCTCAGCGCCGAGGGCTTCGAGGTGTTTCCCTACACCACCGATGACCTGATCGTGGGGGAAAAGCTGCTGGCCGCAGGATGTCAGGTGCTGATGCCCTGGTGCGCGCCCATCGGCACGGCTGCGGGCCCGCAAAACCTTGCCGCCCTCAGATCCATGCGTGCCGCCTTCCCGGATGTGCCGCTGATCGTCGACGCCGGGCTTGGCCGCCCCTCCCATGCCACCACGGTGATGGAGCTGGGTTTTGATGCGGTGCTGCTCAACACAGCCGTAGCGGGGGCAGCGGATCCGGCGCTCATGGCCGAGGCCTTTGCCGGGGCGGTGGAGGCCGGGCGCCAAGGATATCTTGCCGGACTGCTTGAACCAAGGGATATGGCCGTGCCATCAACCCCTATCATTGGCAAGGGAGCTTTCGGATGAAGCTTGATCCGTTCTATCTCATCGTCGACAGCGCGGACTGGATCGCCCGCCTCGTGCCGCAGGGCGTGAAGCTGGTGCAGCTGCGCGTCAAGGACTGCGCACCGGACGAGCTGCGCCGACAGATCCGCGAAGCAAAAGCCGTGTGCGAGGCCCATGGCGCCACGCTGGTGCTGAACGACTACTGGCAGATGGCCATCGAGGAAGGCTACAGCTGGCTGCATCTGGGGCAGGAGGATCTGGCGGAGGCCGATCTTGCTGCCATCCGCAGCGCCGGGTTGAAGCTGGGTCTTTCCACCCATGACGAGGCGGAGCTTGAGACGGCCCTTGCCGCAGAGCCCGATTATATGGCGCTGGGTCCGGTCTATCCCACCATCCTGAAGGAGATGAAGTGGGCGCCGCAGGGGCTGGAAAGGCTCGGCATCTGGAAGAAGCGCATCGGCACCCTGCCCCTCATTGGCATTGGCGGCCTGACACCGGAGCGGGCGGAAGCGGCCCTTGCGGCCGGAGCGGACAGTGCAGCGGTTGCCACCGACATCACCCGCAATGCAGATCCGGAAGCGCGCGTGCGTGAGTGGCTCGCCGCAACAGCCAGCTGGCGCTGAGCGTAAGCGGACAGGGCTTCAGCCTCAGGCCTGCAGCGGCACGGACATGCGCACGGTCAGGCCATTTCCGGTGAACTCGCGCTCGATCTTGCCGCCCAGTTCGCCGCGGATGCTGGCGTCAATCAGCCTTGTGCCAAAGCCCTTGGCAGTCCCCGGCTCAATGGCCTGCGCAGATTTCTCCGTCCATATCAGTTGCAGAAGCTTGCCCTTTGGGGCGGCTTCCAGCGTCCAGTCCACCGTCAGGGATGCTCCGTCATCGCCGACACGGGCATATTTGAGCGCATTGGTCGCCAGCTCGTGGAAGACGAGGCTCAGCGCATGAGCGGCCTTTTCATTGAGGACAACCGGAGGACCGCAAAGCTTTTCACGCTGGAGCGCTTCGCCGAAAACCTGCTCCAGTTCCTGTTCCAGAAGCTCGTTCAGCCCCGCCCGCTGCCAGCGGGAGCGCGTCAGCAGGTCTTGTGCATTGGCCATGGCTTGCAGCCGGGAGGCGAAGGAGGAGGAAAAGCTCTCCAATGAGGGAGAGCTGTTCGCCGTCTGCCGGGCAATGGCGAGAATGCGGGCAATCGAATTCTTGATCCGGTGCTTCATTTCCTGAAGCATCAGATCCTTCTCGGCGATGACCTGCTGCGACAGGGTTTCAAGGTCGCGGCGGGCTTCCACGGCCCGGTTCTGATTGCGGATGGAGACAGCAAGTGCTGCTGCGAAGAGCAGCGAGAATGTGCAGATCAGAAGGGAGCGCCAATGCGCCCCGATGCCGTTTTCAACGTCAGGCTGCCGCACACGCACGAGCCAGCTGCGGCCAGCAACGGTGATTTCTCCTGACATGGACTGGAAACTCTGCTCCGGAAGTTTCGCATAGCCTTCGGAGCGGAAAAGAACGGGCTGAGTGGAACTGTCAGCCCCTTGATCCATCACCTCAACCTCGACAGGCAGCTCCTGCGGATACGTCAAAGCCGCAAGAATGAGGTCTCCTGCGCGCACAGGAGCGTAGATAAAACCATCCGGCTGCCCGCCTGTCTCATCTTCCAGCGCACGCGGCTGTGTTCCGCGAAAGGGACTGTAGACCAGAAAGCCTGCCTGCTTCTCTGTGCCTGTCTCCTGGACCAGTTCGACCGGTGCAGAGGCTTGGGGCTTGCCGGTTTCCAGGGCCCGTGACATGGCGTCCCGGCGCAGAGGCTCGCTGAACATGTCATATCCGATGGCCCTGGCATTGCGCGGGTCCTGCGGCTCCAGCATGACTATGGGGGTGCGCCACTCTTCTGAGGTATCGGCGGGCCAGATGGCGGCCTCAGGCCCGAAATGGGCGGACAAGGCATCATTCACAGGCGCCTCGGCCCCGGTGCGGATAAGCTGTGCAAAGCCGACGCCCTGCAGCCCGCGGAGCTGGCCTGTCAGCTCAAGCCCCAGAACGAAGGTGCGAAACTCGTTGTCTCCGGCGATCCCTCCAGCTGCCTCGAAAAAGGCCTTAGTGGCAGCCAGAACACCCAGCTGCTGTTCTATCCGGCTATTGACCCTGTCCACAGCTTCCCGGGCGACGGCTTCAAACCGCTGCTGCTCTGCCGTTGTTTCGGCCTGAAAAACGGCCCAGGTCAGCCAGAGCCCTACACAGGACACGGCAAGGAACACGGCCGGGGGGAGATACTTCCTCATGACATCTGCAACCGTGCTCAGGAGCAAAGGGGGTAAACACACCCTGCCGGTAAAGGGAGTAAACGGTGCGTCTTGTCAGTTTTCAATAGGTCACGTTAGGGCAATGTGCTGAATTTCCGGGGCTAACCCCATCTGGCCGGAGAAATCAGGCAGGACGGGGCTCAAGGGGGAACTCGACGCTATATGTCACAAGGCGCGGCGTGAGACTGTAGCTGGCCTTGCCATTGACGGCCTGCGGCACCACCCGCTCAAGCACTGTACTGCCAAAATGCCGGTCGTAAACCGTGCGGGAAGCCTGGGCAGCGCCTGTCGAGGCATCCGTTTCGCCAGCCTGCGGCGTCACGGTTTCGATCCAGACGATCTCCGCCATACGCACGCCGTCCTGCTTGCTCACCCGGCAGCGCAGCGTGACGGGCGGGCCAACGGTCAGCGCAGTTCCGTAGCTGACGGCATTGACCATCAGTTCATGCAGGGCCAGGCCCACATGCAAGGCCGCATTCGGATCCAGCAGCGCGTTGTCACCCAGGACCTCAACCAGGTGCGGATTTTGCGGCACATACCGGCTGACCTGCTGGCGCACCAGATCCTCGAAATAGGCGCCATGCCAATTGGAGTCCGTCACCAGATCCTGCGACTGCGCGAGCGAATGCAGCCGCCCCCGGAACTTGGCCAGAAACTGGTCCATCCTGGTCGAATGCCGCGCTGTCTGCGAAGCAATGCTCTGAATGATCGCAAGAAGGTTCTTGGACCTGTGGCTGACCTCGCGCAGAAGCGCCCGGAGCACCTTCTCACGCCGGGTCTTTTCAGTGAGGTCCGCGATTGTGGTCAGCAGATAGGGACGCGTACCAAAGGACGTCACCTGTTCTACTTTAAACGAAAAAACCCCGGCCTCACCGAGATCGGCCTCAAGAGAAGCTGGCTCGCCTGAAGCCACGACCTGGGCCTTGCTGGCCGCCAGCATTGCGGCCACCTCCTCACCGAAAATGGCGGCATCCGTCGGATGCCCTGCCTCCGGGTCCAGCCTCCAGGGCGCAGGGAGATTGGCGGCATAGACGTAGTTCAACTGGCTGTCCTGAAGGGTAAGGCAGATGCCCGACCGCTCCAGCGCCAGCAGCAGATATTCACGCAGATGGGTCTCCGGCTGCCCCGGGTCCTTCCAGATCAACCGATGAACCACCGGCACTACTCCAACTGTCGCAGAAAGGGGCTCCGCTGCTTTTGCAGCCAGCCCCTCCTGCTGTTCACTCCGGAACATCACTATTGCTCCTAGCCCCGCCGCAGCACACCAGCGATCAGGGACAAGACGAGGAACACCAGAAACACGAAGAATAGGATCTGTGCAATACCGGCAGAAGCTCCAGCAATGCCACCAAACCCCAGTACACCTGCGATGACCGCAATCACGAAAAAAACAGCCGCATAATACAGCATGACCAACTCCTTCTGAAAGACGCCAGACCTGCATTGCAACAGGACGTTCCGGTGTCCGGATTCGAGGTTTTCACCGCCTCTGCTTTGCACGGATATTATGCAATGCAGAGGCAAGGTGCTGATCATGTAACGGCTGAACTCCCGTGTGGTTCCATCGAAACTGGCTCGCGAACAGGCAAAGCCAGTCATTCCGGGCCCTTGCGGCGCCGACGCATCACATTTTGAACCGCCAGGGCAACAGGCGGCACGGCATTACTCGGCAGCAGAAGCCCTGGCACTTTCGTCAAAGAAAAGGGCCTGGCTGATCAAGGCCTTCACCATGTCCGGATTGAAAGGCTTGGTCACGAGGAACGCCGGTTCCGGGCGCTCGCCCGTAAGAAGACGCTCGGGGAAGGCGGTGATGAAGATGACCGGCACCGTCACGTCTGCGAGGATCTCGTTCACTGCATCCAGCCCCGAACTGCCATCGGCAAGCTGGATATCGGCCAGGATCATCCGCGGCCGGGTCTCGCGGAACAGCTCGACAGCCTCCGCATGGGTGCGGGCAATGCCTGTGACCCGGTGGCCCAGCCCTTCCACCATCTGCTCGATGTCCATGGCGATCAGGGGCTCATCCTCGATGATCATGATGTCGGTGGCCACCTGACGGGAGATGTCCTCTGCCGCCTCACGCAGAAGGGATCCGAACTCGGCTTCCGTTACGGACAGGATATCGGCCGCCTCTGCTGCGGTGAACTCTTCCACCGACACCAGCAGGAAAGCGAGGCGGCTGCGTGGCGGCAGGGAGGCAAGGTAGCTGGAGGCACGGCGCTCCCACAGGAAGGGCGATTCAGACGTCTCTATCTTGATCAGCGTGGAACCAAAAAGCGTGGCAAAGAGTTTGTAAAGCGCAACCCGGTCATTCTGCGCCTCTGGCAGAAGCGACACATCGGCAATCAAGGCTTCAAGGGTCGCCGCGACATAGGCATCGCCCGATGCCTGCGAGCCGGTCACGGCTCTGGCGTAGCGGCGCAGATAGCTCAGGTGAGGTGCAATACGGGTCGAAAGCGACATTAAAAAACGCTCCATAAGGCTTTCCGGGTGGCGTCCAGAATGGAACTATGCCGGGAAACCGGATCTTGACCGCCCGCACGGCGGGCATCTTCGGAGAAGAACGGCCGGTTCCAAAAAAAGTTCCTCCTGCCTGGAACTTTTTTTGCCGGTCCGCATTTTCCTGACAGATACAATACGGATGCATGATGCCCATGAATGACTGGAAAAAGCCCGGAACACCGGGCGCTGGCACTGGGGCGCTGGACGGCGCTCATGCCCAGCAGATTTCGGCCCGGCTCCGGCAGCTTTACGACACGGTACAGAATGAAGGGATCCCTGACCGGTTTCTCGATCTTCTGGAGCGCCTCGACGAAGCTGAGGAGAGGAGCCTGAAGAAATGATGGCAGCGGAGACGGCAGATCCGGCGCAGGCGGCAGACCCGCGGAAGATCTTCAAGCGTGAGATGCTCGCATGCCTGCCAAGCCTGCGCGCCTTTGGCGTCTCGCTGACCGGCAGCTCCGACAGAGCCGATGATCTGGTGCAGGATGCCATCATGAAAGCCTGGGCCAAGCAGGAAAGCTTCGAGCTGGGCACCAACATGAAGGCCTGGCTCTTCACCATCCTGCGCAATGAATTCTACAGCCAGGCCCGCAAGCGCGGCCGCGAGGTGCAGGACAGCGACGGGCTGTTCACCGAGCGTCTGGCCGTGCATCCCGGTCAGTATGGCTCGCTTGACCTGCAGGACTTCCGCAAGGCGCTGGACGAACTTCCCGACGATCAGCGTGAAGCCATTATTCTGATTGGCGCTTCCGGTTTTTCCTATGAGGAGGCGGCGGAGATCTGCGGCTGTGCAATCGGCACGATCAAGAGCCGGGTCAACCGCGCCCGCAACCGCCTGCAGGAACGGCTGCAGATCAGCGGCGAAGAAGATTACGGCCCCGACAGCCTGTCTGCTCCCGCAACGCAACAACTGTTTCACGGCTGACCTTCGCTTAGCCCCCGGGCCGCCCGCAGCGGAAAGAGGCTGTTCCTCGTTCTGTCTGTTTGTGCCCTATGAGTGAAAGGCTGCAGCACGAAAGAGAGAATGAATGCGCGTGACAGCACTTCTGAACCGGGATGGCGGCACGTTGAAAACTGCCGACATTCAGGCGGTCTGCCATCTTATCGAGGCCGAATTTTCCGCCGCCGGACATGAGGTGCAGTGTATCGTCACCTCCTCGGCACGTCTTGAAGACAATCTGCAGCGCATTGCCGGAGACCCGGCAACAGAAGTCATCCTTGCCGGCGGCGGGGATGGCACCATCTCGGCAGCCGCTGCGATGGCCTACCACTCCGGCAAGGTGCTCGGCGTGCTTCCGGCCGGGACGATGAATCTCTTTGCCCGCTCCCTCACCATTCCTCTCCAGCTTGACAAGGCCATCGCGGCCCTGGCGAAAGCCGAAACCGTGCGCTCCGACATCGGCCTGATGAACGGCAGGCCCTTCGTGCATCAGTTTTCCCTCGGCCTGCAGGCGCAGATGATCCGTGAGCGCGACAAGGCGGAGCATGCCTCCCGCCTTGCCAAGATGTGGGGCAGCTTCCGCGCCTTCCTGCGCTCCACTTTCCGCCCCTTCTCCTTCCGCGCAAGGCTGCGTACCGGCAGCGAGACACGGCGCGGGCGGTTCAGCGTGATTGCCGTCTCCAACAATGTTTATGGCGAGGGTACGCTGCCTTATGCCGCGCGGCTGGATGAAGGGGTTCTGGGGGTCTACAGCGTCCACCGGCTGACATCCTTCGAGACAACGCGGCTTGCGGCGGATCTGGCGCGCGGTGCCTGGCGCTCCAATCCGAATCTGATGTACGACCGGGCCCGGGAAATCACTGTGGAACTGTCCCCTTCCATGCGCCGCAAGATTGGTGTGCTGGATGGCGAGCTGGTCGAGCTGCCGCTGAAGATCACCGTGAAGATCGAACCGAAGGCGCTGGCCGTGCTCCGGCCCCCTGCACCGGGCGCAATCTGATACGCTTTCCCGTCTGTCCCATAAGCCCTTCAAGACGCAGAAATCCCGGCACGAGGCCGGGATGAAACCAGTTGGCAGGAGCCCACGGGGCTTCTTACTCGCTGTCAGATGACCGGGCTCGGCTGGCGAGGAAAAGGCCGGCAACAGCAAGAGCTGCAAGACCCATGGTCTTCGCCCTTCCACCCGCCAGAAGCGGCGTGGCAGCTGCCAGAGCAATGGCATTGAGGGCGCGCCTGTGTTCGCGCTTGCGCCGGTCCCGCCGGTTCAAAAGCATCATGATGGCCACCAGCAGCGCCGCACAGGACAACAACAGCAGCGCCCCCGTGAAAAGGACGGCAACCGGGTCATATCCGGTGCGGATAACCCAGATCACGGCGGCGGTCGCGCCGAAGCCCCAGGCGGTGAGAGCCAGCAAGGCGCAGGCCCCAACCAGCAGGACGCTGCGGCGGAACTGCCGCAGCCTTCCTTTTGCATCACCCAAGGTATCCAGGGCGAGGGAAGCCAGCAGGCGCATGGCTTAGCGCCGCATCAGCAGAGCTGCGAGCACACCGGCACCGGCGGCAATGGCCAGTGACTGGAGCGGCCGGGCTCGAACCTGCTTGGCGACCTTGCCCTCAAGATCGGCAAGTTCCTTCTTGAGCGTTTCCAGCGCGTCCTCACCGGCGGCCTTCAGGTCGTCAGCCTTGCCACTGCCATAGCTGGCAACGGTCTTGCCAAGATCGGCGACATCGGCGCGTACGCGGGCGATGCGCTCTTCCAGATCCTTGGCGGAGACGGACTTGCTGGCGTCATTTGCGGCATTTTGAACTGCTGCGGGCATGATATGCTCCTCTTGTCATGTTGTGCGGCCGGAAAGGCCAGTATTTGCCGGGAGAAATGGCTCCGGCTGATGGCGCCCGCAGAGGCGGGCGCCAGTTAAAGTCAGCGGATCACGGTGGTTTCCGGGCTCTGCCTGTAGGCTTCGAGCGTGTAGGCAGGGGCGTTCTCGATAGCCTCCGGTGTCACTGACGTGGTGGCCTGAATGGTGCCTTCGGCATCACGCTGGATCATCACGTTGGCAGCCTCAACGGCGACCGGTTTGCTGCCGATGCCAAGCACGCCACCCACGTCAACCACATAGGCCTCGGCCTTTCCGGCAGGTGCCAGGACGACATCCGAGATCTTGCCGGCGGTTTCGCCACCTGCCGTCATAACGTTGGTGCCGATCAGGCTTTCGGTACTGATCACGTTAACGCCTGCGACCTGTTCTTTGGCCGCCTCACCTGCTGCACCGGTGCCCGGCACTGCCATGGTGGTGCCTGCGTTTTCATCGCTCAGACCGGCCGTCTCCTTCAGCTCGTCGATGACCGACGGGCCAGTCAGGCTGGTCTTGTCGAAGGCAGGAGCTCCAAACAGCTGCTGCGGCGTCATCTGGACCATCAGGCGGCTCTCGCCGTTCTGGTCGATCCAGGTCAGCTGATCAAAGGGAACGGCAACGTCCTTGCCTTCGGCATCAGCTGTGCTGTCAACCGAGATGATCACGGCATTCACTTCGCCGGTCTCGGTCATTGCCACATCGGAAACTGTGCCAATGGGCTCGCCTTCAGTGGAACCCGTCGCATGGACGTCTTCACCAATCAGACTGCTGGCGGCAACTTCAGACGTGATGCCGGACAAGCCGGACGGAGCCATCGTGCCTGCGGACTGGCTCATGTCCTGGCCAGACGTCACGCCCGGCCGCATTTCCGCTGGTGTGCCCGGCATCACTGCAGGACTTTCCAGAGAAGGCGCCGTTTCCGGTGCTTTATTCATGTCCTGCGCCATCGCCGGGGCGGCGATAATTACAGAAACAAGAGCGGTCGTAGCAAGAATCCTTTGGATCATTATTTATCCTCCATTTCTTGCAGATGCCCCAGCGGTTCTCTGAATTGAGAAACAACTGAGAGCCATCCTGTTTTTCCCAGACACAGAGGAAGAACACGCCACACAAAACTTTGTTCCAAAATTTTTGCGGCCGGGCCGCACGATCGGGACGATCAATCATATTTACTTGAATCAAAAACTCAGGTATTTGTGGTGCAATCAAAAACTCAAGGTTGCATTACCCGTGGCAAAATTCCGGATGTTGATGCTGGCTTTGGCGGCCAACGCATTCCATCAAGCGGCATTGATCGCCCTTGTGCCGGTATTGCAGCATCTTTTCGGTGTCAGCCTTGCGGCCCTTGGTGCCCTAGTGGGGCTTGGCCTGCTCGCGGCGGCGCTTGCCATTCCGGTGTGGGGCCGTGTGGCAGCCAGCCGGGGGCTTGACCAGGCCCTGCGGCTGACGCTGACGGGTGCTGGTGCCGGTGTCATGATGATGGGCACAGGCATCGCAACAGCAGCATATGGCTGGCTCGCCGCCCTGCCTGCCTTCGGGCTTCTGGCCGCCGGACGCCTGATCTACAGCCTCAGCGCCCCGGCCATTCTGCCGCTGGCGCAAAGTGCAGGCACGGTCAGAACACAGCAGAACACCGGAACAGAGGGGGCAGCGCTTGCCGGGCACATCGGCCGGCTCAATGCCATGAACGGGATCGGGCGCCTCGCAGGCAATGCCCTCATAGCACCATTGCTGCTGCTGGGCGCCTGGGCGCCCGTGCTTCTGCCCTTGCCGGTCTATCTGGCTGCGCTTGTGCTTTTCCTGAGGGAAGGCATGGTCGAAAAATCTGCTATCCGCCCGGTGCAAAAGACTGAGAACGGTGCCGCCAGACTGGGCTGGCGCGTGCTGGCGGGGCCTCTGTCTCTCGGTTTCCTGCTGCAGCTTGCGACCGGTGCCGCCTATGTCCTCCTGGGCCCAATCATCGCGCAGCGCCTGTCCCTTTCCCCGGCGGACGCAGCCAGCGCGGCGGGGCTTTGCCTTGCCGTATCGGTCGCCGTGGGCATCGCCGTTCAGCTTGGCCTTGAGAGGATCATCGGCCCCCGCCTTCAGGCAGGCCGTGTGGCCGGGGCATGTCTCTGTGCTGCCGGGCTCGGCCTTCTGGCTCTTGCGGCCAGCCTGCCGCTGCTGGCGCTTGCCGCAGCACTCACCGCCGCTGGCTTCTCGGTAGCCCTCGGAGCCAACACGGCCCTGACACTTTCTGGCGAAGGCATATCTGCCGCGAACCGCGCCCTTGTTTCCACGCGCCTCAGCAGCCTGCAATTTGCCGGTCTGGCTGTGGGCTCCCTTGCAGGCGGTGTTCTGGGCTCCATCAGCCTCGACATGGCCCTTTCCGTTCTGGCGGGCGCAACCGCGCTCACCGCAATTCTCATCCCCATCCTCACCCGTTTCAGCCGCAGCAGTGGCCCGGCGCTTCAGCTCCCCCTCCCGGATCTGACCGCCGCGGCCCCTGCCCACGCCCCTTGTAAAGGAGCATCCGAATGAACCCCGTGCTCGAAATGCGCCCTCATGCAGGCACCCCCGCACTGCCGCTGGATGTTGCCGGAATAGGCATCGGCCCTTTCAATCTCAGCGTCGCTGCGCTTCTTGACAGCGTGCCGGGGCTGAATGCGCGTTTCTTTGAAAAGAAGAAGCAGTTCATCTGGCATCAGGGGCTGATGTTCCCCGGCTCAATCCTGCAAACCTCCTTCCTCAAGGATCTGGTGACGCCTGTCCTGCCGACGAGCCCGCATTCCTTCACCGCCTTTCTGGTGGAGAAGAAGCGCTTCTACGATTTCCTCTCCGGCCGCTTCACCGGCGTCACCCGGATGGAGTTCAACGAGTATCTTCAGTGGGTGAGTGCAAGGCTCGACACTCTTGCCTTTGACGAGGAAGCCACAGCCGTGCATCTGGACGGCAGCCGCCTGCGGCTTGAATTTGCCAGCGGCCGCACGGAGCTGGCGCACAATCTCATCGCGGGCGCAGGCATGCAGCCCTTTGTCCCGCCCTGCACGGCAGCACATCTGGGAGCCGATTGCTTCCATGCGGGAACTTACCTGACACAGCCGCGCAACTTCACGGGCAAGCGCGTGGCGGTGATCGGTGGCGGGCAGACCGGCGCGGAAATCGTCCTCGATCTTCTGACCCGTGCCGATGGCGCGCCCGCGCATGTAAGCTGGATCAGCAATCTGCCGCGCTTTTCCCCGCTGGAAGAAGGCGGCTTTGTCGATCAGGTGTTCACGCCGGGCTATGTCGCGGCCTATCAGACGCTCCCCTTCGAGGCCCAGCGCAGCGAGATTGCGGGCCAGAAGCTCGCCAGCGACGGCCTGACGCCCGTGACGGTGGACACGCTCTTTGCCGAGATCTACCGCCGCCGGCACCTCATGGGTGAGAACTGCATCTCCCTGCTTCCGGGCCGTAATCTGGAAGCAATGGACCGGCAGAACGGCGGTTTCCTGCTGCACACCCACGCGGTCACCAGCGGCGAGAGCGAGCTTTTCGCTGCCGATGTGGTGATCCTGGCGACCGGCGCCCGCCCTGCCCTGCCCGCCTGCCTTGAGCCCCTGCGCCACCGGCTGGATCTCGATGCCCATGGCCTGCCGGTTCTGGATGCCAGCTACCGCCTGCAATGGGATGGGCCGTCCAGCATCGGCCTCTTCGGCCTCAATCTCGGCCTGTCGTCTCACGGGATCGTCGATCCGCAGATGAGCCTGATGGCCTGGCGCAGCGCCGTCATCATCAACGCCCTGACTGGCGAAGACCTCTTCGATGTCAGTGCCGGACCGGAACTGGTGGACTGGCCGAAGCGCCTCCCGGATGAAGCCCCGCTCACCCGGGCTGTCGGGTAATCCGGCCGCCACCATTGCCGCCGCCTGCCAGACCTGCCCCGGTCCTGGCGGCGGCGGCTGATCTGATCCCGAGTGACGAGGACCCGGCATGAACCAGCTTCTGCCTTCAAAACGGATGACGCCCGCAGCCGCGTCCATGGACGCCGCAGCCCTGGCCGATCATTCCGCCGCCAGCGCCTTTCTAAACGCACTCCTGCGCGAATGGGACGGATGGTCTGCGCTTGGCACGGACGAAACAGCCCGCCTCGAGGCGGCCTTCCCGGACGGTTTTGCCGCTTCCGGCGGTGAAATCCTTAAACTGCCACTTGCCGGCGGCGATGCGCTGCTGATCCACGCTCCTGCCCGCACCCCCTTCCGCACCGCCGTGCGCCTGCCCTTCTGCCTGATGGGTGCTGATGGCAGCCTGCGCAAGGTGCCGCTGGCCACCGCATTGGCGCTGCTCGTCACCGATCCGGTGGCAAGCGCGGGCGATGAGGCCCTGCAGATGAAGCTGCTTCAGCGGGTGATGGACAGCCGCCTTGCCGCGGAAGAGGCTTTCCGCGCCCGCCCGCCGCTGGGGCTCGCCTCAGGCTGGACTTTCCAGCAGGGCGAGCAGGCCCTAACCGGCGGCCACGCCACCCATCCCAATCCGCGCAGCCGCGACGGGCTGGATCTGGAGGAGGCCCGCCGCTTCGCGCCAGATCTGGGCGGGCGCTTCCCGCTGTTCTGGTGCCTCGCCCACCGCTCCATCCTCGTGCTTGCCAGCGGCACGCTGACCCCGGCAGAACAGATGCTGCGGGCACTGGCAGACAGTGACCCGTCCTTGCCGCAAGAGCTGCGCCAGCCGGAAGACGGCTTCGTGCCGCTGCCCTGGCATCCCTTTCAGGCGCCGAAGCTTCTCGCCCGGGCAGATGTCATCGCCCTCGTGCGGGAAGGCCTGCTGCGGCCGCTCGGCGAGCTGGGCCAGCCCTTTGCCGCCACCGGCTCGTTCCGGGGTGTCCATGCCTGGCACGCGCCTTCGATGCTGAAATTCTCTCTCTCCCTGCGGCTCACCAACTCCCGCCGCACGCTGGCGCGCAAGGAAGTGGAGCGGGGTCTGCAACTGGCAGAACTGCTTGATGGCCCGATCGGTGACAGCCTTGCCGCTGAGTTCCCCACAGCTTCGATCCTGCGCGAACCGGCCTATGTGGCGCTAAAGGACGCCGATGGCGGCGCGCGGGAGGAAAGTTTCGTTGTCCTGCGCGACAACCCGTTCCGTGATGAAACCGCCGCCGGGCCGGTGATGATGGCAGGCCTGTGCGAACAGCGCCCTGATGGCGCGTCACCTCTCGGCGAGTTGATCCTGGCCCGCGCCGCCCGCGATGGCGGCGCAGCGGAGGATCTGGCGGAGAGCTGGCTGCAGGGCTTCCTGGATGTGGCGATCCATCCGCTTCTGGAAATCCGCGCCCGCTACGGCCTGCTGTTTGGGGCGCATCAGCAGAACATGACGCTGGCACTCGATCCGCACGGCTGGCCTGCGCATCTGTGGCTGCGCGACTGTCAGGGCACCGGTCATCTCACCACCCATCACGACCTGCTGGCGAAGCATCTGCCCGATATCGGCCGCCACGCCGAAAACGTGGTGCCGCCGGAGCTGGGCGATGGGCTCGTCTGCTACTACGTCATCGTCAACAACCTGATGAGCGTGATCGCCACGCTGGTGCTGGATGAGCTCATCCCGGAAGAGCGGGCCAACCGCTGCCTTCTGACCTTCCTGCAACGGGAAAAGGCGCAAAGCCGGGGCGACACCAGCCTGCATGATTTCCTGCTGAACCGGCCAACCTGGGTGAGCAAGGGCAACTACCGCACCAGCCTCAGCAACGTGAACGAGGCTTCGGGCGATGGCTCGGGCCAGCTCGCCGCCTTCCTTGAAATGCCAAACCCGCTGCTGCCGCTGACGCGCGCGGACGGGCACTGACACCGGAGACCCAGCCCATGAACATTCATGCTGCCAGCACCACACGGGCGGAAGCCCTCGTGACCACCCGTCTCGACAGCACCGGGGAAACACCGGTTCTGTCGCTGCGCCTGAACGGGGCAATGCCCGGCGCGGACGAGCTGACCGGCGCCGTGCTGCGGGCGCTGGAAGCGGCCTTTGCCGCTGACGGCAGCCTCCACCGGCTGATCCTTGATCCGTCCGGCCTGCCGCTCACCCTCCGCGATCTGCCCTTTGCCCATCCGGTCACGGGCGGGCTGGAGGTGCGCCGTGATGGCTTCTACCAGACAGACATGCTCTGGCTGGGACACAAGCCTGCGGGGCGGCTGCGCACCGGGCTGGTGCCGGGCCCCGATGGCCGCGACCACCCCTTGCGCCCGCCCCATCCGGTGGGCGTGGTCTATGAGCGGTATGACCCGGTGGCCGATCTCACCGTTTCCTTCCGCACCGTGGACATTGACCGGGACCTCGACACCTTCCACCGCTGGATGAACGACGGCCGCGTCGCCTATTTCTGGGAGCTGGCCTGGGAAAAGCCGAAGCTGCGCGACTATCTCGCCGCCTTCGCGGAGCGTCCGCACACCTATCCGCTGATCGGCTGCTTCAACGGCGAGGATGCGGGCTATTTCGAGACCTACTGGGTGCGGGAGGACCGGCTTGGCCCCTTCTATGACAGCGGCCCCTGGGACCGGGCCTGGCACGGGCTGATCGGCGAACGCCGCCATCTCGGCCGGGCCAAGACCGGAGCCTGGCTGCGCGGGCTCATCCACTATCTCTTCCTCGACTGCCCGATGACCGAGAACATCATGGGCGAGCCCCGCGTCGATAACTCCAAGCTTTTGAGCTACGCGCGCGAGGTTGGCTACGAAAAGGTCAAGGAATTCGACTTTCCGCACAAGCGCTCGGCCCTGATGCGCTGCACCCGTGACCGGTTCTTCTCGGAGGTCCGGCTGTGAACGCGCCCTTTGCAGTCTCCACCCCGGCAGACAGCCGGAGCGCCGCAGACGCCCGCTGGCAGGAGGTTTGCCGCGCAGGCCTTGCCAAGATGCTGGACGAGCTGACCTACGAGGAAGTTCTAGCGCCAGAAGCGGAAGGCGGCGGCGAATACGCCCTGCGCCTCAAGTCCGGCATCACCTGGCGCTTTGCCGCCCGCACGGGCGCCTGGGGCAACCTGCTGACAGACAGCCGCACGATCCGCCGCGAACCGGAGGGGGCCATCTCGCCGCTTCAGTTCACGCTGGACGCAAGGGCCGAGCTCGGCATGGCGCCGGAAACCCTCGCCACCTTCCTGCGGGAGCTTTCCAACACCCTGCGGCAGGACATGATCCTGCATCAGAAGACGGAAGGCCTTGATGCGGACCGGCTGCTGAACCTGCCCGTGCATGTGCTGCACGGGCTGCTGGAAGGGCACCCCAAGGCGGTGGCCAACAAGGGGCGCCTGGGCTGGGGCGCGGATGACCTTGCCCGCTATTCGCCGGAGTCTGCCGAGCCTTTCTCCCTGTTCTGGCTGGCAGCCAGCCGGCAGAACTGCCGCATGGGCGGAGAGGGGGATGAAGCGGCCTTTTTGCGCCGTCAGCTCGGCGAAAATGAGACGGCAAAGCTTCTTGCCTGGCTGGCTGAAAAAAGGCTGAGCCTTGAGACCCATACGCTGATCCCGGTGCATCCCTGGCAGTGGGACAACGTGATCCAGCAGGCCTATGTTACGGATCTGGCAGCGGGTGATCTGGTGTTCCTCGGCAGCTTCGGCGGGCGCTATGTAGCAGGCCCCAGCCTGCGCACGCTCACCAGCATCGACCGGCCCGGCTCGGCGGATGTGAAGGTGGCGCTGACCATCCTCAACACCTCCGCCTGGCGCGGTATTCCGGGCAAATACATCGCCATCGGCGCCGCCCTGTCGGACTGGCTGGAAGGCATCGTTGCTTCGGATGATCTGCTGGTCCGGCACGTCACGATCCTGCGCGAGGCGCGCGGCATCTGGTACCGGCATCCGCTCTATGGCCAGATGGAAGATGCACCTTATCAGCACAACGAAACGCTGGGCGTGATCTGGCGCGACAATGCCTCCGGCCGGGTGGGGCCGAACCGCCGTGCCTGCCTTTATGCAGCGCTTCTGCATCCCGATGCAGCAGGGCGGCCACTGGCCGTGGCCCATGCGCGCCGGGCCGGAATGGACTTCGAGGACTGGCTGAAGCGCCTCTTCGAAGTCAGCGTGGTGCCGCTCTACCATATGCTCTGCCGCTTCGGCACGGGCTTCATCGCCCATGGGCAGAACATCACCGTGGTGCTGGAGAGGGACATGCCGGCGGGCATTGCCATCAAGGACCTGCAGGGCGACGTGGATCTGGTCAATGTCGAGTTTCCGGAGCAGGCCGGTCTGCCAGCCGAGGTAAGGGCCGTGCTGCCGTCGAAACCCCCGGCCTATATCGTTCACAACATCCAGACGGCGCATTTCGTCACGGTTCTGCGTTTCTTTTCTGCCCGGCTCGAAGCCTCCGGCGTGCTGCCGGAAGACAGATTCTACCGGCTTCTGGCGGATGTGCTTGCGGCTTACATGGCGGCCTATCCGGAGCTGGCGGAACGGCACAAGATGTTCGATCTGTTCAATCCGGCAATGCCGAGGGTCTGTATCAACAAGGTCCGCTTTGCCATCGGCTATGGCGATGCCGCCCAGCGCCCGATGCCTGCACTGGGAACTGACCTGCGGAACCCGCTGTGCCGGCATTGAAATGTTGCGTTCGCGCAACAGCGCAACTTTTGCAAGGCGCGCGCCTTGGATGAAACTTGAATCTTTAATTCATATATGCAGTTTTAGCGCCAATATCAGGAAGCCAGGCCGCAATGGCCAAGCCACCGCAGACCAGACTTCAACAGCACATGCAACAGGTGGCAGGCCATGCATTTCAAGACACTTGCGCTGACAACGACAGCGCTCATCGCAGCATTTCCGGCACTAGCGCAGGAAGACACCGCACCCAAGGCTGCATCCACCCTCGACAAGATCGTCATCACTGCGGGGCGCAGTGAAAACGAAGTCAGCACACTGGCACAGTCGGTGGTCGTGATCGACCGGGAGCAGATCGAGGACGGTAATTTCGGGTCCACCGATGCCGCCGATCTCATTGCCCGCATGGTTCCAGGCTTCGCTCCGTCAAACCAGACACTTTCCGGTGCTTCGGAAACCTTCCGTGGCCGTGACGTGCTGATCATGGTTGACGGCGTGCCGCGCAACACGCCGCTGCGCGACAATTCCCGTATCCTGTCGATGATTGACCTGAGCACGGTCGAGCGCATTGAGGTCGTCAACGGTGCATCGAGCCTGTACGGCGCGGGCGCGACGGGCGGCACCATCAACTTCATTACCAAGCGTGGCGCGGAAGAGGGCATCCGCACCACCATCACAACGCAGGCAAGCGCCTACACCCAGGACGTGGGCAATTCCATTGCTCCTTCGGTGAGTGCCAACGTTGAAGGCCGCATCCGCCAGTTCGACTATTTCTTCTCCCTCTCCGGCGACATGACACGCAAGGCCTATGATGGGCGCGGCAAGGAGATGGCTTCCGATGCCATGCTCGGCCAGGGCGGTGCAGACCGGACGAAGCAGGGCAACCTCTTCACCGGCCTTGGCTACGAGAACGAAAGCCGCCGTTTTGATCTGAGTTTCGACTGGACTTATCTGGAGCAGAATCCCGACTGGCTCACCAACTACACCACGACGCCGGTGTCTCCAGACTTCCGGTCACCCTATACCGGCGATCCGCTCAAGGAAGATTCCAAGTATCTGACTGGCAAATTTACCGAGAATGATTTCGTGCTCGGCAAGCTGGCGGTTACGGCATTCTACAATTCGATCGAAAAGACGAGCCCGTTCAACACACTCTCTGCTGTCAATTCGATCGTCTATTATTCGGGTAATCCCGCGTCGCCGACGTCACCCTATAATCAGAGCGTACTCAAGAGTGACCGCGCCGGTATCAATGCCACTGTGAACAGCCCGGTTGACTGGTTGCGTCAGGGGGCAAACCTGACATGGGGTCTGGACTACACCTATGACCAGACCACGCAGGAACTGACCGACGGAACCACCGTCATCTCCCCCATGACCCAGAACCAGATCGGTGCCTTTGCCCAGCTGGAATTGCCCGTCACCGACCGCCTGACCCTTCAGGGTGGCGCCAGATTTGATCAGTTTTATCTGGACGTGAAGAATTTCAACCGTCCTGCAGCCGTTCAGTACCGCTCGCCCACGGCCTACACACTCTGGCCTGCCATCAATGTCCGGGGCGGCAGCTTTGAATACAACTCTCCGACCTATAATATCGGCGCCGTATTTGACCTGACGCAGGAAGCTCAGGCCTTCGCCAACTTCTCGCAAGGCTACTCGTTGACGGATATCGGCGGCTTTACCCGCCGTGCAGGCGTCAACAGCACGGGCGAGATCTGCGCCGCCTATGGCGCTCTGGCGCGCGCCTTTGGCTGCTCCGGCACCCCGTCCCTGGCCATCAGCTATGCCTCGATCGCGCCTAAGCCGCAGCTGGTGAACACCTATGAAGGCGGCCTGCGCGGCGACTGGGGCCGCTTCCGCGGCGCGGCGAGCGCGTATGTCTCCACCTCGGATGATGGCGTCTCCTACAACGTGACCACCAATCAGGTCTCTCAGCAGAAGGAGCGGATCTGGGGCGTGGAAGCCAGCGCCGAAGCCGACGTCTGGGACAATGTGACCCTTGGCACCGTCTTCTCCTATGTCGAGGGCAAGTATGACGCCAATGGCAACGGCCGCATCGATGCGGGCGAGTACATGCCGAACAACCGTATCCCGAACAACGTCAAGCTGAATGTCTATGGCGAGGTGAAGTTCATGTACGACATCATGGCCCGCGCCGAAATCGAGCATCTGTCCGGCCGCAAGGAAACAAGCCAGCGCCTGCCGCAGGTCACCCTGCTGCATCTTGGCATGTCGAAGGACATGGGCAAGGCCGGCAAGCTTTCGCTGGGCGTGCGCAACGTGCTCGACACCTATTACGTCAACCCGGTGGCCAGCGCCGTGCGCGGTGCGGAAGTGCCGGGTCTTGGCCGCACGGTGGCCCTGACCTACCGCGTGTCGTTCTGAGCCTGAAGCCTCCCGCAGGTGCTTGCGGGAGGCTTTGCCCCTTGCGGAAAGACCAGTGCCATGCGGGATGCACCAGCGCCCCAAAGCCAGAACACGCCAGCAGAGAAAAGCCGGATCCGTCTTTATGTGACGCTGGCCGGCCTCTATCTGGCGCAAGGCATTCCCACCTACCTGATCGCTGCCGCCCTGCCGCCCGTCCTGCGCGAGCAGGGCGTTTCGCGTACGGCCATCGGGCTTTTCTCGCTTCTGATGCTGCCGCTCGTGGTGAAATTCGCCTGGGCGCCCTTCGTCGACCGGATCCGTCTTTTGCCCATTGGCCACAGGCGCGGCTGGATCGTACCGATGCAGCTTGCCAGCTCCTCCGCGCTTTTCGCCATGGCCTTCATCCAGCCCACGGATGTGGTGGGACTGTTCCTCATCTGCCTGGTCATTTCCGTTGCCATGTCAACGCAGGACATCGCCACCGATGGCTATGCGACACAGAAGCTGACAGAGGCGGACCGGGGCATCGGCAACGCCTGCCAAGGCGGGGCGGTGGCCTTCGGCGTTGTCATTGGCGGCAGCCTGTCGCTGTTCCTGTTCGAGCACTGGGGCTGGCAGCCGGCGCTGCTCTTCGTCGCCACCCTTTCCCTGATCCCGCTCGCCATCACCGCCCTGATGGAAGAGAACGGGGAGCCGTCACAAACGGGCAGCAAAGGCCCGGAGCAGGTGCACCGGCCGTCGCTCCGCGCCTTCTTCCGCCGGCCCGAAGCGGTGCAGATCCTCATCGTCGCGCTGGTGTTCCGGGCCAGCGAGGGCCTCGTCAAGGCGATGGAAGGCTCTTATCTGGTTGACATCAAGCTGCCGCTGTCCTGGATCGGCTATCTGTCGGGGGCTTCGGCGGCAACCGCCGGTCTTCTCGGCTCCGTTGTGGCCGTGGGTCTCATGCGCTGGCAGGGCACCCGCACGGCCCTGATCACGCTGGGCGGCCTCAGAACCATCTGCTTCCTGATGTTCATGGTCCATGCCCTGGGCATTTCGGACAGCATCTACACCGTCATGGGTGCCGCCGGATTCCAGACGCTGATCCGCTACATGGAAATCGTCGTGCTCTATTCGCTGTTCATGTCCGTTGCCTCGAAGGACCAGCCGGGTACGGATTTCACTATTCTCGCCTGCGCCCAGCTGGTGGTCTATCTGGCTGGATCGAGTGCCTCCGGCCTGCTGGCGGACAAGCTCGGCTATGGCACGCTCTTCACCCTTTCCACGGCCCTGTCCGGCCTTGCCGTGCTGCTGACGGCCACATTGCTGCGCCGCAAGCCAGCCCCGCACATGTTTGAGGAAGCCCGCTCATGAACGGCCCCGCCCCCTTGATTGCCTTCACCACGCTTCCCAGCGGCGCCCCGGCAGCGTTGCTGGAAACGCTCGTTGCCGAAATGCTCCGCAACAGCATGGACATCACCCGCCCCACCCCGGCCGAAGTTATGCTGAACCTTGACCCCAACACCGTTGGCCTCACCGTTCATGAGGGCGAAGGGCTGCGCATTACGGTGCAGGCAAACGGGCTGGTTCCCCTGCACCGGCTGAAGCAATGGCTGATGGAGCATATCGAAGAGCTGCAGCCCGGCACGACCGCCGCCTTGCGCTGGTCCGATGATGATCCACGCGACGGCGAGGTGGCCCCGCCTTACTTCCACGAGCTGACGGTCCTGAAAAAGGTGGCGCTCAGCCCTGTCCTGCTCCGCCTCACCTTCAAGGTGGAGGGGATGGAGCGCTTTGGCAGCGACGGGATTCATGTGAAATTGCTGCTGCCGCCGGAAGGCCGCGCCCCTGTCTGGCCGAAGCTTGCCGCCAATGGCGCGCTGATCCTGCCTGAAGGGCCGGACGGGCTGCACATGCGCTACTACACCCTCAAGGAAACCCGCAAGCAGGCCGGCGAAATCGATATCGACGTTGTCCGGCATGCGGGCGGCGCCGTCTCCGACTGGGCCGAGGCCTGCCGCGAGGGCGATGTGATCGGCCTGCTCGGCCCCTCCGGCTTCCAGCATCCGCCGCTCGCAGGCCCGCTGCTGCTTGCCGCCGATGGCACCGGCGCACCGGCCGTGGCCCGCATGATCGAGGCGCTGGCGGCGGACATGGACCGGGAGGGCACCCCCGTTTCCGGTGGCGGGCATGTGATCCTCGGGCTTGGCACGGATGAGGAGGCGCTGGCCTATCTTCCCGCCGTAGAGGCTGCCCGCCTCGGCCTGACCGTTCATGGCCTTGCCCCGGAACGTTTCGATGCGGATCTGGAACAGACCATCCGCACGGTTTTTTCGGGCACAAAGCCTGCCTTTGCCTGGTTTGCGGGCGAACAGCAGACCGCCCAGCGCCTGCGCCCCCTGTTCCGCAAGGACTTCAGCCTCGGCAAGGGCAGCCAGTATGCGATTGCCTATTGGACCAAGGGCAAGACCGGGATGGAGAGGTAAGCATCAGGGGGGCAAGAAGCGTCCTGCTGCCTCTCCCTCGTCATCCCGGACGCAGCGAAGCGGAGATCCGGGACCGGTGAGCCCAGGTCTTTCGGTCAAACCGCGTTGAAACAGCATCCACCCCGGCTCACCGGTCCCGGATCGCGCAGGGCGCGTCCGGGATGACGGCGGAGAGGGTTTTCTTCAGCCCCGGCGGATGCAGCATTCGCCGGGGCTTTGTTACGCCTGGCCGTTGCAGCCGTGTCTCACTCCAGCCCTTCAAACAGCGCCGTGGAGAGATAGCGCTCGGCGAAGGAGGGGATGATGACGACGATCGTCTTGCCGGCCATCCCGTCGCGCTGGCCAACCTTGATGGCGGCCGTCAGCGCCGCGCCGGAGGAAATGCCCACCGGCACGCCCTCGGTACGGGCAACCTCACGGGCCGTGGCAAAGGCTTCGTCATTGGAAACCTTGACCACCTCATCATAGACCGACGTGTCCAGCACGCCCGGCACGAAACCGGCACCAATGCCCTGGATCTTGTGCGGGCCGGGGTTGCCACCGGACAGGACCGGGCTGTCCTCCGGCTCCACCGCCACCACATGCAAGCCCGGCTTGCGGCTCTTCAGCACCTGCGACACGCCGGTGATGGTGCCGCCTGTGCCGATGCCGGAGACGAACACATCCACCTTGCCGTCCGTGTCGTTCCAGATCTCTTCCGCCGTGGTGCGGCGGTGGATCTCCGGGTTGGCCGGGTTCTCGAACTGCTGCGGCATCACCGCGCCGGGGATCTCGCTCACCAGCTCCTGAGCACGGGCGATGGCGCCCTTCATGCCCTTCGGCCCTTCCGTCAGCTCCAGCTCGGCGCCGAGGATCTTGAACATCTTGCGCCGCTCGATGGACATGGTCTCCGGCATGACAAGGATCAGCCGGTAGCCCTTGGCGGCGGCGACGAAGGCCAGCGCAATGCCGGTGTTGCCGGAGGTCGGCTCCACCAGCGTGGTCTTGCCCGGCTGGATCTGACCAGCGGCTTCCATCGCCTCGACCATAGCAACGCCGATACGGTCCTTGACGCTGGAAATCGGGTTGAAGAACTCCAGCTTGCCCAGCAGAGTGGCCTTCACCCCGTGCTTCTCCGCAAGGCGGTCCAGCCGCACAAGCGGCGTGTCGCCGATGGTTTCGGTGATCGAGCTGTAAATCCGGCCGCGGCCCGGCTTCCTGTCGGTCATTGTCATCTCCCGTCCTGGCCCCGGCACCATGATGCGGGGCACCTGTTCTTCTGTCGGAATTCTGATCCTAACCTAGGAACAATTCACGCCGGAATCGAGTGCTCTCATGCTCAAAAGCCTGAGGAATAAGGAAAGTTGTGCCAAAGCGGGGGTGGGGAGTCCCCCCCCCTAACAGGAGAATCGGCTGTACGGCGAGCACTAAATATCCGCTTTTAAAAATTTTTGATTTTGGAAAAAGTTTTATTTATGATTATTAAAATAAAAATTATCAAATTTTATAGACGAGGAAATTATGCCTAAGCTTATCGTCGTTTACGGAACGTCAAACTCTGGAAAAACGAGCTCAGTCGTTCATTTTGTGGAGAACTATCGGAATGTCACCGCCAGTCCATTTCCTGAACTTATCACTTTTCCCATTCAGAAAAACGGAAACTGGTTGCTTGGAGTGGCAAAAGACGGAGATTCAGCTCGTCATGTCCAGAGCGCTGTGGGCTTATTTGCTTCACGTAACTGCGACATTGTTGTTTGCACAACTAAATCAAGGGGCGCATCCGTGAGAGCTCTAAATGCATTTGTGGCTGCAAATCCACACATCACTGTCGTTAGCATTGCATCGTCACCGACGGCAGCGCCTGCTTTACAAGTAGCCGCAAATGCCGCCGTTGCATTGGCGATCGAGCAGAACATTCCTTAAATCGCCTATGGTCGTCTTCCATGACGCCTCTGCTATCCAGCTGTCTTCTCCATGAGCCTATGCCATGCAGCGACACAAAACGGGGATATCGTGCCCCCCTAGCTATTCCTGGAAGCCCAATTTCTAAGGCTTTTGAGCGATGGCGGGCGCTCCCTCCGGGCCCGCGAATCAATCTTGTGCCGCTCTTGGGATGGGCAGGGAGCACGGCCACCAACGCCCTCTCGGGAAGCGGGGGGGGCGCAGCAGCATATTCCGCGCGCCCCCCAAAAAACCCAATCACCCCACCCCAGTCGACCCGAACCCGCCAACGCCGCGCTGGGTGGCATCCAGGATGTTGACTTCGGTCAGGGTGGCTTGCATCGCAGGGGCGATGATCATCTGGGCGATGCGCAACCCGCGGGTGATGGTGAAGGGCTCGTCGCCGTGGTTGATCAGGATGACCTTCACCTCGCCGCGATAATCCGCATCCACCGTGCCGGGGGAGTTGAGGACCGTGATGCCGTTCTTGGCGGCAAGGCCGGAGCGGGGGCGGACCTGGCCTTCGAAGCCGCGCGGGATGGCCATGGCAAGGCCGGTCGGCACCATCGCCCTCTTGCCCGGCTGCAGCACCAGATCTTCGCTCACCGCTGCCATCAGATCAAACCCGGCTGCATCGGCGCTCTGATAGGCGGGCAGCGGCAGGTCTGCGCCATGCTCAAGGCGCAGCAGTTCAACGGTGACGGAAGCAGGAACGGGCATGGCAATTCTCCTTGAAGGAAATACGGCCCTCTTGCTGTCAGCATTGGCGGCCCAGCGCAAGCCTTGCGGCCTGCGGTCAACAGGTCATGCGGCAGGGCGCCGGACGGGGGGCATAGCTGCTGTTTCGTGAGGGTGAACGATCCGTCGCATTCGCGCCTCTTTATCCACGGCGGAAACGTTCCTATTCTCAAGGCAACGAATGATACGCCCTGCTCCGCCATGGAGGGATCACATGTCTGCCACAGGATTTGAACCGCTGTTTCTGGCCCATGGCTCGCCCATGCTGGCGATTGCGGACAGCGCCGCGCACCGGTTTCTGAAGGAACTCGGCCCCAGCCTGCCGCGCCCGCGTGCCATCGTGGTGCTGTCGCCCCACTGGGAGACGGAGGGCCTCCGGGTTTCCGCCCCCGGCCCGCTGCGCACCATCCATGATTTCGGCGGCTTTCCCCGCGCCCTGTTCGAGATCCAGTATCCGGCCAGCGCCCCGGAAGATGTGACCGGCGAGGTGATGGAAAAGCTGAGCGCCGCAGGCATCGAGGCAGAGATCGACCCCACATGGGGGCTGGATCACGGCGCCTGGGTGCCGCTCTCTCTCGCCTATCCGCAGGCGGATATTCCGGTCGTCGCCCTCTCCCTGCCGCTGAGCTACGGCCCGCAGGAGCTGCTGGAGCTGGGCGAGGCACTGAGCGGACTGCAGGACAGCGGCGTGCTGATCATCGCCACCGGCAGCACCACCCATAACCTGCGCCAGCTGATGCCGCAGAACAGCCCGGCCCCCGAATGGGCCACGGCCTTCGATGCCTGGCTGGATCAGGGCCTTCTCACCGGCGACGCAGAACGGATCACGGATCTCGACGCCGCCCCCGGCTACCGGATGGCGCACCCGAGGGAGGAGCACCTTCTGCCTGTGTTCTTCGCGCTCGGTGCTGGCGGCAAGGGCGCCAGGGGCGAGCTGCTTCACCGCACCTACGAATACGGCACCCTGTCCATGTCCTACTACCGGTTCGGAAAAGCGGCGTAAGGGGCAGGTGTTTGCGCTGAAACGGCGATGGGCTTCTGCCGCCTTGCGCCGGGAAGACAAGAAGTTTTCGAGGGTTACCGCTCTGAATGAGGCCTCTCGATTCCCCTCCCCCTTGAGGGGAGGGGGTAGGGGTGGGGGTCTTCACGCAGGAGCGCTTCCTGACTGGCACTCGTCTCTGAACAGAGAGATTTCAATAAAAATACCCTGTATTTTCAGTCTGTTACCCCCACCCCTCACCCCTCCCCTCAAGGGGGAGGGGCGTTGAAGCGCTGTGCCTGGGCAACCAGACTGCGGCTTTCCCCGCCTTGTGCCGGGAGAGCATTCATGCACCCCGGCACAGCCTCTCACCTTGTCATCCCCACGAAGGTGGGGATCCAGTATCCCCGGTCTCTGCCATCATTTCCGCCGGGGATACTAGATCCCGGTCTTGCCGCCACGCGGCAAACCGGGATGACGCGGAGAGTAGTGACCCGCCTCACAGCGCCGCTTCGATTTCCGCAGTGATGGCCTCTGCGGCGCGGCGGGGGTCGGCGGCGCGGCTGATGGGGCGGCCGATGACGAGATAGTCGGACCCGGCGCGGATGGCATCGCCCGGCGTCATCACGCGCTTCTGGTCGCCCTTGTCGCTGCCGGCGGGCCGCACGCCCGGCGTGACGACTACAAGCTCGCCGCCCACAGCCTTCCGCACAAGGCCCGCTTCCAGCGGCGAGCAGACGATGCCGCCCATGCCGACGGCCCGTGCATCCCCGGCGCGCGCCTCGACAAGGCCCGCCACCGGGCCGCGATAACCGGCCGCCAGCAGATCCTCCTCGTCCATGGAGGTCAGAACCGTGACGCCGAGCAGGCAGAGATCCTTGGTATCCGTTTCCTGCAAGGCGGCAACGGCGGCGCGCATGGTGCGCGGATAGGCATGCAGCGTGACGAAGCGCACGCCCATGCGGGCAATGTTGCGCACGGCGCTGGCGATGGTGTTGTCGATGTCGAGCAGCTTCACGTCGAGAAACACCTCGATGCCCTCGCCCGCCAGCTCTTCGGCAAGTTTCAGCCCGCCAGCAAACTGCAGCTCCATGCCGATCTTGTAGACCCCGACGGCGCCCTTCGTCGCCGCAATCAGCGCCCGCGCCTCCTCAACCGTGGGCACATCCAGCGGCAGCATCAGGCGGTGAGTGGCGGACTTGGGGGCAAAGCGGCTGGAGGCGGCCATCCGGGTTTCCTTTCATGGTGGCGTGAGGCGTTGCCGCTTCCTAGCAGGCCCGTTGCAGCAACGCCAGAACCGCGCAACTTCCCGGCTTCGATGATCTGGCAAAGAAGTCTCTGGCCAGATTGCCCATTTGTGTTTCCATGCGTGGCACCGCCTGCTAAAACGGCGCGGTTTCGCCAGGCAGGTAGTAAGGCTGGCCGATGGAAGGATGACAGATGCGCACAGCGGCAATCTCGCGCAACACCAAGGAAACCCGCATTGACGTCGAGATCAATCTTGATGGCACCGGCGCCTATGACGTGGCGACGGGGGTCGGCTTCTTCGACCATATGCTGGAACAGCTTGCGCGCCATTCGCTGATCGACATCAAGGTGCGCGCCGAGGGCGACACTCATATCGACTTCCACCACACGGTGGAGGACACCGGCATCGCGCTGGGGCAGGCCCTGTCTCAGGCGCTGGGGTCCATGTCCGGCATCACCCGCTATGCAGACACCCATCTGGCCATGGACGAGGCGCTGACGCGCTGCGCGCTGGATGTGTCCGGCCGGCCCTTCCTCGTCTGGCAGGTGGAATTCTCCCGTGACAAGGTGGGTGAGTTCGACACCGAACTGTTCGAGGAATTCTTCCGTGCCTTCGCCATGAATGCGGGCATCACCCTTCATATCGCCAATATCTATGGCAGCAACTGCCACCATATCGCAGAAACCTGTTTCAAGGCCGTGGCGCGTTCGCTGCGCAAGGCCATCGAGATCGATCCGCGCCAGGCGGGCCGCGTGCCAACCACCAAGGGCCAGCTTGGCGGCTGAGGAGGCAGGGCAATGAGCACATACATGGTCATGCTGCCGCCGGAGGCGGAGGGGCGCAGCCTGACGCCTGCTATGGCGCAAAGGGCGGTTTTCGTGCGCGACGGTTTCTCCACCCCGGCGCTGGTCTTCACCGGCATCTGGATGCTGGTGCACCGGCTGTGGCTGCCGTTTCTGGCCTATCTCACCCTCTCGCTGGTGCTGGAGCTGATCGCCCAGAATTTCATCCAGTCAGCGCCCGGCGTGGTGGCATTTCTGACCGGTGTTCTCATCGGCCTTGAAAGCGGCAACCTGCGGCGCTGGTCGCTGGAGCGCAAGGGCTGGATCTTCGCCGGTGTTGTCACGGGACAGGACAGAGAAGAGGCCGAGCTGCGCTTCTTCAACGCCTACCGCCCGGCCCAGCGCCCGGTGGAAACACCGGCTGCCCCGCAGCCGCAGGGCTTCGTGCCGCGCTTTGGCCGCGAGCAGGTGATCGGCCTGACGCTGTCCGGCTCCGGATTTGCCGGCTCGGGGTTCACAGGAGAAAGTGCAAGATGACTGTCGCCATCATTGACTATGGCTCGGGCAACCTGCGCTCGGCTGCCAAGGCCTTCGAACGGGCCGCCCGTGATCACGCGAAGGTGCCGGATGTGATCGTCACCTCCGATCCGGAACAGGTGCTGAAGGCAGACCGTATCGTCCTGCCGGGCGTCGGCGCCTTTGCCGATTGCCGCCGGGGACTGGAAGCCGTCGAAGGCATGCGCGAAGCGCTTGAGGAAAGCGTGCGCCGCAAGGCCAAGCCCTTCCTGGGCATCTGCGTCGGCATGCAGCTGATGGCCTCCCGCGGGCTGGAATTCGAAACGGTGGAAGGCCTCGGCTGGATCGACGGCGATGTCACGGCGATGCAGCCGTCTGATCCTTCGCTGAAAATCCCGCACATGGGCTGGAACACGATCAGCGTGCATCCGCAGTCCCACCCCGTGCTGAAGGGTCTGGCCACCGGGCCGGACGGGCTGCATGCCTATTTCGTCCATTCCTTCCATTTCGCCTGCGCCCGCCCGGAAGACCGGCTGGCCACCTTCGACTATGCCGGCACCTTCACCGCAATGGTGGCGCGCGACACGATGGTGGGCACCCAGTTTCACCCGGAGAAGAGCCAGCGGCTTGGCCTTGGCCTCATTGCCAACTTCCTTGACTGGAAGCCCTGAGGCCCGGCTTTCACGCCCGATGCACGACCAAGGCGCGGCAGGCGCCGCAAGAGAGACATTGCCATGATCCTTTTTCCCGCCATCGACCTCAAGGACGGCCAGTGCGTGCGCCTGAAACTGGGCGACATGGACCAGGCCACCGTCTTCAACGACAATCCGGCGGCGCAGGCCAAGGCCTTTGAAGATCAAGGCTTTGAATATCTGCACGTGGTTGACCTCAACGGCGCCTTTGCCGGGGAAAGCGTCAACGGCGCGGCGGTGGAAGCCATTCTTGGCGCAACGAAGAACCCAGTGCAGCTGGGCGGCGGCATCCGCACGCTCGCCCATATCGAAAGCTGGCTGGCCAAGGGCATCACCCGCGTCATCCTCGGCACCGTCGCCGTGCGCGACCCGGAGCTGGTGCGCGAGGCCTGCCGCAAGTTCCCCGGCAAGATCGCCGTCGGCATCGACGCCAAGGGTGGCCATGTGGCGGTGGAAGGCTGGGCGGAAACCTCCGAACTCACCGCCGTGGACCTTGCCCGGCGCTTCGAGGATGCCGGCGTTTCGGCCATCATCTATACGGATATCGACCGGGACGGCGTGCTGAAGGGGCTCAACATCCCCTCGACCCTGGAACTGGCGGCTGCCGTGTCCATTCCCGTCATCGCCTCGGGCGGCCTTGCCTCCATTGAAGACATCAAGCGCCTGCTGCAGCAGGACTGTGCCATCCTGGAAGGCGCCATCTCCGGCCGCGCCCTCTACGACGGCCGCCTCGACCCGGCCGAGGCCATGGCCCTGATCCGGGCGGCAAGGGAAAGCTGAATCAGATGAAGGGGTTGGGACTTTTTGCTTAAGCCTATGAAAAAGCTTGACAAAATCTAAAACTCCCTTATCTTTGAACCAAATGGATTGGGGGTTCCCGGTCGGCGTCAGGCTCTGGAGTAATCCGGGGCCTTTCGCTTTTCAGGCGAAGATTCCGCGCCCCTTCGCACCCAGAGAGGTGCCGCCGATCATCTTTCTGGACAGGATCTCGAAAGCCCGGTTCGGCTGATCCTTGCGGAACACACTGAGGGCCATGGGCCTTGCGGTGAGATCGGCAATCTGCAAGCCAATCGAATTGGATTTCTTGTCGAGAAAGATCGCCTCGAAGCCAGGCATTGGCGTCCGGATCTGGTTGTCTCCGGCAATGATGCGCCGGAAGGCCAGTTCAAGCTCCTGATCCTCCCGGGGCCCGCGTTTCTCGAAGATGAAGAACGTCCGCTTGCCGGTTTCCTGCTTTGCCTTCAGAAACTGATGGATCTTCACGAGACAGATTCCAAGGGCGATGGCGTAGGGATTGTCCGGAAAGAAATCCAGCTTAAGCTCACTTTTCAGAATGGCGCACCCGGCGATCCGGAAGGACGAAGCCTCGATGCAGTCCGACACATCTTGCAGGAAGCTTTCGCGCAGCCTCTGATCAGTGAAAAGCCTGAAATCGCCCTTCTGCTTTCTGATCTCGTGCTCGTGCAGAATGACCGCATCATGGCCGAAGTAGTGGAACTTGATCCGCTGGAAGCGGGGAACGATCTGGCTGCAATAGCTTGATTTTTTGAAGCCACAGAGCGACAAGGCAAAAACTGGAAAGTTCACGTCAATGGACGTCAGCGAATGATCGCCGCTTTCGTCTGCATAGAAGATGTAAGAGCTGTCTGCCTCTGCCATTCAGATTCCATATCTGCGTGGCTATGAAATTGCAAAGGCCCGCGCATGACCCTCAAGGCCCGCATCATTCCCTGTCTCGACGTCAAGGACGGCCGTGTCGTCAAGGGCGTCAACTTTGTTGATCTGGTGGATGCCGGAGACCCGGTGGAGGCGGCCAAGGCCTATGATGCCGCTGGCGCCGACGAGCTGTGCTTCCTCGACATCACCGCCAGCCACGAGGGGCGGGACACGATCTTCGACGTGGTACGGCGCACGGCGGAGGCCTGCTTCATGCCCGTCACCGTCGGCGGCGGCGTGCGCACGGTGGAGGATATCCGCAAGCTGCTGATCGCTGGTGCCGACAAGGTGTCGATCAACACGGCGGCGGTCAACAATCCGGATTTCGTGCGCGAGGCTGCCGAGAAATTCGGGGCCCAGTGCATCGTCGTCTCCATAGACGCCAAGCAGGTGAATGCAGAAGGCGAAGCACCCCGCTTCGAGATCTTCACCCATGGCGGGCGCAACGCCACCGGCATCGATGCCGTGGAATTTGCCCGGAAAGTGGTGGAGCTGGGTGCGGGCGAGCTGCTGGTCACCTCCATGGACCGGGACGGCACCAAGTCCGGCTACAACATTGCCCTGACGCGGGCGATTGCCGATGCGGTGCCGGTGCCGGTGATTGCCTCGGGCGGCGTCGGCACGCTTGATCATCTGGTCGAGGGCGTGCGCGATGGCCATGCGACAGCCGTTCTGGCCGCCTCGATCTTCCACTTCGGCACCTACAGCATCGGTGAGGCAAAAGCCCACATGGCTGCCGCAGGGATACCTATGCGAATGGATACCTGATTTCGGCTGAAATCCGGTGTAAGTTTCACCTGTTACGGGAAAAGACAGCTCTGATGACCGCATTCACTCTCGCCGACCTGGAAGCCATTGTAGCGGCCCGTGCGGCGAGCGACGATGATATGTCCTACACCCGCAAGCTGGTGGGCAAAGGCGTTGGCAAATGCGCCCAGAAACTGGGCGAGGAAGCCGTTGAGGCCGCGATTGCCGCTGTGCAGGGCGACCGGGACGGCCTCAAGGGCGAGGCGGCGGATCTTCTGTATCACCTCATGGTGGTGCTGAAGGTGAGCGGCGTAAGCCTTGACGAGGTCATGGCGGAACTTGCCGCACGCACCGGACAGACCGGTCTTGAGGAAAAAGCCTCACGGCCCGCCAGCTAGAGCATTTCAGCTGGCACCGTTCTGGCGCATCACAAGCGCATCCGGACCAGAAAGGCCCGCATGCAAGCCCTTGGAACAACCGGGACAGAGCCGCCCATGGACCAGACTGTCACCCGCCCCGAGACCATGGACCTGTCGCCGTACAGGGTCTTCACGGAAACCGAATGGTCCCGGCTGCGTGCCGATACGCCCATGACGCTGACCTCTGCCGAGGTGAGCGAGCTGCGGGCGCTGAACGACCCCATTTCCATGGCGCAGGTGGAAAGCATCTATCTGCCGCTATCGCGGCTTCTGGCCTATTACGCCGAAGCGACGCTGATCCTGCATCAGGCGACGAAGCGCTTCCTCGGCGTGGCGGAGAGCAAGACGCCCTTCATCATCGGCGTTGCAGGTTCCGTGGCAGTCGGCAAGTCGACCACCTCGCGCATCCTGCGCGCCCTGCTTGCCCGCTGGCCGGCGAGCCCGAAGGTGGATCTTGTCACCACCGATGGCTTTCTCTTCCCCAATGCCGTGCTGGAAGCGGAAGGCCTGATGCAGCGCAAGGGCTTTCCCGAAAGCTTTGACCGCACCGCGCTTCTGACCTTCCTGTCAGACATCAAGGCAGGCAAGCGCAACGTACGGGCGCCGCTCTATTCCCACTTCTATTACGATGTGATGCCCGGCCACTCGGTCACCATCGACCAGCCGGATATCCTCATCGTCGAGGGCCTGAATGTGCTGCAGACGCGGGAACTGCCCAAGGATGGCCGCGCCGTGCCCTTCGTTTCGGATTTCTTCGACTTCTCGGTCTATATCGACGCGCCGGAGGACATTCTGGAGACCTGGTATGTGGAGCGCTTCATGCACCTGCGCGAGACCGCATTCCGCGATCCCGGCTCCTATTTCCACCGCTACTCCCGGATCACGGACGAAGAAGCACTGGCCACGGCGAAGACCATCTGGACCAATATCAACCTTCTGAACCTCAAGGAAAACATCCTGCCGACGCGCCCGCGTGCCGATCTGATCCTGACCAAGGATGCCAATCACCGGATTTCAAAAGTCGCCCTGCGGCGCATCTGAAATCCGGGCAAAGGCCTGACTGCGCTCACCCCCGTCCGCAGAAGACGTCGTAGAGGCCCGGGCGGGACCACGTGACGTTGTCCCGCTGTCCCTGCAGGACATAGCCGTTCGCTTCATAGCGGAAGCCTGCCCCGCCATTGACGCGCGGCAGCGTGACGGAGACCTGCCCGAACTCGGTCACCATGGCAACGCCCCGGGCGGTATCATAGACGACCTGCAGGTCGATACCGGCGGTGCAGATATAGTTCGTGGTGCTGACATTGCCGACGGGCGCGGGTGGCAGCAACATGCCCGGAGTCTGAAGCTGAGGTTGAGGCTGCACGGGCGGCGCGGGGGTGAAAGCCCCCTGCGGCAGGCCTTGCGGAACCGGCATGGTACTGCCACTCGGCTGTCCGATTACAACGGTCTGCTGCGGCTCGCGGCTGATGTAGATCCCAAGACACTGGCCCACATCGGTCGTCACGAGCCAGGCGTTGGAGATGATGGATTCCTGGTCCAGCACCTGCCCTGGCTCGAGGCGGGCGTAGAACTGCTGGATGCCGGAATAATCGATCCAGAACACATCGATGGGGCCGCCCCGGGCATTGCGGAACAGCATGCGGCCCCGGAAGCCGCCATCCAGTGACCGGATGCCACCAAGTTCAGTGCAAGCCAGATCTCCCGTGCCACCCGCCATGGCCGGGTTGGAGCTGGGATCCACGATCTGGTCCGGCAAGGCGCAAGCTGCCGCGAACAGGCGCACCGCCTTGGCGCTGCCCTTCAGGGAAACCGGCGTGACCGCCCCCTCGACAATCACTTCCAGCACGGACTTGCGCGCCATCACATCCCAGACGGGATCGGTGGCTGCGACGGTAAACTCCGGCAGGGAGCGTCCCTGCGGATTGTTCGCATCGGAACCCGAAGCGTCATAGCTGGTGTAGAATTCTTCCGACTTCAGCGCCACCGAGACCGGGCTGCCCTGCGAAACCGGCGCGGCAGTCTGGGGCACACTGACGGTAATGAATCCGGACTGCGGCGTGCAGCGGGCGGTGAAATCTGCATCTGCACCTTGCGCCGGGCCATGCACGAGCCGCGCCATCGTCGAGCCAAGTTCGGTGCCAGTGACTGTCCATTCCCGTTCAACTGGCGCGGCGGGCAGTACGGGGCTGTCCAGAGGCGGCAACTGACCTTGCGGCTGTGACGGTTCAACAGGCGTCTGTGCCTGAGTTTGTTCCTGAGCCTGGGGCTGGACCGGCGCCTGCGGCGGCATTTGAACCTGCGGCTGGGTCTGGGTTTGGGGCGCTTGCGCCGCAGGAGCCGTTGCGACGGGTGCCTGCGTGCTCTGGTTCTGAGCTGGCTGCGAGGAGGATGAGCCCGAGGGGCTGGCCGGCGCCGGGGTGACGCCCGCACCGCCGACGACCCGCGGACGGCCGGTAACGTCCTTCTTCACGTCAACCGTCACCGCGCCGCCGGAGGCACAGATATCGGCACTCTCGCGCAGGACGCGGCTGTTCTCGAGCGTGATTTCAAGCTCGACCTGACAACTGACCGTGGAGGGATCGACGGCACCGGTGACAGTCTCGACCACAGCACCTTCAATGCCACGGGAGATAATCGGGCGGTAACGCTTGTTGACCAGAATGGAGCGGATGCCCGGCTCGGCTGGGACGACCTGCACCCGGATCTGCTCCGGCAGACTTTGGGCGAAGACAGGCTGCGCAGGTAACGTGGCCGCCAGAAGCGTCAGAAGTCCGGCCGTCACGCCCCGCGCACCGCCGCTGAACACCCACCCCATGTCGTCCCTCATCTTCATGCGTTTGCACACGTCCGGGACAAGCCCGGCGCGAGCCGCTTTTAGCCTTGCCGGGCCACTCACGGCAATATCGCAAACACTTGGGGCGGGATTTTGCTCACGCGAGACCCGCGCCCAAAGCGCTGGAAGTGCCCCAGCGCTATCAATTGCATCTGGTGCGAGGCTGACGGCCCGGCTTCTGCCACGGCTCTGGGACGCTGACGCATCATGCCTTAAGGTTGCTCATGCGCCGTGAAGGCCTGATCAGACCTCAATAGCCACCTTCGTTGAGGTCCGGTATTTAGCGCGGCGCGCGCTTGGCCAGAATCCGCTGAAGCGTGCGCCGGTGCATGTTGAGCCGGCGTGCCGTTTCCGAAACGTTACGCTCGCACATTTCGTAGACGCGCTGGATATGCTCCCAGCGGACACGGTCAGCGGACATGGGGTTCTCCGGCGGCATTGCCTTCTCATCGCCCTCACGGGTCAGCGCGGCAAAGACCTCATCCGCATCGGCAGGCTTGGAGAGATAGTCGATGGCGCCGAGCTTCACCGCCGTCACCGCCGTGGCGATGTTACCATAGCCCGTGAGGATGACTGCGCGGGCGTCGGGGCGGCTCTCGCGGATCGCCTCGATCACATCCAGGCCGCTGCCATCTTCGAGACGCATATCGACCACGGCGAAAGCTGGCGCACGGACGCCCACCTTGGCGATTGCCTCTCGCACGCTTTCCGCTGTTTCCACTTCGAAACCGCGCTTTTCCATGGCCCGGGCAAGGCGCTGGTTGAAGGCCTTGTCGTCATCAACAAGCAGAAGGCTTTTGTCTTCCGCCTCAATCTTGCGAAGCTCTGTGTCACTCATGGGTGCCGTCCTGCATTTACAGACGTGATCAGCTCCGCTGCCAGCATGGTGTCTGGCCGCTCACGGAGCCCCTCGCTCGTGAATAGTGTCCTTTATATGGCCAGAAACCGCGGCCGGGTCCATATCCGAGCCGCCCTCAATGCTGCTGCGGGGCCAGGAAATACGCACGACAGCCCCGGTTTCGGGGGCAGGGCGGTTCTCCAGCATCAGCCGCGCACCGGTCCGTTCAAGCAGGGTTTTCGCAATGAAAAAGCCAAGTCCGAGGCCTCCCCCGGTCTGGGAACGGGAGGCCCGGGAGGAAATGTAAGGTTCGCCGATCCGCGACAATACGTCCGGGGTAAAGCCGGGCCCGTCATCGCGGATCTCGATCCTGACGGTCCTCTGATCCCATGCGGTTTTGACCTGAACGGCAGACGCAGCAAAATCCACTGCGTTTTCAAGGAGGTTGCCGAGGCCATAGCGAATGGCCGGATTGCGCACGCCCACCGGCTCCGGCTCCTTGCCGGCAAAGTCCACATTGATGCTGATGCCGAAGCCGCGGTGGGGCTCCACCACTTCCTCGATCAGCTGCGACATGGGCATGCGCTGGAACAGCTGGTCCTTGTCGCTCGACAGGGTGGTCAGCTGGCGCAGGATATCACGGCAGCGCTCCGCCTGCGCACGGATCAGAACCACATCCTCGCGGCGCTGGTCCCCCTCGTCAAATTCCCGCGAGAGTTCCTTGGCCGTCAGAAAAATCGTTGCCAGAGGCGTGCCCAGCTCGTGGGCGGCGGCGGCGGCAAGGCCATCGAGGGCATTGAGATGCTGTTCTCGCGCCAGAACCAGCTCGCTGGCGGCCAGCGCATCGGCCAGCTGGCGTGCTTCCACCGCAACGCGGAAAGCATAGACGGCCATGAAGGCGAGAGAACAGACAAGCGCCATCCAGATACCGACCGAATACACATCCGGCAGCGAGAAGACATGAGGCTCCGGCCAGGGCAGCGGCAAATGGATGAAGGCCAGCAGCGTGGCGCAGACCGTCACCAGCAGGCCCAGCATCAGCGTCAGGCGGCCCGAAAGGCCGGTGGCCGACACCATCACCGGCGCCAGCAGCAGGAAGGCGAAGGGATTGCCTAGGCCGCCGGTGAGGAACAAGAGGCCGCTCATCTGCAGGATGTCATAGGCCAGCTGCCCGGCCGCCGCCCAGTCCGGCAGGCGTTTGGCGGAAGGCGAGCGGATCTTCAGGAAGACATTGAGCCAAGCCGAACAGGCGACCAGCGCAAAGGCGGGCGCGGAGGGCACCGGATAGCCCAGCCCCAGCTGCACCACGAGCAGGGCCACGGTCTGGCCCGCAACCGCCAGCCAGCGCAGGCGCACCAGCGTATCCAGGCTGAGCCTGCGGTGGGAAAGGATGAAACCGGATTCAACTGGATCGTTCATGGCAACTAACTGGGCCGAAATCCGTGCCGTGGCAAGCCCTCTCCCTCTGTGTCCACTCACCGCAGTATGCCCAGGCCTCTTGTGTGAACAGGTGCTCGCGTGCTAGCCAGCCTCTCCAGATGGTGTTCTGCGACCGATGAGCGGGCACCGGCTTGCCGCTTGATGGTCCGGAGCATTGTGCCGGGCCTGAAACTGAAAGACGGATACGAGACAGATGACGGACATCAACGAAGGTGGCGCCGCGGCGCAGGGCAGCGATGCACAGGGTGGCGAAGCACCGGGCCTCAGCATCCTGGCGCAGTACATCAAGGACCTGTCCTTCGAGAACCCGAACGCACCGCGCTCGCTGCAGCAGGGCGAACAGCCAAAGCTCGACATCTCGGTGAACGTCAGCGCCCAGCCGGTCGCCGATGGTCATTTCGATGTGGTCCTGTCGCTGAGCGCCAAGGCCGAGCGCCCGAACATGGTCATGTTCAACGTGGAGCTGGTCTACGGCGGCCTGTTCCGCATCAACGGTGTGCCGAACGAGCACCTGCACCCCTTCGTCATGATCGAGTGCCCGCGCATGCTCTTCCCGTTTGCGCGCCAGATCCTGGCCGATGCGACACGCAACGGCGGCTTCCCGCCGCTGATGCTGGACCCGATCGACTTCGCCCAGCTCTACCGCCAGAACATGGCCAACCAGGAAGCGGCTCCGGTTCCGAACTGATCCGGACAGCCATTTCCGGCAAGACTTCAGGCCGCAGCCCATCCGGGCTGCGGTCTTTGCTTTTCAGGTGTCAGCGTTCCTCTTCCAGCAGCTCCGCCCAGGTCTTCGGATGATCGCCGTTGAGCGGATTGGCGGGAGAGCGGCGGTAGTTGATGGTCTCGAAACGCATGGCCAGCGTGTCGATCATCAGCAGCCTCCCGGTCAGGCCGGAGCCGATGCCGGTGATCTCCTTGATGGCTTCCAGCGCCTGCAATGTTCCGGCAAGGCCAGTCAGCGCCCCCAGAACGCCGGCCTCGGCGCAGGTCGGCAGATGCCCTTCCGCCGGGCGCTTCGGGAAGAGGCAGCGGTAGGTCGGATTGGGTGTGCCGTCTGCGCCGGTTTCATGGGGTTTCAGCAGGGTGATGGTCGTGTCGAAGCGCCCCACGGCAGCGGTGACCAGCGGCTTGCGGGCAAAGAAGCAGGCATCCGACACCAGATAGCGGGTGGCGAAATTGTCCGAACCGTCGATGACGAGATCATAGCGCTGGATCAGCTGCATGGCGTTGTGGCCCGCAAGCCGCACCGGATGCGGCTCCACGGTCACATTGGGGTTGAGCCGGGCAATCGCTTCGGCAGCGCTTGACACCTTCGGCTCGCCCAGATGCTCCGTGTCGTGAATTACCTGCCGCTGCAGGTTGGACAGCGATACCGTATCATCATCGACGATGCCCAGCGTCCCCACGCCGGCCGCCGCCAGATATTGCAGCACCGGTGCGCCGAGCCCGCCCGCGCCGATGACGAGAACACGCGCGGCCTTCAGCTTCTGCTGACCCGGCCCGCCCACCTCCTTCAGCACGATGTGACGGGCATAGCGCTCCAGCTCTGCGGGAGAAAACATGACGGTTCCTGTCTGTATCTGAAAGGCCTGTCAGCCGAGCATGCGGCTGACGAGGCGGGCCGTGTAATCCACCATGGGGATCACCCGGGCATAGTTGAGGCGGGTCGGGCCGATGACGCCCAGGACGCCGACGATGCGCTGCTCCCGGTCCCGGTAGGGCGAGACGACCAGCGACGAGCCGGAGAGCGAGAAGAGCTTGTTTTCCGAGCCGATGAAGATGCGCACCCCGTCCCCCTTTTCGGCAAGGCCGAGCAGCTGGATGAGGTCGCGCTTGTTTTCAAGATCGTCGAATAGCAAGCGCACCCGCTCCAGATCCTCCGCCACGTCCACATCGGTAAGCAGGTTCGACTGGCCGCGGACGATCAGCGTGTCGCCCTCGCCCCCCTCGCCTGCCCAGACTGCCAGGCCAGCCTCGACGATCTTCTGGGTGAGGCTGTCCAGCTCAGCCTGGTTGGCCTCGCGCAGGCGTTCCAGTTCGCGGCGCACATCCGACAGGGTCCGGCCCTGGATCTGGGCATTGAGATAGTTGCCCGCCTCCACCAGCGCCGACTGCGGCAGGCCGGAGGGCAGATCGATGATGCGGTTCTCCACCGAGCCATCCTCACCCACGAGAACGGCAAGGGCTTTCAGCGGTTCAATGCGGATGAACTCGATCTGGCGCAGGCGCACATCCTGCTTGTGAGTCAGCACCACACCTGCCCCGCTGGAAAGCCCCGACAGAAGCTGGCTCGCCTCCGTCAGGACATGCTCCATCGTGCCCTTGGTGTGGCTGGAGGCGCGCACCTGAACGTCGATGCGCTCGCGCTCCTCCTGTGAAAGGTCCCCCACCTCGAGCAGCGCATCAATGAAGAAGCGCAGGCCCGTTTCGGTCGGCAGGCGCCCGGCGCTGGTGTGCGGGGAATAGAGCAGGCCCAGATGCTCCAGATCAGCCATCACGTTGCGTACGGAGGCCGGCGACAGCGACATGCCGAGGCCGCGCGCCACATTGCGCGAGCCGACCGGCTCGCCGGTGTCCAGATAGGTCTCGACGATGGATCGGAAAATCTCGCGGGACCGCTTGTCCAGATCGCTCAGGCTCACGTATCCAACCTCATCCTCTGCCGGGTTTCGTGTGCTGCCAGCTTCGGGCAATTCACGGCTCTTCTGCAAGATATAGGACCAAAATGGCCGCAGAGTGCAAGCAGGCCTTTACGGCTCTCGGGTCTCAGGGCTACAAGCGCGGAAAGATCTGTGGGCCAGTGCGCCGCAGCGGCCATTTTCAAGTCAGGAGCCAGATATGCGTCCGTCCAAACGTGCTGCCGATGAACTGCGGTCCGTCACGCTGGAGCGTGGTGTTTCCAAGCATGCCGAGGGCTCCTGCCTGGTGAAGTTCGGCGACACCCACGTCCTGTGCACCGCCAGCCTGGAAGAGCGCGTGCCCTCCTGGCTGCGCGGCCAGAACAAGGGCTGGGTGACGGCCGAATACGGCATGCTGCCGCGCGCCACCGGCACGCGCATGCGCCGTGAGGCGTCCTCCGGCAAGCAGTCCGGCCGCACCCAGGAAATCCAGCGCCTCATCGGCCGCTCGCTGCGCGCCGTGGTCGATCTGGAAGCCCTCGGCGAGAACCAGATTTCCATCGACTGCGACGTGATCCAGGCCGATGGCGGCACCCGCACGGCTTCGATCACCGGCGCATGGGTGGCCCTGCATGACTGCATCGAATGGATGCGCGCCCGCGAGATCGTCAAGAAGCCGGTGCTGAAGGACCATGTGGCCGCCATTTCCTGCGGCATCTACAAGGGCAACCCGGTGCTGGACCTTGACTATGAGGAAGATTCCGCTGCCGAGACCGACGCCAACTTCGTGCTGACCGGCGCGGGCGGCATTGTCGAGATCCAGGGCACGGCGGAAGGCGCCCCCTTCTCCGAGGAAGAGTTCAAGGCACTGCTGGATCTTGCCCGCGGCGGCATCGGCCGCCTGATCGACCTGCAGAAAATGTCCATCCTGTGAGGCACCCCATGGCACACCGCAAGCTGGAGCCGGGCCGTCTGGTCGTGGCCACCCACAACGCCGGAAAGCTGCGCGAAATCCGCGAGCTGCTCGGCCCCTATGGGTTCGATGTGGTTTCGGCCGGCGAGCTGGACCTGCCGGAACCGGAAGAAACCGGCACCACCTTCGAGGCCAATGCGGAGCTGAAGGCCCGTGCGGCAGCAGAGGCCTCCGGTCTGCCGTCGCTGGCCGATGACAGCGGCTTCTGCGCGGCCGCTCTCAATGGCGATCCTGGCATCTATTCCGCCCGCTGGGCCGGTCCGGAGAAGGACTTTGCCATGGCCATGCGCAATGTGGAAGAAAAGCTGCAGCAGGCAGGCGCGGTGACGGCGGAAGCCCGGCGCGGCTCCTTCGTGGCCGTGCTCTGCCTTGCCTGGCCTGATGGCCATGCGGAGTTTTTCCGCGGCGAAGTGGAAGGCCAGATTGTCTGGCCGCCGCGCGGCACGAAAGGCTTCGGCTACGACCCGATGTTCCAGCCCGACGGCCATGAGCGCACCTTCGGTGAGATGACTTCGGAAGAAAAACACGGCTGGTCCAGAACCACGCCTGCCCTGTCCCACCGTGCCCGCGCCTTCACCCTGTTCTCGAAGGCCTGCCTGGAGCAAGAATGACCACCACCCCGGACGGCGGCTTCGGCATCTATGTGCACTGGCCCTTCTGCGCGGCCAAGTGCCCCTATTGCGACTTCAATTCCCACGTCCGGCATCAGCCGGTCGACCAGGACCGCTTTGTTGCGGCCTTCGAGCGGGAGCTGGCGCATTTTGCCGCCTGGACGCCAAACCGGACGGTGCAGTCGATCTTCTTTGGCGGCGGCACGCCGTCGCTGATGCTGCCGCGCACGGTGGAGCGCATTCTGGAAGCCATCGCCCGCCACTGGGCGATCGATACGGACGTGGAAATCTCGCTGGAAGCCAATCCCTCCAGCGTTGAGGCGGAACGTTTCCGGGGCTACCGGGCAGCTGGCGTCAACCGGGTATCTCTGGGCGTGCAGGCGCTCAACGATCAGGACCTGCGCCAGCTCGGCCGTCTGCATGACGTGGCCGGGGCTTTGCAGGCCATCGAGATTGCCCGCGAAACCTTCCCGCGCTTGTCCTTCGACCTCATCTATGCCCGGCCCGGCCAGACAGTGACCGGCTGGGAGGCAGAGCTGCGCCAGGCGGTGAAACTCGCCGCCGATCATCTGTCGCTCTATCAGCTGACCATCGAGGAAGGCACGCCCTTCTTCAACCTGTATCAGGCGGGCAAGCTGATCGTGCCAGACCCGGATCTGGGAGCGGAATTCTACGAGCTGACGCAGGATCTGACCGCTGATCTCGGCCTGCCGGCCTATGAAGTGTCCAACCACGCCCGTCCCGGCGCGGAATGCCGCCATAATCTCGTCTACTGGCGCTACGGCGATTATGTGGGCGTCGGGCCGGGTGCCCATGGCCGCCTGTCGCTGGGCGCCACCAAGCGCGCCACAGCCATCGAGCGCCATCCGGAAACATGGCTTGCCCATGTGGAAGAGCGCGGCCACGGCATGGTGGAGGACCTGCCGCTGAGTGACGAGGAGCAGGGCGATGAATACCTGCTGATGGGCCTGCGGCTGATCGAGGGCGTCGACATGCGCCGCTACGAGCGGCTGTCCGGCCGCTCCATCGACCCGCGCCGCCTCAACGACCTGCTGGAGCATGGCATGGTCGAGAAGCTGGACGAAACCCGTGTCCGCGCCACCCGCGACGGCTTTTTCGTGCTGGACGCAGTCGTGGCGGATCTGGCGGCGTAATGCCTCGCGCCTGCTTCCGGAACAGCGCAGCCGGAGGCTTCAACTCACCAGCAATAAGTCCTTAAGCAAAATAGGATTTCTCTCTATTTTCATGCTGCACTGCGACAACAGCAATGCAGCAAATAGTCCTTTGTATGATACAGAGTGCAGAACTGGCTTCATGAGCTGTCAACCTGTTGGTGTCAGGCTGTTCACACTCGGGCTATTGATGCAGACGGCAATATCAGCCTATTCTGCTGCAATGCCAGAAGCCGGGCTTGATATACGCGGCAGAGACAGTGCGTGTTCGCCGGGCCAGCGACGAAGGATCAGAAGTGTTGCCCTTCTATCATCTCTACGAGATCAACCATGCCGCCATGGGCCCGGTGCGTGCCGCAGCGGACGCAACACGGCTCTATTTCCAGAACCCGTTCAACCCGATGAGCCACACGCAGCTCGGCCGGCAGGTTGCGGCCGCCTGCGAGGTGCTTGAGCGCACGACACGGCGCTATGGCAAGCCGGAGTTCGGCCTGGCCGAAACCACCATCGGCGGCATGAAGGTACCGGTGAGCGAACGCGTCGTCTGGCGCCGCCCCTTTTGCGACCTTCTGCATTTCGAGCGCGGCACCGCCCAGCGCCGTAACGACCCGAAGATCCTGATCGTTGCTCCCATGTCCGGCCACTATGCCACGCTGCTGCGCGGCACGGTGGAGGCCATGCTGCCGCGCGCCGATGTCTATATCACCGACTGGATCGACGCCCGCATGGTGCCGCTTTCGGACGGCAAGTTCGATCTGGATGACTACATCGACTACGTCATCTCCATGCTGCATTTTCTCGGGCCGGACACCCACGTCGTGGCCGTGTGCCAGCCCTCGGTACCGGTGCTGGCCGCTGTTGCGGTGATGGAAGCGCGCAACGATCCCTATGCGCCTTCGACCATGACACTGATGGGCGGGCCGATCGACACCCGTGTCGCGCCCACCGCCGTCAATGATCTGGCCATGTCCAAGGGCATCAACTGGTTCAAGCGCAACGTGATCATGCAGGTGCCGTTCCCGCATCCGGGCATGATGCGCTACGTCTATCCTGGCTTCCTGCAGCTGTCGGGCTTCATGAGCATGAACCTCGACCGGCACCTCATCGCCCACCGCGACTTTTTCCAGCATCTGGTGAAGGGCGATGGTGACAGTGCCGAGAAGCACCGCGAATTTTACGATGAATATCTGGCGGTGATGGATCTGACGGCAGAATTCTACCTGCAGACGGTGGAGAGCGTGTTCATCGAGCACTCCCTGCCGCTTGGCAAGATGAAGCACGGCGATGTACTCGTAGACTGCGGCGCCATCCGTAACACCGCCCTGCTGACCATCGAGGGCGAGAAGGACGACATCACCGGCCGTGGCCAGACCCGCGCTGCCCACACGCTCTGCACCAGCCTGCCGGAGGACATGAAAGCTCATTACGAACAGCCGAATGTGGGCCATTATGGTGTGTTCAATGGCTCGCGCTTCCGCGCCGAAATCGCCCCGCGCATGATCGACTTCATCCTGACCCACTCGCAAGCCAACCGCGAGCGTGTGAAGAAAGCTGCTGCAGCTGCCGCCGCCAAACCGGCCGCAGTGGAAAAACCGGTAGCCGAAACGCACAGGGCCAACGCAGCGCCCGCCCCCAAGGCGGACGTGACAACTGCTGCCAAGGCTGAGCCGAAGGCAGCCGCAGCTGCGAAGAGCGACCCGCTGGCCGAGATCCTGCTGGCCAAGCCCCAGGGCGTTGCCGACAATCTCAAGGCCATCACCGGCGTCGGCCCCAAGCTGGAAAAGGCGCTGAATGAAGCGGGCATCTTCCACTTCTGGCAGATCGCAGGCCTGACGGATGCGCAGATCGAGGCGCTGGACGACCGTCTGGATTTCCGCGGCCGCATGGCCCGTGACAACTGGATCGAGCAGGCCCGCAAACTGGCTGAAACGGTCGCCTGAGACCGGTGATCAGACCAGAGATCAGGCCCGGCCCTGCCCTCTGAGGCCTGCCTTCCGGCAGGTGATCAGGGCAGGGCCGGGTTTTTTCATGTCTGCGGCAGGGGCCGGTGAGAGCCCAACCTTCCGTCCAAGTCATTGATTCAAGGACGTCTTCCGCTTTTGCGTTCAATTCTGCAGACAACCCGGCGCACCGTGTAATCGATGAGGGGCCTCATGGTCTTCTTGAAAGGCAGGCCGCGCATTCCCACGTCTTTATCTGTTGAAATCCGAAAGGGGATGACGATGACTGGGAACACTGTGTTGAGGCCTGGCTGGAATGCGGCAAGCATCGTGCTGATGGTGCTGGGCTTTGTGTTGTTCTGGCCGCTTGGACTGGCAATGCTTGCCTATATTCTTTGGGGTGACCGTTTCGAAACAATGTTTCGTGACGCCCGTGATCAATGGAACAGAAGCCCGATCAAGAGTGCGGTGAATAACATGAATGCGGGAAGCTTTGGCCGGACCGGCAACGTAGCCTTTGATGACTACCGGGAACGCGAACTAAAGCGCCTCGAGGAAGAGCGTGCGAAACTCGATGCCATGCGCGCCGAATTCGATACTTTCCTGCGCGAACTGCGCCGGGCCAAGGATCAGGAAGAGTTCGACCGCTTCATGGCCGCCCGTGGCCGCAGCTCAGGCACCTCTGGTCCTGCCTGACCGGCCGGTCCGGTAAGGTACACCACGCGGGAAGCGGCGCAGCTTGCGCCGCTTTCGCCGTTTTGGAAGGCGCGGTTTCCCGCTGCAAGCCACTCCTCACGCCAGCAAAACCAGATACCCTCTGATACGTTCGAATCACACTCGCAGCGCCTGTCTGCGAGACTTGCAGGGAAATGGAATGTTCTCACGGCTGCGGCGGCCTGTTTTTCCGGACCATATCGTGCTGCCGCTGAGCGGCGGCGAGATTGCCGTGCGCCTGCGGCCTGATCCGCGGGCGCGCCGCTATCTGCTGCGCCTGCCGCATGACCAGTCCGGCCCGGTGCTGACCATTCCCAAGGGCGGCTCGCTCTCTACCGCCCAGCGTTTTGCCGAAAAACATGCCGGCTGGCTGGAGGAAAAGCTCGCCGCTCTGCCGCAGACAACCCCCTTTGCCGCCGGGTCGGTTGTCCCTGTCCGGGGAATCCTTCACCGGATCGAGCCTTCGGGCCGCCTGCGCGGGCTTGTAACGGCAGGGCTTGATGCAGACGGTCATGCGGTGCTCAGCGTGCCCGGCGCTGCCGAACATACGGGCCGCAAGGTGGCCGACTGGCTGAAGCGGCAGGCACGGGCCGATATCGAAGCAGCCGTGGCCCGCCACACGGCCACGCTGGGGGTGAAGGCCGCGGCCATTTCCCTGCGCGACACCCGCAGCCGCTGGGGCTCTTGCGCCTCGAACGGGCGGCTGTCCTTCTCCTGGCGGCTGATCCTTGCCCCGCCGGAAATCCTGGACTATGTCGCTGCCCACGAGGTGGCGCACCTGCGGGAAATGAACCATTCGGACCGGTTCTGGGCGCTGTGCCGGCAGCTTGCCCCGCACACGCCCAAAGCCCGCCAGTGGCTGAAGGACGAGGGCGGCAAGCTGCATCTGTTCGGCTGATCAGCCGCCGAAAAGCCGGCCGATAAAGCCGAGCGGCCCGCCTTCGGAAGGCGGCGGCGGAATGACACGGCCATCGGCCCCCACATCCGCCGGGGGAATGGGGGCATTGTCGGTGGGCACAGGGCCGTAATTCTGCGGCAGCTGTTCGGCAACACCGGGCAAGCCCGCAACGGGCAGACCGGCATGCGCCTTGTCCATTGCGGCCTTCCAGATTTCCGCTGGCAGGGAGCCGCCCGTCGCCTTCTTCGTCGGGCTGTTGTCGTCATTGCCGAGCCAGACGGTGGCCGTCAGGTTGCCGGTGTAGCCGATGAACCAGGCATCGCGGAAGTCCTGGCTGGTACCCGTCTTGCCGCCCGCCGGGCGCTGGTCTGCCAGCATCGCCTTCTTGCCCGTGCCGGTGACAAGTGTCTGCGCCATCATGTGGTTCATCTGGGCAAGGCGCAGCCCGTCGATCACCTTGCCAGTTCCATCCCCCTGCCGGGCATAGAGCGTGCGGCCTTCCGCCGTGCGGATGCGGCGGATGACATGGGGCACAACTCCGTAGCCGCCATTGGAGAAGGGAACATAGGCCGCCGTGATTTCCAGCGGCGTCACTTCCGATGTGCCCAGCGCCAGCGAGGGATTGGCCGCCAGTTGCGAGCGGATGCCAAGCTTCTGCGCTACCTTGACCACCTTGCCGGGTCCGGTTTCCACCGCCAGCCGCGCAGCCACGGTGTTGAGGGACATGGCCAGTGCGTCGGTGAGCGTGACATCGCCATAATACTGCTTGGTATAGTTCTGCGGGCGCCAGCCCTTGAGGGAGAAGGGCTCGTCCCGGCGGATCGTGTCCGGCGTCAGGCCGCTTTCAAGCGCCGCCAGATAGACGAAGGGTTTGAAGGCGGAGCCTGGCTGACGGCGCGCGTTGGTGGCACGGTTGAACTGGCTCTTCTGATAGTCCCGGCCACCCACCATGGCCCGTACGGCCCCTGCCGTGTCCATGATGACGACGGCGCCCTGCGAGACCCCCAATTCACGTCCGTGGGCATTCAGCGCAGTCACCAGTGCTGATTCCGCAGCCTGCTGCATCACCGGATCAATGGTGGTGTCGACGATGATGTCGCTGTCGATGGACCCGGCAAACTGCGGCAGCAGATCCATCACCCAGTCGGCGACATAATTGGCGCTGGCCGTGTTGCGGTCGCTGACCACATGGGCGGGCTCGCTCATGGCTGTCCGGGCGGTCGCTGCATCAATGAAGCCGGCATCGCGCATGGCGGCAAGAACCACCTTGGATCGTTCAAACGCCAGCTCGGGATTGCGCGTGGGGGCATAGCGGCTGGGCGCTTTCAGCAGTCCTGCCAGAACGGCCGCCTCCTGCAGGGTAACAAGCCTTGCCGACTTGCCGAAATACCGCCGGGCGGCGGCGTCCACCCCGTAGGCGCCTGCGCCCAGATAGACGCGGTTGAGATACATCTCAAGGATCTCGTCCTTGGAGTATTTGGCCTCCAGCCAAAGTGACAGCACCACTTCCTGCACCTTGCGCTTCAAGGTGCGGTCAGGCTCGAGGAACAGGTTCTTGGCCAGCTGCTGGGTCAGCGTCGAGCCGCCCTGCACCAGATGGCCCGACGTCATGTTGACGGCAAGGGCGCGGACAAGGCCGATCGGGTCGAGCCCGAAGTGGGATTCGAACCGCCGGTCCTCAATGGCAATTACCGCCTGCGGCAAATATGCCGGAAGCTGCTCCAGACGTACGGCTTCCCCGCCCGTGTCGCCCCGGTTGGCCAGAAGCTCGCCGGTGGTGGCAACGATCTTCACATTGGGCGGCCGGGCAGGAACCTTCCATTCGGAGGTGGGAGGCAGATGGGCCGCGTAGTAGACGACCACACCGGTGGCAGCGATGCCGCCCCAGATGGCAAGCACGAAGCCCCAATAAAATGCCTTGCGGATCAGCCAGAACAACGGATTGGAAGAGCGGGTGCGGCTGCGGCGGGCTTTCTTTTTAGCCTTGCTCTTTCCGCCAGGCTTTACGGGGCGCTTGCGGCGGGGGGCAGGGGCGTCACCATCATCCGTACGCGGACGCCGGGGCCGCTTGACCGGACGCTCTGCTGCAACGTCACCGGTTCCCGGGCGCACATCGTAAAGATCGCCGCTGGCAGGGCCAAACGCCGGTTCGATCCGATTGCTGCCAGCCGGGCGGCGTGCCATGAGCCTCTCGTCATTCTGAGGGCCTGTGCGGGGAGCGCAAGGCAGTCTGCATCAAACTAGAGCGGCTGGTTTAAGGTGGCGTTAAACCTTGGGTGCGGATGGGTCGCCGGCACGCAGCCCCCGCAAAGAGAAACCGCCTCCTCAAAGAAGCAGCGGTTTCTAATGTTAAAGCGAGTTGTTAGACGGCTCAGCTCGAGTAGCGCGAGGCGTCCGCACCGTAGTGATTCACATAGCGCTCATTCAGCTGCGTCACCGGCATAACGATGAGGACATCCGTGGTGCCGAACTGATAGTCGACCACGGCACCATCGCCGATATAGGCACCGAGGCGCAGATACCCCTTCACCAGAGGCGGCAGCTCGCGCAAGGTCGCCTTTTCATTGAGCTCTTCGCGGGCAACGCGGTTCATCTCGACATAGCGTTCCGGCACGGCACGCACACGCCAGGTCTCCGGCGCACGGGCATGATGGTGCAGGAACGAAAGCTGGCTGGCGATCCGGTCCGGATCCGTGCCCTCGATGGAAGCGCAGCCGATCATCACGTCGATGCGGTGGCGGATCACATAGGCCCAGATGCCGTGCCAGAGCAGCTCGACCGTGCGCTTGTTGCGGTAGGGCTTGAGTACGCAGGAGCGGCCCAGTTCCAGGAAGCGCAGGCCCGGATTGGCATCCACCAGCGGCTGGATGTCATATTCGCTGGCCGTATAGAAGCCGCCATGGGCCTCGGCCACGTCCTGGCGCAGCAGACGGTAGGTGCCGACGATCTGTGGCTGCAGGCGGCCCAGCTTGTTGCGCTTCATCGCAGCGTGATCAACGACCAGAAGATGATCGCAGATGGCGTCAAAGGCGTCCATGTCACGGCGGGTGGCGAGGGTCTGCGCATCGGCAATGGCAGACATTTCCTCGTAGAAGACGTGATAGCGCAGGCGCTGCGCCTTCTTCACTTCACGCGCGGTGCGCGCGAGGCGCACCTCAAGAGAGCCCACACGGCCAAGAGACACATCACCGGCAGGACCAGCTTCACCATGCAAGGGCTTTGCAAAGCCGGGAAAGAAACGCGCGGAAATGCCCTGTTCGCCCATCATGGGCACGAACTTCTGCACAAGCTTGCGCGGAGAAAATAGACCTGGCCGCATCATCGAGATTCGGTCCCCTATCTGCCTCGGTTGTTTCCCACCGGGGGCCCTGCGGAACCGGTGCCGCAGGCCTCGTTTGTCCTGTCAGGTTGCTACGCCGGTACAGCGATTCTCATCCCTTTAACCGGCGAAATCCTGATCTTGCCGTAGACCATAGTTTTCCAACACTAGCATGACAACGGCCAGCGTTCACAATATTTCGTCATGGTAACAATCCGGGAGCGGCACTATGTCCGGGCGGGCAGATTTTCCAGTGCCTCTTCAACGGCTTCGCGGGAAAGCGGTTTTGTGAGGAAACCGGCAACTCCACTCGCCCTTGCCCGGTCGCGGGCGGCCGGCATCACGTCCGCCGTGACGATGAGCACCGGCACCTGCGGGCGCCCCCGGGCGGTCTCGATCTCGCGGATCTGGGCCATGGCATCCAGCCCGTCGAGCCCCGGCATGTGCAAGTCCATCAAGATGGCATCGAAATTCTGCTCGCTGGCTGCGCGCCAGGCTTCCAGACCATCGGGCACCACCGTCACCTCATGGCCAAGCTTGCGCAGCAGTGCTTCGCCCAGAAGACGGTTGATATCGTTGTCCTCGGCCAAGAGCAGCCGCAGTGGCCGGGCCGGGGCAAGCCGGTGCGGCGCGCCCGGAATACGTTCCGGCGGCAGATCCACGGCCGCCTCCCAGGCCAGCGTTTCACCGCCTTCGCCCATAAGGCTGGCAATGATGCGCCGGAATGTGCGCCCTCGCACGGGCCGCACCAGATAGGCGGAGAAACCTGCCTCGCGCAGGCGGTCCAGCCGGTCCCGCTCCTGCGGGGTAACCAGAACAATGGCTGGCGCACTGCAGCCGGCTGCACGGGCGGTCGCCAGCCAGCCTGCGCCATCGGCCACCGCGCCGTGTTCCAGCAGCACAAGGTCCGCATGGGGCAGCGCATCGGCAAGCGTATCATCGCCCGGCTGCACAAGCTGCACGCTGGCGCCATGAGCGGTGCACTGCAGCGCCAGTGCTTTGCCTTCAATCACCCCTTGCGAGACAATGACCACACGCCGGTTCGCAAGGCTTGCAAGCCCCTCCCCGGCCTGTCCTGCGGTATCCGGAGCTTCCGGCAGCGGCAGACAGATGCGGAAGATGGCACCCTTGCCCTCCTCCGCCAGCGCCTCGACCGTGCCGTCCATCAGGCCGGTAAGGCGGCGGACGATGGCAAGGCCAAGGCCCGTGCCGCCAAAACGCCGTGCCGGGCCGTGATCCACCTGCTCGAACTCTCCGAACAGCCGCTCGGCATCCGCGGACGAAAAGCCGATCCCGGTGTCCCTAACTTCCAGCGTCAGCAGGCTGCCGCTTTCCTGCGGAGCGATGGAGAGGCTGATGAGAACGCCGCCCTCTTCGGTGAACTTGATGCCGTTGCCGGCCAGATTGAACAGGATCTGCCGCAGCCGGTTGGCATCAGCGGTGACAATACGGGGAATTGCCGGGTCGGCTGTGAAGCCGATCTCAAGCCCCTTGGCATGGGCACGCGGTGCCAGCAGCTCCACCACATGCTCGGCCAGACCTTCCAGATCCACCGGTCCCGGCTGAATGGTCAGTTTGCCGGCTTCTGCACGGGAGAAATCCAGCAGCTCATCGATCAGCAGCAGCAGCGTTTCGCCCGAGGTTTCCAGTGCCCGCACATAGGCCCGCTGCTCGTGGGTGAGATGCGTGTCGGAGAGAAGCGCGGCCATGCCCAGAATGCCGTTGAGCGGCGTGCGCACCTCATGGCTGACGGTTGCCAGAAAGCGGGACTTGGCTTCGCTGGCGCTTTCCGCATTCTGCCGTGCGGCCAGAAGTTCCTCTTCCATCTTGCGCCGCGTGGTAACGTCACGCAGGACGGTCTGCAGCACCGGTGTTCCGCGCGGCCCCTCGCGCACGGTCACATCGATACGGGAAAACCAGCGTGGCCCTTCGCGAGTGTCCAGCAGAATGTCACCGAAGACGCCAGTCGCTTCGGCGCTGAGCAAATCCTGCGGCGTCTCGGCCAGCGGCAGCTCCAGTTTTTCGCCGGGCCGCGGGCTCTGCTCCGGCCAGAACAGGCTTCCAGCCACCGGATTGGCATAGATGACGTTTTCTTCCATGTCGCGGCGGATGACCACATCGCCCAGCGCATGGAGAATGCTGGCATGGCGCTCATCGGATTCGCGCAGCTCCCAGGCGGCGTCTTCCAGCTCCTCGATGCGCTGGTTCAGCCGGTGGGTTTCCACCGCCGCAGTGCCAAGTGCGGTCTGCAGGCGGTGGCGGTCATCATGAATGACACAGGCGATGGACAGCCCGCCTGCGGCAAAGCCGAGAACCAGCGCCAGAAGCCGCTCGTAAGGCCCGCCGCCGAGCAGCAAAAAGGCAGCGATGAGAGCCAGAATGCCGATACCGGCGGCCAATGTGAGCACCCGTTCGTGACCGAACCGGCGCCCGGCCCGGGTCAGTAAACCAGGCTCATCCGGCGCAGATCCGGGCTGACCGGCCTTTCCCTTCGGCGGACGCTTTGCATCTTTCGGGCTTTGCGGGCGCTTCTGCCCTTCCGGGCGCTCGGGGCCGTCCGGCTGCTGTGCCTTCAGGCCCGTTTCCGCTTCAGCCTTGCTGCCGTTTCCGTCTGCCGATTGCGGTCGCATGCCCTGTCCCCAGCGGCCTGCGCGGCAGGCCTGATCCTGATGAAGGCCCGACAAGGTTCTGCGGGCACAGCCGGAAACAAGCTTGCAGTCCAATCCCTTGAAAAAGCCTTTCGAATTTTAGGCTTTTCCGGTTTGTACAGGTCAGCCTCCCATGCCGGTGATCCCGGCTTCCCAGCCGAGGATGGCGCGCTTGCGGGTGAGGCCCCAGTGATAGCCGCAGAGCCCGCCGGTGCGTCCCAGCACCCGGTGGCAGGGCACCACAAAGGAAATCGGGTTGCGCCCCACGGCCGAGCCCACCGCCCGTGCCGCACTGGGTTTGCCGAGACTGCGGGCAATGTCGGAATAGGTGGTCGCCTTGCCCATGGGGATCTTCAGCAGCGTGCGCCAGACACGGATCTCAAAGTCGCTGCCGATGAAGATCACCTTGAGCGGCGTGTCCTCAGACCAACTCGCCGGATCAAACACCCGCGCCGCATAGGGCGCTGTTGCCACGTCATCTTCCAAGAAGACGGCAGCAGGCCAGCGGCCGGACATGTCGACAAAGGCGGATGCCTCTTCCCCTTCATCGGCAAATGCGAGTCCGGCAAGGCCCCGGTCGGTCGCCATGATCAGCACCTGGCCGAAGGGGCACGGATGGAAGCCGTAGCGGATGGTGAGGCCCGCGCCACGGTTGCGGTAGTCGCCCGGCGTCATCGCCTCGTGGGTGACGAACAGATCATGCAGCCGCCCCGGCCCGGACAGCCCCACCTCATAGGAGGTCTCCAGAATGCTGGCTGCATCGCGCAGAAGCTCGCGGGCATGATCCAGCGTGATCGCCTGCAGGAACTGCTTGGGCGTCAGTCCGGCCCAGCGCGAGAACACCCGCTGCAGCTGGATCGGTTGCAGCCCGGCCTCGCGGGCAAGGTCTTCCAGTGCCGGCTGGTCCCGCCAGGTATCGGAAATGCGCTCCAGCGTCTGGCGGACGATGGCATAGTCCCGCGCGGCGGCTTCCCCCGTTTCGGGAACGGCGGCCGCCTCGCGTCCGGCAAGGTTCAGGTCGAAAAGCTGGGTCATGGCAACGGCAGGTCCGGTGAATGTCAGATCCTGACCCTACCCCCGGCGCCGCACCTATGCCACCCGATAAGCGAGCCCTCAGCCCGCCTTGCGGAAACGGGCCGTGCGCGTGTCGGCCACATAGAGCTTTGCCCGCTCACCCGCTTCTGCCGCCAGTTCCGCGACCGACTGGTGGATGAAACGGGCGGTTTCGTCACTCAACAGATAGCTGAAGTTGAGCCGCGTCCAGCCGGGCTTCTCGATCTCGTCCCCCGCCTGGATCGAGGCGCGCAGGCCTTCCGAGCGCGCCTGAGAGATGCCCAGCAGCCGGTGCGCATAAGGCCCGGCGCAGGCGCAGCCGCCACGGGCCTGGATGCCGTGGAAATCGGACAGCATGCGGGTAAACAGCTGCGGATGCACCTGTGTGCCCTGCCGGTCCAGCACCTGAAAGGCAAAGATGGGCAGCCGGTCCCGCTGATCCGCCGCCAGAATGCGCAAGGCGGGATGCCCGTCCCAAGCCGCGAAGGCCATGCGGGCCAGCGCCTTGTCGCGGGCAAGGATGAAATCGCAGCCCACCGCATCCTTCACCGCAAAGGCAAGCCCAGCGCGGATATCGCCCAGCACATTCGGCGTGCCCGCCTCCTCGCGCGCGGCCAGCGAAGCGGAATAGTCATGCCCCCAGGGCGAGACGAAAGACACCGTGCCGCCGCCCGGCCATGTGGGCTTGCTGGCGCGAACTGCCGCATTGCGGATGATCAGGATGCCGGATGCCCCCGGCCCGCCGGGAAACTTGTGCGGCGACACCACCACCGCATCCTTGGCGCAGTCCGCCTCAGGCACCATGATGATGGGGAGATAGGGTCCGCCGCCCGCATAATCCCATAGTGCAAGCGCGCCGTGGCGCTTCAGCAGACGGGTGACAGCGTCCACATCCGTCAGGATGCCGGTGACATTCGAGGCTGCCGAAAAGGCGCCCAGCACCATGGGTCTGTCCTTGAGACGCAGAAGCTCAGCCTCCAGGACATCCATGTCCGGTCCACCTTGTGGCGCTTCCGGAATCTCGATCACATCCGCGCCGCATTCACGCCAGGGCAGGATGTTGGAGTGATGCTCATAGGGGCCGATGAGAACGGCAGCGCGGCCAGCTTGCTGCCCTGTCCCGCCAAGGCCGAACAGGCTGAGTGCCCGGTTGATGCCGGCCGTGGCGCCGGAGCCGGTGAAGATCACCGTGTAGTTTTCATCCGCACCGGTGCTGCGGGCAATCAGCGCCCGCGCCTCGCGGCGCAGCGTGGTCATCCGCGCCCCGCAATAGGAGGCTTCCGTGTGGCTGTTGGCGTAATAGGGCAGGACTTCCGTGAGAATGAACTCTTCCACCTGCCGCAGCGCCCGGCCCGATGCGGTGTAGTCCGCATAGGTGATCCTGCGCGGTCCGAAAGCGCCCTCGATCTCCGCCCCCTCCCCGATCAGCCCGGCGCGCAGCGCCTCAACAATGCGGGTGGTGGGCAGGCTGCTCTGGAAGGATTCAAGGCTCATCGGCATGGGATGGTTCCAATGGAAGAAAACTGGTGTATCGAAAATTATGCGATCAGGCTTGAGATGTGTTCCCATATTTCACATCATTGCGCCTTAAAGCGATGAAACTGTTCGACAAAGGTGCATGATGATTGATCAGTTCAACAAGGCCATCCTGAAGGCGCTGCAGGAGGATGGCAGCCTCACCCAGCGTGAATTGTCGGAGAAGGTCAATCTGTCCCCCAACGCCTGCTGGAACCGCATCCAGACGCTGAAGAAGGAGGGCGTGATCACAGGCCAGACGGTACAGCTCGACCGCACCCGGCTGGGCCTTGATCTGGTCGTCTTCGTGATGATCCGCACCCGGCATCATTCTGCGGAATGGCTGGAGATTTTCCGGCGCCACGTGGTGCAGATCCCGGAAGTCATCGATTTCTTCCGCATCGGCGGCGACTATGACTACATGCTGAAAGTCGTCACCCGCGACATGGCCAGCTACGACGCCGTCTACCGCCGCCTGATCGCCGGCATCGAACTCGACAGCGTCACATCCTACTTCGCCATGGAAGCCATCGAAGAGCAACGCCCCCTGCCGGTGAGAGAAACGAAGGACCGGTGAGGCGTTTGGCAGCCTCCGGCGTTTTCCGCCTGTTGGTGCAGGCTGTGGACAGACATTGTCGTCGTTGTCTGTGACGCAAACGAGCCTTCTGCAACAGACGCCCCCCTTCCCGTTCCACACTGAGATCCCTTGGAATTCAAACGATTTCCAGAATAGACAGCACGTCGATGAAGGCTGCCTTTCATAATTGGGTTTTAGGTACTGTCGGTGGACAGTCTTTTCTGAAAACACAAGGCATTGCCTGCATTCTTCTGGTTCCTGAGTCTTGCAGGTTGCAAAAGGTTGACAAGGTTGTTTTCATGCAATACGGAGATTGCGAGTCGGGTGATTGCAATTTTAAATTTGCAGGTGCTGTAAATTTTCAATCATTTCCGTGTTCCGCACGTATGGTTCTCAGTTAAGGTCGTCAATGCGAAGCAACCTTGAACTCTAGCGCTCTCCTGCGATGATAAATTTGCATCTCAGGGTAGATTGTATTTTTTGAAGAAAATATTGCGTGGAGCGGTTGTCAACGAAGTTCCTGGCCCAGGTTTCACATGAGCGTAAACGTTGTTCAAATCAATTCAGGTGATCTAATAGGCCGCCGGTTTAACGGCTATGACCTGCATCCTCACCTTTCGCAACATGGCATCAATTCGACACAGCTTGTGTATTGGAACAAGCAGTCGGACGCGGATTTCGTTTCCAAGGCGTTTGACTATCCGGGCAACCGCTATGTCACTCGTGGATTGATGAAGCTTGAACAAAAGCTGTCGATGCATGCGCGTCTCCAGCCGCATTCCTGGGCGCTTCCGCTGCACAAGAGAATGCGTGAAGCTGATTTGGCGCATCTCCACATCATTCACGACGGGTGGATGAGTTTGTCTGCCTTGCCCTATCTTACCCGGCGCAAGCCGACCGTGTGGACGTGGCATGACCCGTGGGCCATGACAGGCCATTGCATCTATCCGCTGGATTGCACGCGCTGGACCAGCGGGTGTGGCTCGTGCCCAGATTTGACCCTGCCTTTTCCCATGCGCAAGGACAAAACGGCAGAGCAATATGCCTGGAAAAAGAAGATATACTCTAAGATGAAGGCAGAAATCGTTGTCGCATCCGAATGGATGCGGACAATGGTTTCAAAGTCTCCGCTCGCAGAGGGGCTGAAAGTCAACGTTATTCCGTTCGGCCTTGATCTTGATCGCTACAAGCCTGCCGACAAGCAGGCAGCACGGGAACGGCTGGGCATTTTTCCTGGCCGGCCAGTTGTTTTCCTTCGCTCATCATCCACCCCATTCAAAGGGCTTTCTGAGTTTGTAAAGGCTGTTGAACAGCTCGCTTCCGATTTGCAGCTTTGCATCATCTCGCTTCAGGAAATAGGGCACTTTGACAAGTTCATAGGCAAGCACCAAATCCTCGAGTTTGGCTGGTCGAACGATGAGGATCTGCTGCTTGACGCCTATGCTGCGTGCGATTTCTTTGCCATGCCCTCCAGAGCTGAGGCATTTGGTCTGATGGCGATTGAAGCAATGGCGTGCGGCCGGCCGGTTCTTTCCTTCGACGGCACTTCTCTTCCGGGTATCACATTCGCGCCCGATGCCGGCCTCTGTGTGCCGATGGGTAACATCCAAGAGTTGGCGCGCGCGATTGAATGGCTGGCTCGCAATCCTGCGGATTGTGAGCGCCGGGGCTCTCTCTCCCGTAGCCTTGCTGAGAAGCACTATGATATCCGTGACCAAGCCAGACTGACTGCGGACCTCTACAAGCGCGTTCTATCGCAAAATGAAAATTCAGGACCGGTCACTTAACCGCCGGAGAACGCACCCATGAAGATACTTCTTCTAACGGATATTCCGCCTTGTGATAATTTTACTGCAGGATTGGTTCTCTCGGCAATGGTCCGGCTGGTCCCGCGGGATGAGATTTGCATATTTTCGGTTACGAATCCGGCGCTTGACATGCGCCTTGGCGAAGAATTCGCCAATATTCCGATCGAGATGAATGCGAAGCCCAACGAGAACTGGTCGTGGCTGCCACGTCGCAGGTCGATGCGCGCGCTCTCCGCTGCGGCGGCCTTTGCAGGAGAGAAATTCATCGAGACGGCCATCATACCAAGCCTGATCCGCAAAGCTGTCAAGTTTGGGCAGAATCAGCACGTTGATCGTGTCTGGGCGGTGCTGCAAGGGCAAACCACGATCCGTATGGCTGCAGCGGTTGCACAAAGGCTCGGTGTGCCACTTCACACCCATGTATGGGATCCGTTCAGCTGGTGGGCGAAAGCGCACGGCATTGACAGGTTCCACACCCGGCGCGTTCAAGCCCAGTTTGACAAGGCAATTGCCGCCAGCCAGGGGGTTGCGACGGCATCAGTGCCGATGGCCGAGCTGTACAAGCAGCGGTTTGGTGTATCTGCCATTCCCGTTATAGCGTCACATCACAAGTCTATGGCGCAGCAGCCTGCAGCTGACGCTTCCACTTCCCGGGAGAAACCTCTGGTGATCGGCATGGCCGGTCAGTTCTATGCCGCGAACGAATGGCTGCAGTTGTTGCATGCCCTCCGCTCAGCCGGCTGGCAGGTCGCGGGGCGGCCGGTGCGGGCTGTCATCCTGGGGCCCCAGCAGCCTCCAGGCACTCCGGATCCGCATGTGTCCTTCCTTGGCTGGAAATCCCAAAAGGATGCGGCTTTCATTTTATCGCAATGCGACATCCTCTACTGCCCTTATCCGTTCGATCCGGGCATGAAGGAAGTTTCGCAGTATAGCTTCCCCAGCAAGTTGGTTCTATACTTGTCGGCTGGTCGCCCCATTGTATTTCATGGACCTGATTATTCATCTCCTGCGAAATATATCAGAAACCATCGCTGCGGGCTTGTGGCTACAACGCTTGCGGCAACCGCTATCTACAACGAACTTGAACGGCTTGTCTCCAATCCCGAAAATTATAGGCAAATGGCCGCAAACGCGCGAACAGCGTTCCTCAAAGATTTCACGCTGGAGTCCATGGACCGGGCTTTCAATGCCTTCATTGGAGGAGATGACCTTGAAGAGGGCGCAGATGCCCGTCTCCATGATCACCGGAGGCGAAGCGGACAGGCGGTCATCTATCGCGCCGGGCTGACCAACGAGCAACGGAGGCTTACGCTGCCCTGGATTGGGCGCCAGGTACGCAGCCGTATTTCGGCAGGTCCGCGAAGTTTGCTCCGGCACTACAAACCGGTTGTACGGCGGGTTGCGTTCACCATTCCACGTCTCGAGAGCCTTTACCGGGAGATCCACGCTCTTTATGCCGAGAAGGCTGCCTTGCTGGAGAGGGTCAATGGGCTGGAAAGCGAGAACGCCAAGCTGAAATCATTACTTGGCATGACACCAAGCAAACCCAGTGAGATGAGCGAGCCAGTAAGAGAACTCCCAGCTACCGCGGCCCTGCCGGTCACTGCCTCTCCGAAGCTGATCGGAGAAATGTATCCTGCTGGCAAAACGCTTGTCTTGGCCGATTTACCCGGAGGGCAGAGCACGTCAGGCTTTGATGACGATACGGGACTTCGCAAGCCTGCAGGAGCTGGACTTGTCCGCTACCTGTACCTGCCAGAGGATGGCGGCTGCAACATCAACTGGACCGACGAATGGAAGCATGCTGCAGAGCAGCTGCCCCGTAACGGCCTCGGTGAAAAGCTGCATCTTGTCATGGCCCATGGATTGGACCGCATTGCAGTGGAGGGAAACACTCCGTTCCGCGTCGCATTTGCTGTGGAACTGGCGCGTTTGGCGTCCTGCCGTGCGGTTATTGTCTCGGCTGACGCTCACACCACATGCACATGGCTGCACGAGCACGGCCACATCGACCATGTCATTCTCCCGGTGCAGGCAGGCTGAGATCCGGGATAGTGCGCGTGTTTTTGATCGCGACATTTGACGCGTGAAAGGCTATTAAAACAGCATGACCATGTATAACGTCAATACGTTGCCGACATCCTCTGCAGTGCTAGCTAGCATGTGGAAGAATCGCAACCTGCTGAAGCAGTTGTGGATGCGCGACTTTTCAATCCGTTACAAGAACGGTGTGCTGGGTATTGCATGGGCTTTGCTCAATCCATTGATGATGCTAACCCTTTACTCTTTCGTATTTGTGTTCGTCTTCCAAATGCGCTGGGGCTCTGGGCCGGACACAAAAGGCAATTTCGTCATTCTTCTTTTCACAGGACTCGTTGTTCATGGCTTTTTTGCCGAGTTCATTACTCGCGCACCTCAACTTATTACTAGTAATTCGTCCTATGTGAAGAAAGTTGTATTTCCACTCGAGCTGCTTCCTTTGATGCCCCTGCTAAGCGCTCTTGTGAATTTCTTTGTTGGCATGATTTTGGTTTGCTTTCTGTTATTCTATCTTCAGGGAAACATTCCGTTAACGATCGTATTTCTACCCTTTATTATTACACCCTATGCCCTCATGGTTCTTGGACTTAGCTATTTTCTGGCTGCAACTGGCGTGTTTGTGCGTGACCTGACTCATGTGGTCGGAATTATTTCAACCATTGCAATGTTTGCTTCTCCCGTCCTGTTCCCGATCGAGAACGTTCCGGAGAACTTCCGCATCTATCTTTATGCCAATCCCTTGACCGTTATTGTGGAACAGCTGCGGGATGTATCGATCCTCGGCAATGCGCCGGATTGGTGGAGTCTGCTGATTTATACAGCTGCTGCGGCCGTCGTTTTTGCGATCGGGTTCTCGTGGTTCCAGGCTACGCGGAAGGGATTTGCCGATGTCCTCTGAGGCGGTGATCGAAGCAAAGAACATCAGCAAGGTCTATCTGCTGTACAACAAGTCGGAAGACCGGTTGAAGCAGATGCTTGTGCCGCGTATGAAGCGGCTGCTGGCGCCTGTGCTGGGCAGCATGTTCCCCCGTCTGCGTCAGGACAAGCCGCGGTTCCGCGAGTTCTGGGCGCTTCGGGATGTTTCCGTCAGTCTGATGCCTGGCGAAACGCTTGGGATCATCGGGCAGAACGGATCGGGCAAGTCGACACTGCTGCAGATTATCTGCGGCACGCTCTCGCCTTCCGCAGGTGCCGCTTACAGCCGCGGCCGTGTGGCTGCGCTGCTGGAGCTTGGAGCCGGGTTCAATCCTGACTTCACGGGCAGGGAAAACGTCTATCTCAATGCCGCTATCTATGGCCTCTCCAGGGCCGAAATCGATCAGCGGATGGACGCGATCATTGAGTTTGCAGAAATCGGCGAGCACATCGATCAACCGGTAAAGACATACTCCAGCGGCATGTTCGTGCGTCTTGCTTTTAGTGTCATTGCCAATGTCGATGCAGAGGTTCTGGTCATTGATGAAGCACTGGCCGTTGGGGACGCCTATTTCCAGCAGAAGTGCCTGCGTTTCCTGCGCAAGTTCCAGGAACGCGGCTCCATCTTTTTTGTGAGCCATGACACCGGTGCGATGATGAGTTTCTGCGATCGTGTTGTTTGGCTGCAGAACGGCACTATCAGGGCACAAGGCGATCCGAAGCAGGTCTGTGAAGAGTACCTAGCTTTCCTTTATCAGAAGCATACTGGCGTTGAACCAGAAACCCCTTCGGCTGCCTCAGCTGAAGAAGCCGTTTCGACTGAACCGCAACAAGGTCCTGACGTCGGCCCCGGCGGAACTGAACAAGCTTACAACGGATGGGGGCAGTCTGAACTTCCGCCGCCAGCAAACGATCGTGGGTTTGGCGATATGGCGGCGGAAATTACTGGCTGTCAGCTGGCTGGAGAACACGGGCAGATTTTACAAGTCGTTACTGGAGGCGAGACCTGCGAGATTGCTTGCAACTTCAAGGCAAACTCAGATCTTGAATCCGTTATTGCTGGATTTATAGTCAAAGATCGACTTGGGCAGTATATCTTTGGAGAAAACACTTTTAAAGAGACAGCCTCCTCACCGGTGAATATGAGTTCGCAAAGTGTTGGCGAAGCTCGGTTCAAGTTCATAATGCCAACTTTAGCACCAGGAACATATACGGTGGTCTTGGCGATAGCAGGCGGAACTCTTGAAGATCATGTTCAGCATCATTGGCTTCATGAGGCAATTGTTTTTCATTCTCAATCAGAAATAAACACCGGCGTCCTTCTACAAATTCCTGTCAAATCAACGATAAATGCCGCCTTAGCTTAGTTAAGTTAAGATTGCAGCAAAGAGGCCTCAAGGGAATGAACACGGAACCGATGAAAAAAACACTCTATAACGACGTGCAGTCTCTTCTGGACGCAATCGATAAGATTGTTGTCGAGACAGATATTGCACTGGACGTTGGGTGCGGCATCGTACCCATGAACTATTTCAGACCTAAGCTTCACATTATGGTGGAGCCATGGGATGAGTACTCGAACATACTCCGGAAGCGCCACTCAGATGACAAGAGCGTTCTCATTCTGAAGCTCGGGGCTTTGGAAGCTCTTGGCGCCCTTCATGACAAGGCGGTAGACAGCATCTTTCTACTCGACGTCATCGAACATCTGGAGAAGGATGTAGGCCTAAAGGTCATTGCGGAGCTCGAAAGAGTTGCCGCACGTCAGGTGGTAATATTCACACCTTTAGGCTTCATGCCACAGCATGTGGAAGCTGGGCAGCCGGATGCCTGGGGTCTTTCGGGCGCGGAGATGCAGGAGCATAAGTCCGGTTGGTTGCCAGAAGATTTCGGCGACGGCTGGGACTTTCATATATGCGAGACATATCATAGCAAGAATTTTCGTGGGGAGCCTCTCGAGAAAGTATACGGGGCATTCTTTGCTGTCCGTAACATTGAAGAATCAGAGTTTGTGAGCTCCTTGTCGCTCTCGGATATCAGGCGGCCACTGCCATCTGAAATTGCCCTGCGAAAGCTGCAAGACAGCATGTCGGAGCTGAAGAATAGAAACGAGTTTCTCGAAGAGCAGCAGTCAAAGCTTGGGACTGCGCTAGCTGAGATCGAGGCTGCGCGAGCCCAGATTGAGGCCGATAAGGCTCAGCTCCAAGCCGAGCGGGCTGCTGTTGAGGCCGAGAGGATACAGGTGCAGGAAGTCAGAGGGTCATGGATATTTAAGCTTGTCCGCAAACTCACGCGCGGTTCAAGACAATAACCGAGGCAAACCTGGTGAGCGCAGCAATAACAACTGTTGTTCGTGATGCCAGTCATCTGGGCGGCGGCATGATGAATGTCGCCCAGTCTCTACATGCACATCTGCGCTCGTCAGGAGTAACGGCTCATTTCGTCAGCGGCAATGCGACCACAGATGCGGCTGCGGAAAGTCACGTTGTGGGTTTCAACGGCCGGAAGCTCCGGCACTTGCCGGCCAGCGTGTTGACCTCTGTCGTTCATATTCACGGGCTCTGGACACCTTTCGAATACCGGGCATTTCATGAAGCCCGGCGCCGCCGCGCAGCGGTCGTCATGAGCCCGCACGGCACTCTTGAGCCCTGGGCGTTTGATCACAAGTGGGCCAAGAAGCGTTTTGCATGGTGGCTCTACCAGAGGCGCATTCTCCAAGCTGCAGACTTGCTCGTGGTCAACTCGGACCAGGAGTCCGGGCGCCTGAGGGAACTGGGATTGACACCGCCAATCGCGGTCATTCCCAATGGCGTTGATCTCGACGGATTTTCTCCAGAGCTTGCCGGCAAAGAGCGGGAGAAGACTATTCTCTTCTTTTCCCGTATCGACCCCAAGAAAGGCATTCCCGACCTTCTCGCTGCATGGAAGTCTCTGTCTGACCATAAGGGATACCGTTTGCATATTTGCGGCCACGGCGAGGCGGCGTATGTCGCAGGAATCCAGCAGCAGATCGCGAGCTTGGGCCTGACGAATGTTGCCCTTTTGCCCGCTGTCTTCGGGGCTGACCGATGGGATGTCTTTGCCCGTGCGTCGATTTATGTGTTGCCAAGTTATTCGGAGAACTTTGGCATCACCGTTGCTGAAGCACTCAGCGCCGGAGTCCCGGTCATTACGACAAGAGCGACGCCCTGGAGCAGCCTTGCCGGGGAAGGGGTGGGCTGGATCGTTGGCAATGATGTCACGGAGCTGGCATCAGCCCTGCGCGCGGCCATGAATGTTGAACCTGCGGCACTTTCGCGGATGCGCCGGAAGGCGATGGCCTATGCCGGTCAGCGGTTTAGCTGGGACGCTATTGCCCGGCAGTACATTGAAACCTACAACTGGATCGCAGCGCCGGAAAAGGCGGCACCCTCCTGGGTCAGTTCGGATTGAGCATGCGCATCCTGATCGTCTCTCAGTACTTCTGGCCTGAGTCCTTTATCATCAATGATGTGGCACGCACGCTGGCGCTTGAAGGCCACGAAGTGACGGTTGCGACCGGAAAACCAAATTACCCGGAGGGCCGCATCGCGCCGGGTTATTCCCGAAAGGGAACGGTGCGGGAGCTTTATGCCGGCAGCATTGAGGTCTTGCGGGTTCCCTTGCGCCCGCGCGGAAACGCCGGTGTCGCCGGTCTCTCATTGAACTACCTGTCCTTCGTCCTCTCGGGGCTTTTGCATTTTCCCAGGATGTTGCGTGGCAGGTCCTTTGATGTGGTCCTGTTTTACGGTGTCTCACCTCTCACGTCGGCAATTCCAGCCGCATTCATGGCTTGGCGCAAGAAAGCTCATCTTGCCTACTGGGTGCAAGATATCTGGCCAGACAGTCTTGCGGTGACTGGCTTCGTCACCAACCGGTTCATTCTTTCCGCTGTCAGGCAGCTGATGCGCATTCTCTACCGGTGCGCAGGTACGATCCTCGTGCAATCAGAGGCATTCGCCGGGCCGGTTGCAGAATGTGCTGATGCGCGCAAAATTATCTATCTGCCGAACCCAGCCCCCGTCGAGGAGACGCAAGAGGGACCTCTTCCGGCACAGCTGTCCAAGATTCTCGATGACTGTTTTCCCGTTGTTTTTGCAGGCAATCTGGGACGCGCTCAGTCACTCGAAACAATTCTTGAGGCCGCCCGTCTCCTGCAGCACGAGCCGCGCATCCGCTTTGTCATTGCAGGTTCCGGCAGCGAGGCTCAACAGCTAAAGGCCCAAGCCGCTAGCGCTGGTCTTGCAAACTTTGTTCTCACCGGACATATCGACCGGCCGCTGATGCCTGCCCTCTTCCGCCGCGCCGGCGTTCTGCTGGTAACACTCAAGAATGATCCGGCCATGAGCATGATCGTGCCCAGCAAGGTTCAGGCCTATATGCAAGCGGGAAAACCAATTGCTGCCGCCCTGAATGGCGAAGGCGCCCGGATCATTAGGGAAGCAGGGTGTGGACTTGTGGTTGCGGCAGGGGATAGCAAAGGATTGGCGGAATCCATCTTGACCTTGTCCTCATTGCCCGTCAGGAAGCGGGAGGCAATGAGGGCGGCGGCTACAGGGTACTTTGAAAGCCATTACCAGGCGGCAGGCGTAGTCCGCAGGCTGATTGCAATTCTTGAGAGCAGAATGGGAGTTCGGCAAAGTGAAGAATGAAAGGACGCTCATTCTGGGCGCGAGCGGAATGCTCGGAAGCGCAGTGCTGCGCGCGCTCCATGGCCGGGCAAATCAGACGGTTCTGGCAACTGTACGAAGCGCCTCATCCTTCAGGCATTTCACTCCAGAACAACAGGCGGACATGATTGCCAATGTCGATGTCCTCGACAGTGATGCGCTTGTAGCTCTGCTTAACCGTACCAAACCTGACACCATCATTAATTGCGTGGGGTTGATCAAGCAGCAATCAGCTGCAAAGGATCCGCTTGTTGCCCTGCCGCTCAATGCAATGTTCCCACACAAACTGGCGCGGCTGGCAGCACTTGCCGGCGCGCGCCTCGTGCATATCAGCACAGATTGTGTGTTCTCCGGAGCAACAGGGAGCTACACAGAGGAAAGCAAGGCCGATGCCGAGGACCTTTATGGCGTGTCCAAGCACCTTGGTGAAGTGGTTGAGTACGATAACGCCATTACACTTCGCACTTCGATCATCGGCCGCGAACTGACGACGGCTTACTCGCTGGTCGACTGGTTCCTGGCGCAGAAGGGCGAGGTCAAGGGCTTCGACCGGGCAATTTTCTCTGGTCTGCCGACATGTGAGCTGGCTGCAGTGATCCGGGATTACGTGATGCCCAAGCCTGAACTCAAAGGCCTCTATCACGTCTCTGCAAAGCCGATTTCGAAATACGCACTGTTGGAACTGATTGCGGCAGAGTATGGCAAGGACATCAAGATTGTCCGGGATGAGCAATTTGTAATAGACCGGTCACTCATTTCCACACGCTTCTCGCAGGCCAGTGGTTATGTAGCTCCGAGCTGGCCAGAACTCATCAAGCGCATGCATGACGCCGACTTCCGCGGAGACAAGTAATATGTTCAATGACAAAACACTTCTGATCACTGGCGGCACCGGCTCGTTTGGCAATGCCGTTCTTCGCCGTTTTCTTGACACGGATGTCCGTGAAATCCGCATCTTCAGCCGCGACGAGAAGAAGCAGGAGGATATGCGCATCGAGTTGAACAACCCAAAGCTCAAGTTCTTCATCGGCGATGTGCGTAACTTCGATAGCATCCGCGATGCGATGACAGGCGTTGACTACGTCTTCCATGCAGCCGCGCTGAAACAGGTTCCGTCCTGCGAGTTCTATCCGATGGAAGCGCTGCGCACGAATGTTCTGGGAACAGAGAACGTTATGAACGCCGCTGCAGACCGTGGCGTGAAGCGTGTTGTGTTTCTGAGCACAGACAAGGCTGTCTATCCGATCAACGCCATGGGCATTTCCAAGGCTATGGCGGAGAAGGTCGTTGTCGCCAAGTCCCGGATGATGAACGGGGGACCTGTGCTTTGCGCCACCCGCTATGGCAACGTCATGGCGTCACGCGGATCGGTCATTCCGCTGTTCATCAAGCAGATCAAGTCTGGCCTCCCGCTGACAATCACCGACCCGACGATGACTCGCTTCCTGATGTCGCTGGAAGATTCCGTTGATCTGGTGATCCATGCCTATGAGAACGGGTCTCAGGGCGATATTTTCGTGCAGAAGGCGCCAGCATCAACACTGGAAGACCTTGCTGTCGCGCTTAAAGATCTCTTCAATGCCAGCAATCCGATCAAAATTATCGGGACCAGGCATGGCGAAAAGCTTTATGAATCTCTGGTTGCCCGCGAAGAGATGGCAAAGGCTGATGATCTTGGGCGGTACTACCGCATTCCTGCCGACAACCGGGACCTGAATTACAACAAGTTCTTCATCGAAGGTGAGCAGAAAATCTCCGAGATTGACGATTACACGTCTCATAACACGGAGAGACTTGACGTTGAGGGAGTCAAGAAGCTGCTTCTGACGCTAGATTACATCAAGGAAGAACTCGCGTCCTGACCGCTCTTGCCGCCGGTTGAACCGGCAATGAGGTGGTGACGCATCACGCTGAGCATGGCGTGAATGCAGATGGGCTTAACAAGATCCAGCTGTCATGTGACAGCTGGATCTGGTGTTATTAACGCTGAACGACAGGAAGCGAAATGCTAAAGGTTATGACTTTGGTCGGCACCCGGCCCGAACTCATTAAGATGAGCCGCGTCATCGCCGAGTTCGATGCACATGTGAAGCATGTCCTGGTTCATTCGGGTCAGAATTACGACTACGAACTGAATCAGGTTTTCTTTGATGACCTGGGCATTCGGAAGCCTGACTATTTCCTTGGGGCAGCCGGTGAAACCGCTGCCAAGACAATCGCGGATGTAATTGCCAAGGCAGATGAGATCTTCGAAAAGGAGCAGCCGGATGCGCTGATGCTCTATGGTGATACGAACACCTGCCTTGCCGTGATTGCTGCCAAGCGCCGCAAAATTCCAGTGTTCCATATGGAGGCTGGCAACCGCTGCTTTGACCAGCGGGTCCCGGAAGAACTGAACCGGAAGGTTCTGGATCACCTGAGCGATATCAACCTCGTTCTTACCGAGCATGCCCGCCGCTATCTTCTCGCTGAAGGTGTCAGACCCGAGACAATCATTAAGAGCGGCTCGCACATGCAGGAAGTGCTGTCGCATTATATGCCCAAGATCGCCGGATCTGATGTGCTGACCCGCATGCAGCTGGAGAAAGGCAAGTATTTCATCGTAAGTATTCATCGCGAAGAGAATGTTGACACACCGGAGAACCTCCGTGACCTTCTCAAGACACTTAAGGCGCTGGCAGAGCGTTACGGGTTCCCGGTTCTGATTTCGACACACCCGCGTACCCGCAAGCGTCTCGATGCACTTGGCGAGCCCATTGACCATCCGCTGCTGCACTTTATGAAACCTTTCGGATTCATCGACTACATCCAGCTGCAGATGTCGGCCTTCTGTGTGCTTTCGGATAGCGGTACGATCACCGAGGAAGCTTCACTGCTGAACCTCCCGGCGATCACGCTTCGCAATGCACATGAACGGCCGGAAGGCATGGACGTGGGAACGCTGGTCATGAGCGGCCTGCGCAGCGAGCGCGTCCTTGAAGCAGTCAGCATTGTCACGGCGCAGCATGATGGCAAAGAGCGGGTGTTCCGTCCGGTTGATGACTATGAAGCCGGTCCGGTATCCAAGCAGATCCTGCGGGTTGTCCTGAGCTATGTGGACTATGTCAACCGAACCGTTTGGCGAAAAGATATGTAATAAGACACTGTATCATGCGCTCTTGGCCGTAAATTTATCGAGTAACGGAAAATGAAAAATAAAGAGCGCATGAACTACCTGGACCTCATTCGCACATCCGCGATGTTTATGGTCATAGGGCTTCACTCGTCATCAGAGAACATGTACAAGATTGCGTCCACCCCTCCGGATATTTGGGGCGTTAGCAATATTATTGTTTCTATGCTGCGTATTTGCGTTCCTTTGTTTTTTATATTGAGTGGCTATTTAATCCTTTCCTCCGAGAGTAAGAATGATGAAACCCCGCTTCACGAAACTGGACGTCGGATACTTAAGGTCATTCTCCCCCTCCTTATCTGGAGCATTGCTTATCGCTTTTATATAGCATATGGAGTGGGAGAGACATTTAACTTTAGCTTCATCATAAGTTCTTTACGGAGCATCTCTCAAGAGGCTGTTACTTACCACCTCTGGTTCCTCTATGAGATAATAGTTATTTACATGCTCATACCTGTTTTGCGGCCGCTAGTCAGAGAGAGCGATGATCCAGCTATCTATTTTTGTTGCCTTTGGCTTTTCTTGTCCACCCTGCAGGCCATGGCGTTCTTGCTGAACTGGAACTACGTCTTTGGCGGACGTATTGACTTGGGAAACATAGGCTACTTTGTCGCGGGGTACCTCGTTCGCAAACACATATCAGCGCCGCGACCTATAGATGCCGCTGCCGCTGCCATCTGTTTCCTCGTTTGCGCAGTCATAACGACACTGTTAACAGCACGCGAAAGCTATGCCGCTGGACGATATGTTGAATTCCTACATGTCTATAGCGCACCAAACGTGATTTTTATGTCTCTGTCCGCTTTTGTTGTTCTCTTATATGTTGGCAGGCGCATCTATGAATCGAACCTGGCTCTCGCAAAGCTAGTTATTTCAAGTGTGGCGTCGTGCAGCTTTGGAATTTATCTATTGCACGTGTTGGTTCTTGAGAGAATGAACTATAATATCGTTGGAGAAACAGCAAATTCTCCATCGAGCGCTATTCTTAATATTGCCCTCACAGTTTTGGGCTGTTTTGCTGTTTGCTGGCCAATTATTTGGTGCTTGCGGCTGTCGAAGATGACACGATGGCTGGTGCCCTGATCATCTGAGGGAGCCCCCGTTTAACTGTCTGAGCCCTGAACTCTGTTACTGATTGATTCATGATTGCAATCAGTTCCGGGTATTCTGGAAAATGTGGTGCTGCATGACTCGCGTATTCGATGTGATCCTGTCTTTGTCTGGGCTTGTCTTTGGCTTGCCGCTTCTGGCTGTGCTTTGGATTATGGGCTGGTTTGACACGGGTTCGCCACTGTTCCGGCAGGAGCGGGTGGGGCGGGGCCAGAGGCCGTTTATCCTCGTCAAGTTCCGCACCATGCGGCCTGATACGGCCTCCGTGGCCACGCATCAGGCCGATCCGCGAGCGGTGACGAAGCTGGGGCATTTTTTGCGGCGCACGAAACTCGATGAACTGCCGCAGCTCTGGAACGTTCTGAAGGGGGAGATGAGCCTTGTCGGCCCGCGGCCCTGCCTGTTCAACCAGACTGAACTGATCAATGAGCGCGCAGCGCGTGGCGTCTTTGATGCGCGGCCTGGTATCACCGGGCTGGCTCAGATCAATGGTATCGACATGTCCACGCCGCAGCTGCTGGCGGAAACCGACGCGCAAATGCTGACGGACCTGAGCCTCGGCGCGTATTTCAACTACATTTTGAAGACTGTCAGAGGGTCAGGCAGCGGCGACCGTATCCGGACCGGGTGATATTAGCCTTCAACGGTGGCCAGCGCCGCAGCAATCCGTGCCACCAGCCGCCGGGCGACTTCGGTTTTGTTCAGGGTCGGCCAGTCCTCGATGCCGTCACGCGTCACGATGCGCACGGTGTTGGCGTCGCCGCCCATCACGCCGGTTGCGGGGCTGACGTCGTTGGCGACGATCCAGTCGGCGGCCTTGCGCTGCAGCTTGCCTTGCGCATTGGCGATGAGGTTCTGCGTTTCGGCAGCAAAGCCGACGACGAGCCGTGGCCGGTTGCCAGTGAGGTGGCCGACAGTCGACAGGATGTCCGGATTTTCAACCAAGGCCAGGGCAGGGGGCTGGCCCGAGCCGTCTTTCTTGATCTTCTCGCTGCCTTCCTGCGCCACGCGCCAGTCGGCGACGGCTGCGGCCATGATGGCCACGTCGGCGGGCAGTGCCGCTTCGACAGCCGCGAGCATTTCCTTCGCCGTTTCCACATGAATGACCGTGACGCCTGCCGGATCGGGCAGGGTGACGGGGCCGGAAATGAGCGTCACCCGGGCGCCTGCCTCTGCGGCTGCGGCGGCAATGGCGTGGCCCTGCTTGCCGGACGAACGGTTGGCGATGTAGCGCACTGGATCAATCGGCTCGTGGGTCGGCCCGGAGGTGATGACCACGTGCTTCCCGGCGAGGGGCCCGGCAGGCAGCGTGCTGCCAGCTTCCAGAAGCTCAAGCGCCCTTTCGGCAATGGTCAGCGGTTCGGCCATGCGGCCAAGGCCCGCCTCGCCGCTTTCGGCCATTTCGCCGCGTTCCGGACCAATGAAGGCAATGCCATCGGCCTTGAGCGTGGCCACATTGCGCTGCGTCGCCGGGTGGGCCCACATGGCCGGGTTCATGGCCGGGGCCACCAGCACGGGCCGGTTGGTCGCCAGAAGCACGGTGCTGGCGAGATCTCCAGCAAGGCCCTGCGCCATCTTCGCCATCAGATCCGCCGTGGCTGGCGCCACGATAATGAGATCGGTGTCGCGGGCCAGGCGGATGTGGCCGACATCCTGTTCCGCCTCCCGGTCAAAGAGGCAGGTGTAGACCTTCTCAGCCGTCAGCGCCCCGGCGGCGAGCGGCGTGATGAATTGCTGCGCGGCGGCTGTCATCACCACCTTAACCCTCGCACCGCGCTCGCGCAGGCGGCGGATCAGATCCAGCGACTTGTAGGCAGCAATACCACCGCCGATGATCAAAAGAACCCGTTTCCCGCCGGTCATGATGGGCCTTCTCAGCTGGGGCTGCGGAAATCGCGCGGGGCGGGGGAGACGGGCTTCACGCCCGAACCGGTGATTTCATAGACTGCGAGGCCGCGCTCGTTCTGGCCGTTCTGCAGGAAGCGGAACACGCCGTCGATGCCGAGGAAGCCATCGCGGTTGGTCAGCGTCTGCGTGGCAAAGCGCTGCGGGCCAGCAGAGCGCACAAGCCCGGCTGCCAGGATCGTGCCATCATAGGCAAGCGAGGCATTGCGCGGCGGCGGGCTGCCAAATGCGGCCTGATAGCGGCTGGCCAGTGCATCGAAGCCGCTCTTTTCCGGGCCGGGGAACCAGGCGCCGGTCATCATCGGGCTGTTGGTCACCTGCTGGGTCTCCCACTGGCCGCTACCCAGCAGCTTGACTGTGCCAAGGTTCGCCCCCTGCTGGACCAGTGTCTGCACCACAAAGGGCGCAACGCCTCCGCCAGCGGGCACGAAGAGCGCATCGATCTGAGCCAGGTTCGGGGCCAGCTGCTGCACCTTGGCCGCCAGATCCGAAGTGTCGCTGCCCGTCAGCTTGTAGCGCTGGATGGCGACAATGCGCCCGCCCACACGGCCGACTTCCTGACGGAAGGCCGCTTCGGCGACAGCGCCATAGGCATCATCCGGCAACAGGGCGGCAAAGGACTTGCGGCTCTGCTGCGCGGCGTAGCCAACGATCCGGCGCACATCGCCGGCAGGCAGGAAACTGAGCAGATAGACGCCGGGAGCAGCCACAGCGGTGTCGCTGGAGAAGGCGACGATCGGAATGCCTGCATTGCGCGCCGCATTGGCAGCGCCGGTAACGGCGGGAGCGAAGACCGGCCCGAGCAGCAGTTCCGCGCCTTCAGACATGGCCGCTTCGGCCGCAGCGCGCCCGCCTTCTGCGGTGCCTTGCGTATCCTTCACCAGAAGCTGAATGTTGGAACCCTGAAAATCATTGATCGCCAGCTGTGCGGCATTCTTGAACGTGGTGGCGATGGAGGAGGCAGAACCGCCGCCACTGAGCGGCAGCAGCAGTCCGACGCGGATCGACCCGTCGCCAATCGTTTCTCCTGCCACTGTGGGCGCCGAAGGCTGCGCCGGGAAGGCAGATCCATCCTGCACCGGCCCCATGGTGGAGGGCATGCAGCCCGCCAGAAGGCCAAGGGCCCCGGCAAGTGCGGCAAACCGAAGCCGGCTCCGGCGCAAAAAGCCGCGTCCGGACGCATGTGGGGATGCTGTTTTCATGCCCTTGGCGGCTTCAGTCGTGTTTTGCACTATGGCCTCCTCGCGTCCGCGTTCAAAAACCTTTACGAATTCAGAACGTTCCTGTCCAGTTTCACGAGACTGGATCATGTGTTGAACAGCCCTTAAGCTGTTGTTGCCCGGAGTTTTGACATGACGATGGCTGAAGCCCCGCCAGAACGGCGTTATTTTGTTGCCGGACAGACTGTCGAGGCACCCCGGCAGGAGGCCGCGCTCTATGTCGTCTCGACGCCCATCGGCAATCTTGGTGACATTACACTGCGCGCGCTGGAAACGCTGGCAGGCGCAGATGTGATTGCCTGCGAGGACACGCGCGTCACAGCGACCCTGGCCCAGCGCTTCGGCCTGCGGGCGCCGCTTCTGCCCTATCACGAGCACAATGCGGAGCGGCAGCGCCCGCGGCTGCTGGCGGCGCTGGCAGAAGGCAAGGCGGTGGCGCTGGTCTCCGATGCGGGCACGCCGCTGGTCTCCGATCCAGGCTACCGGCTGGTGCGTGATGTGCTGGAAGCGGGCCACCGGGTCATCCCCATTCCCGGTGCCTCAGCTCCGCTTGCCGCGCTTGTCGCCTCCGGCCTGCCCAGTGACACCCTGCTCTTCGCCGGGTTTCTGCCGCAGAAGGCAGGCCAGCGCAGCCGGAGGCTGTCGGAACTGGCTGCCATTCCGGCAACGCTGGCCTTTTTTGAATCTCCCCACCGGCTGGCAGCTTCGCTCGCCGCCATGGCTGAGGTGCTGGGAGACCGGGCGGCGGTGGTCGCCCGGGAACTGACGAAAAAGTTCGAGACCTTCCAGCGCGGCACACTCACGGAACTGGCGGCTTTCTATGAGGAAAACCCGCCGAAGGGTGAAATCGTCGTTCTCATCGGCCCGCCGGAGGTGCAGGCTCACGAGGAAGATGCCGCCGATGTGGAAGCGCTGCTCACCGAGGCCCTTGCCGGCATGCCCGTTGCCGCTGCCGCCAAGGACGTGGCGAAGCGCACGGGCCTGGACCGGAACGAGGTCTACAAGCTGGCGCTGGCGCTGAAAGCGGCCGCAGGGGCTGAGGGGGAATAGACCGGATCATGACGGAGCAGGGGCGGCGGCACAAGCGGCGGAAAGCTTACCGGCTGGGTCATCTGGCCGAGAGCCTCGCTGCCCTGTCGCTGCGTCTGCGCGGCTGGCGCATTCTGGAGCGCCGCTTCAAGGCCTCGACCGGTGAAGTGGATATCATCGCTGAGCGGGGCGATGTGGTTGCCTTTGTCGAGGTAAAGGCCCGCCGCACCCGCACCGCAGCGCTGGAAGCGGTCACTCCCACAGCCCGCAACCGCATCATCCGCGCCGCGCAGATCTATCTGTTGCACCACCCCCATCTCGCCGGGCAGACACTGCGGTTCGATCTGGTTCTGGTCGTGCCCTTCCGCTGGCCCGAACATGTGGTGGACGCTTTCCGCCCGGATGGACTGGCCTGAAGCGAGCGCTGGTGCTGCGTCCAGGGGATGAGCCGGTGCCTCTAGCGCCTGCGGGAGGAACCTTGCGTCCCCCCTGCTGGATCTTCAGCCAGCGGGATGCCTCCCTTGCGTGCGCCCCGGCAGCGGTCTGAGCAATAGAGCACGTTGTCCCAGTCGCGAGCCCATTTGCGCCGCCAGGTGAAGGGCCTGGCGCAGGCGCGGCAGGTCTTCACCGGCAGGTCGGATTTCTTGCGCATCTTCATGGTCTGCCCTTGCCCTCCTCCTCCGGCAGCAGCAAGCCGAGGCTGAGCTGGGCAGATGTGTCTGCCGGGCGCTTGCGTCCTCTTCCGCCATCCCGTCCCCGGCGGGTGATGCCGGCCTTGCGGCTGCCGTGCTTCTCCTGAATGGTGTCTGCCGCCTTGTGGAATTCGCGGTCCTTGCGCAAGGACCAGACCTTGTCTCGCGCCGCCCGTGCAGCCGCCACATGGTCCACCACCGGCATCGGATAGGCCTTGTCCAGCACGGCGCCTGCATTGGGTGCCTTCCAGGGCTCGTGCAGGAAGGCGTCCGGAATGGCGGCGAGTTCCGGCACCCAGCGGCGGATGAAGCGGCCGTCAGGGTCCTGATCGATGCCCTGTTTCACCGGATTGTAGATGCGGATGGTGTTGATGCCCGTGGTGCCGGACTGCATCTGCACCTGAGGCCAGTGGATGCCGGGCTCATAGTCGGTAAAGCAGCGTGCAAGATGCTGCCCCGGCGTTCGCCAGTCGAGCCACAGGTGATAGCTGGAGACGGCCATCAGCATGGCGCGCATGCGGAAGTTCATCCATCCGGTGGCAAGGAGCGCCCGCATGGTGGCATCCACGAAGGGCAGGCCCGTTTCACCCTTCATCCAGGCCTCCAGCCGTGCCCGGTCCGGCTCACGCGGGCGCAGGCCGTCATGGGCGGGATGCAGATTGCTGACCTCGATGCGCGGCGCATCCTCCAGCTTCTGCATGAAGTGGCAGTGCCAGTGCAGCCGTGCGAGGAAGGAGCTGACGGCGCCGCGCCATGTGGCCGCACCCGGCGCATCCCCCGCAAGAACCAGCTGGTTCAGCCGGTCTTCCCCCCGCTGCGTAATTTCACGCAAGGAAAGCGTGCCGAAGGCGATGTGAGGCGAGAGGCGGGAACAGACATCGAAGCCGGAAACAGGGCTCGACATGCCAGACCTGTAGGTTTTGCCGCGCCGGTGCAGGAAGCTCTCAAGACAGGCAAGGCCCGCCTTGCGTCCGCCGGGCTGGCGCTGGGAGCAGGGATCCGGTGTAATGCCAAGACTTTCTGCCGGGGGCAGAGGACCGGGATCAATGGTGAGGCCAAGGCTTGCCAGCGGAATGAGCGGCGTTTCCGGCAGCAGGGGCTTGCGCATGTCATGGTCCCAGCGCGCGGCCCAGCCGTTACGGCTCGCCAGACGGCGCACCACGCCAGTCTGGCGCGGCTCGTGCCAGGGGATGCCTTCGGCCCGTGCAAAGGCCTTCACCGCCAGATCGCGGCGGAAGGTCCAAAGGTTGCCGGTTTCCTCATGCGACCACAGGGCGGCAATGCCCCGCGCCCGGTGCAGCGCGGAAAGCACCGGCACCGCCTCACCCGTGCGGATGATCAGCGGCTGGCCCAGCCGGGCGAGCGCCTCCCGCAGCTCCTGAAGGCATTCGCGCAGGAAAGCAAACTGGCGGCCGGACATGTCCGGCTGCGCCCACAGACCCGGCTCCACGATGTAAAGCGGCAGCACCGGCCCAAGACGGGCGGCCTCGAACAGAGGCTGATGATCAAAGGCGCGAAGGTCCCGCTTGAACCAGACAACCTGCAGGCCGGACGGAAAGGAGGCGGGAAGGGCAGGGTGCATGACGGGAGCTGGCAAGGACGTGGTTACATGGGACTTTCCCTCTTACGCCAGCCCTTGCGCTAAGGATCAGAGAACGCTGGCGATGGCTCTTGCGTCCGGGTCCAGGAGGTCATGCAGGCGCAGCGCGGCCTGACGGGCAAAGCGGGAGGTCACGGCCTTGCGCGTGGCGGCCGCCAGGGGATGGTGCGGGGCCTCGCGAAGGATATCGGCCGCATAGCCATCAGACAGGATCAGCCCGGCCTCTTGCGGGAAGATCTCCGCCGGCACATCCACGTGGGTGGCGAAATAGAACCGGTCGCAATGGGCGCGGTAGTCCGGCCATTTGCTATCTGCCCTGAAATCCGCAATGGAGGATTTCACCTCGATGATGATGAGCTCGTGCTTCGGGCCCAGTGCAATCAGGTCCGCCCGCCGCCCGGAGGCCAGCGTCAGCTCGGACAGGCAGGCAAAGCCCTGCAAGCGCATGAGCCGGGCCGCCCCGCGCCAGACCTTGAGCGCCGTTTCGGACTGGCGTCCGTCCGTCAGCGGGTCATCCAGGGCAATGCGGTTGGTATGGGCGAGGTCCAGCGGGTTCATCCCTTGAATGTTCCGCATTTGTTCGGGAAATGCAAGGTCAGTTCCTGTATTTCAGCTTTCCGGCAGGTTGGTGCCAAGCTCTTCCGCCAGCGCCAGAACCTTTGCGTCATGGGGCATCTGCACGGCGAGAGACCTCAGCAGGTCCGCCGCTGCCTCCTGTCTTCCAAGATCCGCCATCCAGCGGATGCGGGCGAGCGTCAGGTCCTTGCGCCAGCGCTTGGGCAGAGCGGCAAGGCCGGGATGGCCGGCAATCTGCGCCTCGGCCTGTGTGATCAGGGCAAGGGCGGATTCCAGATCTGCGCGCGCGGCAGCTGCATCCGCCCTGAGGCGCAGGAGGCCAATGTGGTCCGGGGCGAGGCCTGCCAGATGCAGAAGATCTGCTTCCTCGGGCACGGCGCCTTGCGCGAAGAGTTCGGCGGCCTGCGAGAAGCCGGCATGAAACGCGGGCGGCAGCGGCTGCAGCAGATCACGGGCGGCCAGTTCCGCCGCCGGATCGCGCTCAAAGGTGCGGATGATCTTGCGGATGACGTTCAGCGCATAGAGGTGGTCATGGCTGGCATGGCAGGATGCCAGTTCATACACGTGGACACCAGCCATCGCCGGGACCTCTGCCTTGCGGCTCAGCACCCGCGCCGCACCTGCCGCATCTGCGGCATCGAAATGGCCGAAGTAGAGATGCAGCGGATGGGCGGGCGGGGTTTCCAGCCGCGCGAACTCCGGTGCAAGCGCCAGTGCCTCTGCCGGTGTGCCGGGTGAGGCAAGGCCATAATCCGCGCTCTGGGTGCCGGGCCGTCCGGGCTCCAGCTCCGGACCGAAGCTGTGCACCTCACCATCTCCCCGGCGCAAGCCCGCCGCCAGCGCCGCATGGCCGCCCATGGACGAGCCATAGTGGATGATCCGCGAAGGCTTTGCCTGTGCAATGGCAGCATCAATCGCCGCATCGACTGCCTCCGTCTGCCCTTCATACCAGCGCCAGCGCAGGTCGTTGAGGAAGAGGCAGGCGTGGCGCGTGTCCATGAACAGCCGTTCCAGCCCGAACCGGCCTTCGGGCACGCGCACCTGCGAGTAGACGACGGCCAGAATGCCGCTCCCGCCGTTCTGCGGGCCAGATACAAACCGCTGCCGCAGACTCGTCTCGGGCGGTTCTTGGGAGCGTATGGGCTGGGGCATCTGTTCCATGGCCGCGACCCTTGCCCGGGCGATGTGCGGAAGGCAAGCGAAAGGTGGACTGGGACAGACAAGGCGCCATGGCAGCTTGCCGGCGAATCCGCAGCCCCTCCATCGTCATCCCGGCCCCCGAGCCGGGACCGGTGAGCCGGGGTACAAGTTGCTTGCCCCAAAAGGCATAACCGGGAAACCGTGGTTCACCGGCCCCGGATCTCCGCTGCGCTTCGTCCGGGGTGACGATGGAAAAGCTGAGGATTGAGCTCCCCCCCCCTTCAAATCTCCGGCCCGTCCCACAGCGTGCTCATGGCGCGGCGTTTGGGGTGGCGGGATTCGGAGAGGTGGGCGGTTTCGGGGTCAAGGCTGCACAGAGCGTCATACTGGGTCAGGAACACCTGGCCCGTAAGGTGCTGGGCGAAATCGGTGCGGTTCAGCCGGTCCATCACCGGGCCCTTCACCTCTGACAGGTGGAAGGTCACACCGGAATCCTTCAGCCGCCGGTTCAGCTCCTCAAGACTTTCGAAGGCGCTGGCGTCGATCACGTTGACGGCGGTGCACATCAGCACCACGTGGCGGATCGCCGGGCGCTCGGCCACCAGTTCCAGAATGCGGTCTTCCAGATAGCGGCTGTTGGCAAAATAAAGGCTCTCATCAACGCGGACGGTCAGCACCGTGCTGCCGGTCACCACCTTGTGGCGGCGCACATTGCGGAAGTGCTCCGTGCCCGGAACAATGCCGACGACAGCCATGTGCGGGCGGCTGGTGCGGAACAGATAAAGCAGCACCGACAGCACAACACCGGTAGTAACGCCTGTTTCCACCCCCACCAGCAAGGTGACGAGGATGGTGGCAGCCATGGCGGCAAAATCGCTGCGCGAATAGATGAAGGTTCGGCGGAGGGCCGGAAAATCCACCAGCGACAGAACCGCAACGATGATGGTGGCGGCAAGCGTGGCCTGGGGCAAATGGGCGAGCAGCGGCGTCAGGAACAGGGTGGCCAGTGCTATGCCCGCGGCGGTATAGGCGCCTGCCGCGGGGGTTTCGGCGCCTGCATCGAAATTGACGACCGAGCGGGCGAAGCCGCCAGTTACCGGATAGCCCCCAGAGATGGCCGAGGCCACATTGGACGCGCCAAGTCCGATCAGCTCCTGATCCGGCAGGATGCGCTGGCGCTTCTTGGCGGCGAGGGTCTGCGCCACGGAAACCGATTCCACGAAACCGATGACGGAGATGAGCAGGGCTGGGCCCAGAAGGTCCAGCCAGAGCTGCGCCTCGAAGGGTGGCAGCACGGGCTTGGGCAACCCGCCCGGAATATGGCCGACAAGCTTCACCCCCGCATCACCGAGATTGAAGGCGGCTGCGAGCGTGGTCGTCACGGCGACCGCTGCAACGGGACCCGCCTTGGCAATGCTGTCCGCGAGCCTTGGCTTCAATCCGGCACGGATCAGAAGCGGCTTCAGCCCCTTGCGCACCCAGAACAGGAAACCGATGGCCGGAATGCCGATGGCAAGCGTGATGAGATTGATCTGGCCCAGATTGGCGGCAAGCGATGAACCAATTTCCACCAGCGTGGTGCCGCCGCCCGGCACGCCGAGAATGTGTTTCAGCTGGCTGGCGGCAATCAGCAGGCCCGAGGCGGTGATGAAACCGGAGATCACCGGATGCGACAGGAGATTGGCGAGAAAACCGAGGCGGAACAGGCCCATAACGATGAGAATGAGCCCGGACAGGAAGGCAAGCGCAATGGCCGCGCCCAGATATTCCGCCGTGCCCTGCGCCGTCAGCTCACCCACGGCAGAGGCAGTCATCAGCGACACCACCGCCACCGGTCCGACCGCCAGCGCCCGGCTGGTGCCGAAGATGGCATAGGCCACCAGCGGCAGGATGGAGGCATAGAGCCCCACCTCTGCCGGCAACCCCGCCAGCAGCGCATAGGCCAGCGACTGCGGGATCAGCATGATCGTCACGATCAACGCAGCGATGAGATCATTCGTAGCCGCCGCCCGGTCATAGGTGCGGCCCCAATCAAGGATCGGAAGATAGCGCTGAAGCCGGTTCATTCAGGGTCTTTCTGGAGGAGGAGACGGAAGCGGAGAACAGGTCTTTGGCTGGCGCGGCGCCAAGATTGCTCCGGGCCGCGGTCAAGACGCTCGTTACCCCCTGAGGTTGGAACCGGGGCTCCCCCTCAAAGCCCGTTGACCGGAACCTTGAGGAAGGTCTTGCCGCTTTCGTCTGCGGGAGGGAGCTGGCCGGCGCGCATGTTGACCTGCAGCGAGGGGATGATCAGCTTCGGCATGTCAAGCTCGGCATCCCTGGCCGTGCGGAAGGCGATGAATTCCTCGCGCGTCTTGCCGCCGCCCACATGGATGTTATGCGCCTTTTCCTCACCGACGGTGGTCTCCCACTGGATGTCGCGGCCATTGGGGCCGTAGTCGTGGCACATGAACAGGCGCATTTCATCCGGCAGGGCAAGCACCTTCTGGATGGAATCATAGAGCGTGCCCGCATCCCCGCCGGGAAAATCGGCACGGGCCGAGCCGCCGTCGGGCATGAACAGGGTGTCCCCCACAAAGGCGGCATTGCCCATCACATGTGTCATGCAGGCCGGCGTGTGGCCGGGGGTGTAGATGGCAAAGCAGGTCATGCTGCCGACCTGATAGGCATCCCCGTCCTCGAACAGCCGGTCAAACTGGCTGCCGTCGCGCTGGAACTCGGTGCCTTCGTTGAAGATCTTGCCGAAGGTTTCCTGCACCACGGTGATCTGGCTGCCGATACCCAGATTTCCGCCCAGCTTGCCCTGGATGTAAGGCGCGGCGGACAGGTGGTCGGCGTGGACATGGGTCTCGATCAGCCATTCTACCCTGAGGCCGTTCTCCTCGACGAAGCGGATGATCTGGTCAGCCGAAACATAGCTGATCCGTCCGGCGGCATAGTCGATGTCCATGACGCTGTCGATGATGGCGCAGGCCTCGGAAGCCGGGTCCTTCACCACATAGCTGATGGTGTTGGTCAGCGGATCAAAGAAGGCGGTGACCTCAGGGCTCACCGTCATGTCAACCGGATAGGACTGCGTGCTCATGGTGTTCTCCTGAGGTCTCAGGTCATTTGCCGGATGCCAGCTTCGAATGCATCAGCTTTGGCTGCCTCTGCAGCGTGCCAATGGCACGGGCAGCCAGCATGCCCGCAACAATGGCAGCAAAGGCGATCCACGGCTCACTCTGGCCAAGCCCGAGCGCGGGCACAAGGCCGCCAGGGCAAAAACCGGACAGGCCCCAGCCGATGCCAAAGACGGCCGCGCCGCCGGTGAGCTTCAAATCGATATCCTTGCGGGTTGGCACCAGATAGCGCGGGGCCAGCAGCGGTGCGCCGCCCTTGCGGAAGAGGATCTGATAGCCGATGGCGGTGACGGTCAGGGCGCCGCCCATGACAAAGGCAAGGCTGGGGTCCCAGGTTCCGGCAATGTCAAAGAAGTTCAGGACCTTGGCCGGGTTGGCCATGCCTGACAGAAGGATGCCGAGGCCAAAGACGAGGCCGATCACAAAGGCAGAAACAATAAGCATGAGCCTCAGCCTCCGAGGACATGGCGGACAAGGAAGACGGTGACTGCACCGGTGGCCATGAAGGTCAGCGTGGCAGCGATGGAGCGGGCGGAGAGGCGCGACAGGCCGCAGACCCCGTGGCCGCTGGTGCAGCCGGAGCCGAAGGTGGCGCCGATGCCTACCAGAAATCCGCCGGCCACCAGTGCAAGTGTGGACACCGGTACGCTGATCTGCGGCATGCTGCCGGTCGCGGCCATGGCGGTGATGGGAGCGGCGATCATGCCGGCGATGAAGGCAATGCGCCAGCCCCGGTCACTTTCGCCCGAACCCGGCAGAAATCCGCCCAGAATGCCGGTGATTCCGGCAATGCGGCCATGTACGGCCATCAGGGCAACGGCGGCAAGACCGATGAGTGCGCCCCCTGCAAGAGACAGGAGCGGCGTGAATTCGGTTGGCATTCTGACCCTCTCTTCATATGCCTGAAGGCGGCCGAAAACAGCCGCTTGTTTCATACATAAGAAACTAGCCGGCCCATGCCAAGACGTATTTTCAATTAAATGAAACTACTGTGCCGTCAAAGGCAGAGAAGGGATCAGCGTTACCGCAGATCCATCCGGGCGCTGACGTTCAGCCGCCCCGGGCAACTGCAGGAAGGGATTGCGGTCCGCCGAAGGCGCGGCCTGTTCCGTCTTGGGGGCGGAAAACTCTCCCAGAGGATGCAGGATCTCTTCAGAAATGATGCCGCCAGCATAAAGAGGGGTGACGCCATTCCCGCTCCCGACAACAAAGCTTGTCGGCCACAGGCGCAGTACCTGACGGATATCGTCCTTCTTGTCAGGCGCATTGCTGTTGCGGATCATCACCAGGGCGGCATAGCGTCCATAATGGGTCCGCGGCAGGGCTGGCAGAACTTCTGCGCTCGTCTGGCCTTCGATGAAACCGGCTGCAGACCTTACGGTCCAGGCCGGAGCCTTTTGCCAGCCCTCCTGTTCCAGCCGGCCCGCAAGGGCGCCAAGGTCTCCGGCATATTGAACAATCAACGGCTCTTCATCATCACCGCTGAGTCCGATGCGGCGCGGTGCCACGCGCGTCCAGCCGCTGTCCAGCCATTCCGCTTCGCCCAGCACCTGCTCGCTCGCCACAGGGCTGTAGGTTGCTAGGGCTGCAGGCAGGTTGCGGGTGATGTGCCAGCCGCCGAAGACCACGAAGGCGCTTGCCACGATGGCCGCCAGCACGCCACGGCCCACCTTTTCGTTGTGGACATGGCCGAAGACGAAGGCAAAGGCGGCGACCATGGCGGTGCCGAACAGCAGGCCTGCCAGCACATCGCTGGTCCAGTGCACCCCGAGATAGACCCGGGAGAAGGCCATGGTCAGCACATAGATGGCGGTGATGGTGAAGATGCCGGCCTTGGACCAGGCCGAGCGCTCATGAGCAATCAGCACGGCAATGATGCCGAAGATGACGGTGGTGACCGTCGTGTGGCCGGACGGGAAGCTGAAACCGTGCACACCATCGCCAAAGGCATTGGGCCGGTCACGCACGACGAGAGCCTTCATCAGCGGCACGAACAGGGCCGTGGTGCTGACGGCGATGAGGAAGCCGGTGCCCCGGCGCCAGGCCTTGCGGCCAAACAGATAGGCCGCAACCAGAAGCGCAAAGATTGTCAGCAGAAAACCATCGCCGAGCATGGTGATGGGCACGAGGATGCGGTCACCCAGCGGCGAGCGCAGGCTCTCGAAAAGATTGCGGATCGCCAGATCCGCCTGGGTCAGGCTGTCGCCCGGCGTCAGCTGCGTCACCAGCCAGAAAAAGGCGGGCATGGTGATGATCAGCAGGAGCGCCGATGCCAGCATACCGGTGGAGCGGGGATGCTGCGGATCGAAGGAGCGGGCCACCCACTGCGAGACGGCGCCAGGACGGCGGGCAAACCAGCCGATGATTGCGCCGTGAGTGCCTGCAAACAGGGGCATGATGATCTGGATGAGCCAGCGGCCCAGCATGATCACGACGAAAAGAATGACGCAGAGCACGCCCAGCATCACCGCCAGGCGGCCGCTGACCTCACCGATGGCACTCAGCGCCGTGCCGGCAATGAAGCCGGGTCCGAGGTGCGAGACAGCCCAGGCGATGGCAGAGGTGACATTGACGAAGGTGAAGTACCAGGCGTCCATGCCCACCATGCCGGCAATGCCCGGCACGACGGATTTCACCCCCGGCACGAACCGGCCGATGAAGACGCTCTTGCCGCCATGCAGGCGGAAGAAGGCCTCGCCGCGCTCCATGATGCTCTTGTAGCGGGACAGCGGCCAGACATTGCGCAGCCGGTCCTTGTAGAAATAGCCGACCCAATAGGAAATCGCATCGCCTGCAATGGCGCCGAGGGTGGTCCAGATGAAGATCGACACCGGATCGAGCTTGCCAAGCCCGGCGAGCGCGCCCGCACCGACCAGAACCACGGTGCTGGGCACGAAGAGGCCGACAATGAAAAGGGCCTCGCCCATGGCGATGAGGAAGCAGATGAGCCCGGCCAGCTCGGGGTTATCCCCCAGGAACGTGACGATCTGATTGAGATACTCGGTCAAGAACGGCTTCCACCTGATCGCAACACTTTAAGGCTGGCGCGAAAGGTCTTGGGTTTCGCGTACCGGAGCCGCCTGCATATAAGTATCGGCCTATGTGCTCAACAGGTATCTAGCACCAGAAAGTTTCGGCAAGGTGCATGCGGTTTCAGCAAGATGCAAGAAGCAGCTCCTGCGCCTGCCGGTGCACGGGCGGTGTCTGCTGCGCAAGCGTCTGGTCGATGCAGCGGCGGATACGGCGGAAATACTCGCTGCAGGCGGCAAGGCTTTCGGGACGGCTGTCAGCCTCGCAGGCCGCCACCTGCCAGAGGGTACGGCGCGGGTTACCCGGCCAATCCGGCTGATGCCCGCCAGCCACACTGTCCGTCAGCGCCACCACCCGGTCGGGCTGCGGCGCATGGGGCAGCATGAAGATGTCCCAGCTCTTGGGCTCAAGGCCCTGCGCGTCCAGCCCATGATCCTGCAGCAGGCGTCGCACCAGCGGATGCAGCGCCCCGCGCGGATTGGGCCCGGCGGAAAAGGCACGGATCCCCTGCGGCGCAAGGCTGTTCAGATAAGCTTCGGCCAGCGGCCCGAGAAGGGCGTTGTCCGGACAAACGAAAAGCACAGTCGACGGGGTCATTCCAGGCCTCTTCGAATCATCGCCCCTTGGGCGCCTGTTTAGTCAGATGACACTACGGACGTGTGACAGCGGCAGTCCGTGCAAACCCGGACAGGGTGCGGCAGAGCAGGATGAGTTCAGCACCATCCCGCCGGCTGATAGCCAGACGATGTCCGGGCTCTGAACAGTGCCCAAAAGAAAAATGCCCCGGAAGCGGTCTTCCGGGGCAGGTGGCGTCTGACCTCAGGGGGTCTGAGGCGGGGAGGAGAGGGTGGCAGCGCCGATGGCCTGCTTGATGCGGGGGATGGAGGCTGGAGCCATGCTGAGCTCGCGCACGCCGGCATCGAGGAAAATCTGAAGCAGGCTTGCATCGGAGGCTGCCTCGCCGCAGATGCCGCACCAGATGCCATGCGCCTGTGCCGCTTGCGCCACCATGCGGATGGCGCGCAGAACAGCCGGATGGTTCGTCCGGCAGAGGCTGGCGACGGACGGGTTCATCCGGTCGGCAGCCATGACATACTGTGTGAGATCATTGGTGCCGATGGAGAAGAAGGCTGTCACTGCCGCGAGGTCATGAGCGATGAGCGCGGCGGCCGGCGTTTCCACCATGGTGCCGAGATCAAAGCTGCCGAAAGCCTTGTCCTCTGCTGTCAGTTCGGCTTCACAGACTGCGATGAGCTGGCGGGTTCCTTCGATTTCTGCCGGATCGCTGACCATGGGCAGCATCACCTTGAGATCACCATAAGGGGCCGCGCGCAGCAGCGCCCGCAGCTGCACCTTGAACAGGGCCGGATTGGCAAGACAGAGCCGGATGCCGCGCAGGCCAAGGAAGGGGTTTTCCTCCTGCGGCACCGAAATGCCGCGCACCGGCTTGTCGCCGCCAATGTCGAGGGTGCGGATCACCACCGGATGGCCGGGGAACGCCTCCAGCACCGTGCGGTAAGTGGAAAACTGTTCTTCCTCATCCGGCAGGGCGGTGCGCCCGAGGAACAGGAATTCGGTGCGCATCAGGCCGACGCCCATGGCGCCATATTCTTTTGCCAGCTCAATGTCCTTCACCGAGCCGATGTTCGCGGCCACGATGACCGGTGTGCCATCGCGCGTGACCGGCGCAACATCCCGGAGCGCGGAGAGCCGCTCTGCCTCGGCTCGGGCCTGCGCGCAGCGTGCCTTGAAGGTCTCCGCGACATCCGATGACGGGTCCGGGTAGACCAGCCCCGATGTGCCATCGAGCGCTACCGTCCGTGCTGCGGCGAGCTTGTTCTCCGGATCAGCAACACCGAAGACGGCGGGAATGCCGAAAGCCTTGGCAAGGATGGCCGCATGGCTGGTGGCCGAGCCATTGCGGCAGATGAGGCCACCGGTGCGGCGCAGGTCTGCAGAGCCAATTTCCAGCGCCGTCAGATCTTCCGCCACGACGATTGCCCCTTCCGGACAATCGGCAAGAGACACAGGTTTCAAGCCGTTGACGGCAAGTGCCAGCAGCCGGGCCACCGCATCCATGTCTTCGGCGCGGGCGCGGGCGTAAGGATCGGAAAGGGCGGCGAGCGCTTGCGCTGTCTCGCGGCCGGCGGCCAGAATGGCGGTGATGGCCGGTTGACCGTCAGCCACATGGGCGGCAATGGCTGCCGCCCAGTCTGCGTCTTCTGCAAGGCTGGCGATGGCGGTCAGAATGTCGCGGGCCTGCGGGGAAGCGGCCTGGGCGGCGTCCTCATGGATCTGCCGAAGCAGCCGGACGCGGGCACCCTCAACTTTCTCCAGCTCTGCGCTGCGGGCTTCCGGCGGGGTGGGGCCTGCAGGAGCCTCCAGCGCGGGCTGGATGAAATGGAACACCGGACCGATGGCAGGTCCGCCACCCGTGCCGATGCCCTTGAGGGCGCCCGCGGGCCTTTCACCAGCGGCAAGTGCGAATTCCCCGGCTGGTGCCTGGGAGGCGCCGCTGGCTATAGAAGCAGACGGTGCAGCCGCTTCATGCGCGGCGCCGCCTGAGAGAAACCCGGAGATGGCGGACAGCGCTTCGGCGGCATCCGGTCCGCTGGTGCGCAGCTCTACCTCGTCACCTTCCTTCACGCCCAGCAGCAGCAGCTTCAGCGATGAGCGGGCCGGAGCGGTCTGCGTTCCGGCACCGATCACGATCTCTGCCTCGAAGCCCTTGGCAAGGCGGACGAGCTCGGCAGCCGGACGGGCATGCAATCCCCCCTCGACGCCAACGCGCACGCGCTTCATCGTCTCCATCGGTCCTGTTCCGTCTTCTGATCTTTGCGTCCGCTCAACCTGCGAGGATCTTGGCGATCTTCTCGATTTCTGCTTCCCGGCCAATGCCGGTCAGAAAGGCGAGGGTGACGATCGCGGGCTTGGGCAGGTTGGGCGGCAGCGGCGTGGTGGAGACGACGAGATCGGCCTGATCGATCAGACTGGGCACCTCGGTTGCCTTGCACTGACGGGTCTCGATGCGGATGCCACGGGCGGCCATGGCTTCTTCCAGGCTGTTGGCCACCACGGTGGATGTGGCGACGGCGGTGCCGCATGCCACGAGAACGGTCTTGGTCTGCGCCATCAGTTTCCTCCTGTTGTTCTTCTGCGTTCCTCAGGCTGCGTTCAGCAGCGCCCGTGCGTCCTGCGGGTCGGATGCCTCGATCAGCTTGCGGATTCGCGCCCCATCCTGCAGCAGTCTGCCGATGGATTGAAGCATGCCGATCTGTTCATCCTTGCTCTTCAGTGCCAGAGCGAAGACCACCTGCACGGCCAGCTGATTGTCCGGGTCATCCATGCTGGCAAAGGCAACAGGTGCCGCCAGCGTGGCGATGGCAATGCCGGAACGGATGACATGCTGCGGGTCAGTGTGAGGCACTGCGACAGCCAGTCCGTCTTCCATCGGCAGGCCGGTGGGCATCACCTTCTCCCGGTCGATGACCGCCTGCACATAAGTGTCGGCAACAAGGCCCTTGTCCCTGAGGTGACCGGCCAGAAGGCCGATCACCGAGGTTGCATCCTGTGCCTGCGTCTTGAGGAAGATACCGTCCTCAACCACGCAGTCTGCAAGGGATTGCGTCATGCATTCGCTCCTTTGGAAGCATCATCTTCGCCGCCTGCCAGCTTTTCGAGTGCGGTACGCTTGCTGACGAGGGCGAGAAGGGCGGCAGCGGCACAGATGCCTAGGATCACCAGCCCGATGATGCCGAAGACCTGCACCAGTTCCACCGTTGCCCAGGCCAGCCAAACGAAGCCGTCACCGATGGCCGTGATCTGCGAGGCGCCTGCGGGCATCGCAAAGCCGGAAGAGACTGCCGCCTTGGTGAAGAGCGGGGCGAGCGAGCCGGCCATATAAAAACCGATGCCCAGCGTGATCGTGCCGATGATCACCATGCGCAGCACATTGCCCCGCACGATGGGCGCGGCCAGTGCCACGACGAAGGGGATAACGGCCAGATCGGCGAAGAGAATCACCCGGTTACCCGGCAGCACCACAGACAGGAGAATGGCGATCGGCACCAGAAGCAGCGAACTGGAGATGGCCGCCGGATGGCCGATGAGAATGGCCGAGTCGAGGCCGATGTTGATCTGGCGGTTACCGGCGCGCTTCTGGACGAAGTCGCGCGCGGCTTCCGAAACCGGAATCAGGCCTTCCATCAGGATCTTCACCATGCGCGGCAGCAGCAGCATCACGGCGGCAAGGTTGATGCCGGTCTTAAGCACCTTGGTGATCATGCCGGCGATGTCTTCCGGGTTCCAGAAGCCGATGGTGCCCAGCACCACGCCGATGACGAGACCCAGCACCACCGGCTCACCCAGCACGCCAAGGCGCTCCTGAATGTGATCGGTACTGAGGTCGATGTCGCGCAGGCCAGGGATGCGGTCGATGACCCAGTTGACCGCCACCGCGATGGGCAGGATCTGCACCGACAGGAGATGCGGCACCGAGACGCCCGGCAGGCCATAGAAACGCTGCACGGCCTTGGCGCTCCAGTCGGCGAAGATCAGGCAGATGACGGCAATGATGGCGGCAGCGGCAAGGCCCATGCCGAGCGAATTGGTGGCCGCGACCACAAGTGAGCCGACGAAGGCAAAGTGCCAGAAATTCCACACATCCACGTTGAGCGTGCGGGTCAGGCCGGCGAGCAGCATCACGACGTTGACGGCAATGCCGATGGGAATGATCCAGAGGCCGACCTGCGATCCGAATGCAATGGCGGCCGAAGACGGCCAGCCCACATCGACGATATCACGGGTGACGCCCGTGTTCGTGGCAATGGCCTGAGCCACCTCGCTGAGGTTGGTCCACATCAGGCCGATAACGAGATTGATGCCGATGAAGGCGACGCCGATGGTGACACCGGCGCGGAATGCCTTGCCCGGGCGAGCGCCCAGAACCACGGCAATGATGAAGATGATGACCGGCAGCAGAACCGTCGCACCCAATCCGTCGACGACAGTCTTCAGCCCTGACAACAGGCTATCCATGCTTTGCTCCTCCCAAGGTTCCGGCCAGAAATCCGGGCAGGCCCGGGACGGAAAGCTTTCGATGCGGCAGGCACTCTCCCTCCAGGATGCCTGCGGCGCTTTCCGTCAGCCTGATGCACGGCCGCCTTCTCCGGCAAAGGATCGGGCAAATGTGCATCTTATGCACTTTTGTCTAAACCCGGACGTGGATATGTGTCAAGTGTGCTGCTATTGAACATTTGTTCAGGTTGCCGCCGCGCCCATCCTGCATCATCAAGGTGTGGTGCAGCGCTGCTGGCGAAAGCTTCGAGGGAGGAAACATGGCAAGACCCAAGTCCGGTGATGACGATCTGGGCGTGCTCGCCGCATGGCTCTATTACGTCCATGGACTGGGGCAGGAACAGGTAGCCCGGCGGCTCAACCTCTCACGCACAAAGGTCACCCGGCTGCTGGCACAGGCCCGTGACACCGGGCTGGTGAAGATCTCCGTCGAACATGAAATGGCCGAAACCCTCGCACTCAGCGACTGGATCAGTCAGCGCTACGGCGTAGAGGAATGCGTGCTGACGCCGCCGCTGGAGGCTCAGTCCTCCGAGCCGGAGCTTGCGGAGCGGCTGGGGCGCGAGTCGGTCGGCATTGCTGCCAGCAACTATCTCTCCCGCATTCTGCTGAGCACGCCGGACATGATACTCGGGGTGGCCGGCGGGCGCACCATTGCCCGCATGGCCGATGCCATGCGCCAGCTTTCCAAGAGCGATTGCCTCGTTGTGGCGATGATCGGCGCCTCGTCCATCGATGACGGGGTGAGTTCCTATTCCGTGGCCCTGCAGCTGGCAGCGACCATTGGCTGCCCGGCCCGCACCCTGCCCCTGCCGAGCCACGTGGGCAGCCCGCAAACGCGCCAGACACTGGAGCAGGACCCGGTGCTGCGGGCAATGCTGGACAAGGGCGAGACGGCAACACTCAATCTGCTGAGCTGCGGCGGCGTGCAGCCGGGCGGCACTTTCTTCCGGCTGGCGGGGATCGGAGCGGCAGAGGTTGAGGCCGCCATCCGCGCTGGCGCCGTCAGCGAGATCGGCGGCTTTCTGCTGGCCGCTGATGGCAGTCTGGTGGATTGTGCTCTCAACGAGCGCCGCGTCGGCATCTCTTTCGAGGCGCTGAAACGCGGCACCAATGTCATCATCGCTTCCGGCGCCCGCAAGACCGAGCCGCTGAAGGCGGTGATGAAGGCAGGCCTTGCCCGCACCATCATCATTGACCAGGAAATCGCCCAGGCACTGGCCCGCAAGGGGGCGTGAAAAGGGTCTGAGGCACCCGCGCTGGGACGAAGTCCGCTCCTGCGGGAGGAAATCCGGCGGGTCAGCCCGCCGGATCCGGCATCACACGTCCAGATTGGCAACGCTGAGGGCGTTGTCCTGAATGAACTCGCGGCGCGGCTCCACCTCGTCGCCCATCAGCTTGGTGAAGATGTCGTCGGCCGCATCGGCCTCCTTGACCTTCACCTGCAGCAGCGAGCGGACGTTCGGGTCCAGCGTCGTCTCCCACAGCTGCTCCGGGTTCATCTCGCCAAGGCCCTTGTAGCGCTGCAGGCTGAGGCCCTTGCGGCCAAAGGCGAAGATGGTGGACAGCAGCGCCTGCGGCCCGCGGATCGCCGTTTCGGCATCCTTGCGGCGCAGAACGGCGGCCTTGCCGTAGATCTCGTTGAGATGGGCCGAATGGGCATCAAGGCGGCGGGCATCGGCCGAAGCCAGAAGCGCCGGATCAATGGTGGCCACCTCTTCCACGCCGCGCACGGTGCGGCGGAAGACAAGGGCGCCGTCATCGCGCACCTCGGCCGTCCAGCCCCGCTCGAATTCATCGGCGAGAATGTCGAGACGGCGGGCGATATAGGCAGCGGCCTGTTCGCCCTTCTCCCGGTCGTTGAGCGTATCGGGATTAAGCGCACCGGCGATGGCAGCCTGCTCCACGACCGAGCGGTCATAGCGCGAGTGCAGACCATCCAGAATGCCGCTGATGGCACGCGCCTGCTCCACCACCTGCCGCAGGTCCGCGCCCATGCGCACTTCGCCATTGGCAAGCGCTAGGGAGGTGTCTTCAAGGCCCGTACCGATCAGATAGTTCTCAAGCGCCGTCTGGTCCTTGAGATACTGCTCCGACTGTCCGCGCTTCACCTTGTAGAGCGGCGGCTGGGCAATATAGATGTAGCCGCGCTCGATCAGTTCCGGCATCTGCCGGAAGAAGAAGGTCAGCAGCAGGGTGCGGATGTGGGCGCCGTCCACGTCGGCGTCCGTCATGATGATGATCTTGTGGTAGCGCAGCTTCTCGACGTTGAACTCTTCCTTGCCGATGCCGGTGCCGAGCGCGGTGATCAGCGTGCCGATTTCGTTGGACGAGAGCATCTTGTCGAAGCGGGCACGCTCCACGTTGAGGATCTTGCCGCGCAGCGGAAGCACGGCCTGGTTCTCGCGGTGGCGGCCCTGCTTGGCCGAGCCGCCTGCCGAGTCACCCTCGACGAGGAACAGTTCGGCCTTGGAGGCGTCACGCTCCTGACAGTCGGCGAGCTTGCCGGGCAGGGAGGCGATGTCGAGCGCGCCCTTGCGGCGGGTCAGCTCACGCGCCTTGCGCGCCGCTTCACGGGCGGAAGCGGCTTCCACCACCTTGGACACCAGCGACTTCGCCTTGGCCGGGTTTTCCTCCAGCCATTCGGCCAGCGCCTGGTTGATGATGTTCTCCACCACCGGGCGCACTTCGGAAGACACCAGCTTGTCCTTCGTCTGGGACGAGAACTTCGGGTCGGGCACCTTGACGGAGAGCACGCAGGTCAGGCCCTCGCGGCAGTCGTCGCCGGTCAGTGACACCTTTTCCTTCTTGAGAAGGCCCGAACTTTCCGCATAGCCGGTAACCTGACGGGTCAGCGCACCGCGGAAACCGGCCAGATGCGTACCGCCGTCGCGCTGCGGGATGTTGTTGGTGAAGCACAGCACCTGCTCGTGGTAGCTGTCGTTCCACCACATGGCGACCTCGACGGTGATGCCGTCACGCTCTGCCGACATGGAAATGGGCGCGTCCAGCAGCGGGTGCTTGGCCCGGTCAAGATAACGCACGAAGGCTTCCAGACCGCCCTCATAAAACAGCTCGACCACGCGCGGCTCTACGCCGCGCTTGTCGGTGAGCAGAATACGTACGCCGGAGTTCAGGAATGCCAGCTCGCGCAGGCGGTGCTCCAGCGTGTCGAAATCGAATTCGGTCCTGGTGAAGGTCTCCGGCGAAGGCAGGAAGGTCACTTCCGTGCCCTTGCGGCCATTCGCCGGGCCAACCACCTTCAGGGGCGCCTCGGCATCGCCATGGCGGAAGCGCATGTAGTGCTCGTTGCCCGCGCGCCAGATACGCAGGTCCAGCCAGGTGGACAGCGCGTTCACCACGGAAACGCCCACGCCGTGAAGACCACCCGACACCTTGTAGGAGTTCTGGTCGAACTTTCCGCCCGCGTGCAGCTGGGTCATGATGACTTCAGCCGCAGAGACCCCTTCCTGAGAGTGCAGGTCCGTGGGGATGCCGCGGCCGTTATCCGTCACGGTGACGGAGCCATCGGCGTTGAGGGTTACGGTCACATGGTCGGCGTGGCCGGCCAATGCCTCATCGATGGCGTTGTCGACAACCTCGTAGACCATGTGGTGCAGGCCGGAGCCGTCGTCGGTGTCACCGATGTACATGCCCGGGCGCTTGCGCACAGCGTCGAGGCCCTTCAGCACCTTGATGCTGTCAGCGCCATATTCCTGTGCTGCAGAGCTTTCCGCAGACGGGGTGTTCTCGGGAATCGAAGTATCGCTCATCCGAATCAGTCACCATTCGGTCCAGGGGATCAAGATACCCTTATACGGCACTGGCCGGAGGGTTCAACCAACCCGGCCGAATGGCCGGGCCTTGGGGGTATGAACAGTGGAAAAACCATAGAAAACCGGCCTTTTGAGGGCGAGTGCTGCAGTGCAGCGGCAAGCCTGCGACCGCTCAGCTGCCCAGAAGGTGGATCTCGCCGCTGTCCGGCAGGGCCTCGAACAGGGCCTTGTCCGTGCCGGTCATGAAAACCTGGGCTTCAAGCGCCGTCAGACGGGCAAAGAGCGCCTCGCGCCGGCCGGGGTCCAGATGCGCCGCCACCTCGTCCAGCAGCAGGATAGGCGTCATGCCGGAGACGGCCGCCGTCAGGTCTGCATGGGCCAGAACAAGCCCGATCAGCAATGCCTTCTGCTCCCCCGTTGAGGCAAGCGCTGCAGGCATCACCTTGGCCGCATGGGTCACGGTCAGGTCACTGCGGTGCGGACCTGTGAGCGTGCGCCCTGCTGCCCGGTCGCGCGCCCGGCCTTCGCGCAACCGGCGGCGCAGCAGGTCTTCCTGATCGCTCGCTGCAAGGCCGGTGGCCTCGCTCTCGAACTCTCCATCCAGCACCAGCAGGGCGCGGGGGAAGGGCAGGCCAAGCTGGTCCAGCGCCTCGATCCGCCCCTGCAGCAGGCTGACTGTCTCGCGCCGGGCCAGCGCCAGCGCCACACCCAGCTCAGCCACCTGTGCCTCGATGGCTTCCAGCCAGGCCGGTGAACCGCCGTCTTCCAGCAGCTTGTTGCGGTGGCGCAGCGCCTTGTCGAAGTCATTCACCCGCCGCCCATGGGACGGATCAATCGACAGTGTAAGCCGGTCTAGAAAGCGCCTGCGGTCTCCGGCAGGCCCCGTGAAGAGCCCGTCCATGGCCGGAACCAGCCACAGTACCCGCAGATACTCCAGCAGCGCCTCGGAGGAGCGCGCTTCCGTGCCATCGATCCGCACCCGGCGGCCGCTGTCACCCGCCCCATATCCGGTGCCGAGCCGTGTTTCGCCCAGAGGACCGGTGATCAGCGCATTGACTGCAAACCCGCCCTCGCCGCCGCGCCGGGCAATATCCGGCAGGCTGGCGCGGCGCAGGCCGCGGCCCGCGCTCAAGAGGGAGATGGCTTCCAAAATATTGGTCTTGCCGATGCCGTTGTTTCCGGCCAGCGCTACAAGCTTCCGCTCCGGCGACAGGGCGAAATGCGCATAATTGCGGAAATCCGTCAGCGTGAGGCGCTCAATCGCCACCTGACTGATGCCAGTCATGGTGCCCCGTCATGGCAAGGGGGTGTGGCTGGAGGCACAGGCATAGGGGCAGCTTTTTCTCTCTTGCAAAGCCGCTCGGCCCGCCTCCCTCCGGCGGGGCTGCGTTTCCTCCGGCCTGACCAGAGCACCAACTCCTCTCCCCCCTTGAGGGGGAGATGCCCCCGGCAGGGGGCAGAGGGGGGTAGCGAACTGTCTGCTTGAGAGAGAGGCCCTGCTTTGCTGAAACGCTGCCACCCCCCTCTGTCTGCTGACGCAGACATCTCCCCCTCAAGGGGGGAGAGGGGCGCTGCGGCGAAAGAGAGCATCCGCTCCTCCTTGCGTCCGTATCAACAATTGCCCCCTCGCCGGGAGGGGAGAGCAAAGGCCCTGCCATAAGCCAGATGCAGCAGTGCGGGCACATGTCCGCAGCTGACTTGTGAACTCTTGTCCCGCTTAACCGCCCCTCACACACGCATCGGCATCAGCACGAAGAGGCTGTCGCCCGTGGCGTTGTCCTGAACAAGGGTGGGAGAGCCGGAATCTGCCAGGCGGAACAGGGCGGTATCGCCCGTCAGCTGGGCGGCGATATCCAGCAGGTAGCGGGAGTTGAAGCCGATTTCCATCGGCTCGGCATCATATTCGACGGCCAGTTCTTCCGTTGCACTGCCCGAATCCGGGTTGTTCACGGCAAGCACCAGACGGCCTTCCGACATGGACAGCTTCACGGCGCGGCCGCGCTCGGAGGAAATGGTCGACACGCGGTCCACCGCTTCCTTGAACTCGTCCCGGTCGACGCGCATTTCCTTGTCATTGTGCTGCGGAATGACGCGGCCATAATCCGGGAAGGTGCCGTCGATCAGCTTGGACGTCAGAACCACCGGCCCGTTGGTGATGCGGATCTTCGTGTCGGAGATCTCCACCGTCACCTCGGCCTCACGGTCCTCCAGCAGCTTCTGAACTTCGCCAACCGTCTTGCGCGGGACGATGATGCCCGGCATGCCCGCTGCACCCTGCGGTGCGGGCACTTCGGCCTGGGCAAGGCGGTGGCCGTCGGTGGCAACCGCGCGCACCATCTGGCCCTGATCGGTGGACACCGTGTGCAGGTAGATGCCGTTCAGATAGTAGCGCGTCTCCTCAGTGGAGATGGCGAACTGAGTGGTATCGATCAGTTTGCGGATCGCACCGCCTGCGAGCGTGAACTGGTGGGTGAAGGTGCCGGCGGTCAGATCCGGGAAATCCGTCTCAGGCAGCATCTGCAGCGCGAAACGCGAGCGCCCGGCCCTCAGTTCCAGCGTGGCGTTGTCGCTGGAGGTTTCCAGCACAACCTGCGAGCCTTCGGGCAGCTTGCGCACGATGTCATAGATCATGTGCGCGGGCACGGTCGTCGCGCCGGGCCGCTCGATCATCGCAGGCACCGTCTCCACGACCTCAAGGTCAAGGTCCGTGGCCTTGAGCTTGAGCGAACCCTGATCGGCGCGCAGAAGCACGTTCGACAGGATCGGGATCGTGTTGCGGCGCTCGACAACCCGGTGCACGTGGGTCAGGGACTTGAGCAGGTCGGTCCGTTCGAGGGTCGCTTTCATGCGCGTCTTCCGTGTACTCGTGACGGTCAGACCGGACGGCCTGACGCAGGAAACCGTAAGCTCCGGCAGGGCAGGAGCGGGGCATCGAACCTGCCCTTTATGGCCACAAAATGCAAGAGGGCGCCCGGTTGGACGCCCTCAAAACATCAATCTTCGCAAGGTGGGAGGCAGTTTCCCCCGCAATCCCACGCCTTTCACACAAGCCTTTCGGCTTATGCGTCCAGCATGCGCTTCAGCAGCTCCAGCTCCTGTGCCAGCGTGACGTCGGCACGGGCCATTTCCTCGATCTTGCGCACGGCATGCAGCACCGTGGTGTGATCGCGGTTGCCGAAGCGGCGGCCGATTTCCGGCAGCGAGCGCGGCGTCATGACCTTGGCCAGATACATGGCGATCTGGCGCGGACGCACGATGGTGCGGGTGCGGCGGGCCGACAGCAGATCGGCCTTCGTCACATTATAATGCTTGGAGACGATCCGCTGGATGTCCTCGATCTTCACCCGGCGCGGTTCGCTGGAGCGGATGAGGTCTCGCAGGGTCATCTCGGCCATTTCCTGCGTCACCGGCTGGTTGGTGAGCTGGTTATGGGCAACGAGGCGGTTCAGAGCGCCTTCCAGGTCACGGCCGGAAGACACCACGTGGCGGGCCACATAGTCCAGAACCGTGTCGGGAACGGAGAAGGCCGGGTAGGACTTCTTCAGATTGGCGACACGGGCCGACAGGATATTGCGGCGCAGGGAGAAGTCCGGCTCGTTGATGCCGACAACCAGGCCACCGGACAGGCGCGAGCGCACCCGGTCATCCAGCGTATCCAGCTCGGACGGCGCCCGGTCAGCAGCCACAATCACCTGACGGGCACCGTCGATGAGCGCATTCAGCGTGTGGCAGAACTCCTGCTGCACCTGCTTGCCATGCAGGAACTGCATGTCGTCGATGAGCAGCAGGTCGATGCTGCGCAGGGTTTCCTTGAAGGACAGAGCCGACTGGGCCTTCAGCGCCGCAACGAAACGGTACATGAAGTGCTCGGCGGTCAGATAGAGCACCTTGCGGCCGGAAGCGCGCGCCTTGGCGGCAACAGCCTGCATCAGGTGGGTCTTGCCGAGGCCGACCGAGGCGTGAAGATAGAGCGGATTGAAGGTGACGGCGCCTCCGGCGGCGACCTGCTTGGCAGCAGCAAGCGCCAGACCGTTGGACTCGCCCTCGACAAAGGTCTCGAACGTGTATTTCGGATCGAGCGCTGCACCCTGCAGCACGTCGCGGCTGCCCATGTCGGCTTCGGCGCGGGCAAGAGCGGCGGTGGCGGCCTGCGCAGCAGCGACCGCATTGGTCGGCTCACTCAGCGAAATCGGACGCGCCTCAACGGCAGCCGGCGCCACCGGGCGGGCGGGCGCGGACAGGCTGCTGCTGCTGGCCATCGGCATCTCGACCTGACGGGGGCGCATGGCGCCGCGCACGGTCAGTTCAATGCGATGCACGTTTTCGCATTCGCGCTTCCAGAGGCCCATCAGCCGGTCACGGTAATGAGACTGGATCCACTGCTTCAGAAAGCGGGTGGGCACGGACAGACGCACGGTGCCGTCTGCATTTTCTTCCAGGTCAACGCGTGCAAACCAGCTGGAGAAGACGTCATCGCCCAGCTCGGCCCGCAGGCTTTTTTTGACGCGGTTCCATTGTTCAGCGCCCATATCTTCCTGAACTTGCATGTCGCCTCGCCTCTCGTTCGTTCCGGAAAGCAGTCCGCCACAGCCGCTTTCCCGTTTCATACGGTCAGGACGCGCAGGGGCGGTCCTGTGTTTTAAGAACGACAGAAACCTTCCGGAACCAGGGAGGTGGTCCCGTTGGGCCTGCCAGATTATTTCAAGAAGGATCCTAGCTTTGGATCCAGGGAAGGCCGCAGGCCTTCCATCCGCCGGCATTGCCCCGGTGACTGGCCCCGTCAAGCGGGCCCTCGAAACCATCGGCAATGTTGAAGCACGACCCGTATCCTGCCTGCGTCATCGCAATGGCTGCATTCAGGCTCCGGGCGCCGGAGCGGCACAGAAAATAGATCTGAACCGTTTTGTCCAGTCCTTTCCGCTCCAGTTCGGCCGAAAGTGTGGCAACGAAGTCCGGAACGGGTGAACCGGCCGGAAATCCCTGCCATTCGGCAAAGACAACCTCCTTACCAAGGGCTCGGAGATCAGGTACGCCGACGAAATTCCATTCGGCCCGGGTACGCACATCAACCAGCACAGTATTAGGGCTGGCAGTCAGCGCCTCATAGGCCGCCTTGACGTCGACGTCGCCCGCATAAGGCATAGAATTCGACAAATGACCCCCTTCGCAATATCGTGTATTGCGCACCACCGATACCAAAATCTGAGGAGAAATTTGGGCTTAGAAGAGCTCGATATTCGTTGGATCCGTAGAAACAACATTGCCGCGCAAGGAAACTATTTCTGAACTCTGCCAGCTATGTCTCTTTGCCTGCCTTGCCATTTTTTTGATCCACGTTTTGCTGTGTTTTTTATTTAAATTTCGAGCTTGCCCCGATGGATTGAACATACACAGGCAGCCGGAACGCGGCAACAGTTGCCTATTAACAAAATGGCCGCAGGCGGCTTTTCCGGGCCATCAGATTAACGCCTTCGTGAACGGCTTCCGGGCCAAATCCGTTCTGACTCAAGGCCTTTTCTTGATGTGCTCAGGGGGGCCCAACAGGCTGGCACTTCTCCAAAAAAAAACTTCGCCACGTACTTGACTCAGGTTGAATCGGGCGAGGGATGCCGGGCCCATGCCGACATGCCCGTAACTATTTGAAAAATATAAGAAAAAAGTGACAAAGTCCGGCATGAGTATTTGCCGGTATACAGTGATAGTTTTATCGTGAGAATTTTTTCATACGCCGTTCAGGCAACAAAAAACCCGGCCTTTCGGGCCGGGTTTTGAACATCCCGTAACGGGCAGTATCAGGCCTGAAGGGCCTTCACGCGGGCGTTCAGACGGGACACCTTGCGCGAGGCGGTGTTGCCATGAACGACGCCCTTGGAAGCAGCGCGCATCAGCTCCGGCTGGGCAGCCTTGAGAGCTTCGGTAGCAGCGTTGTAATCGCCGGAAGCAATGGCTTCCTCGACCTTGCGCAGATAGGTGCGCACGCGGCTCCGCCGTGCCTTGTTAACAGCCGTCCGGCGGGCAATCTTGCGGGCCGCCTTGGTGGCCGAGGGAGTGTTGGCCATTGGCTCAATCCTGGTCCGAGTGTGAAACAAAAATTCCGTAGAACATCAGAGCGGCAGACATAGGCCTGAAACTGCCCTGCGTCAAACGAATGCGGCGGCGATTTGATCGCCACCGGTTGGCCGAGGCTTATAGTCCCGCCCAACCGGTCCGTCAATGCCAAAACCCGAGTCAAAGCGTCATTTGTTGCGGAACTGGGGCGTGCGCTTTTCGATGAAAGCGGCCATGCCCTCGCTCTGGTCTTCCGTTGCAAAGGCCGCATGGAACATGCGGCGCTCGAAGCGGATGCCCTCGGCCAGCGTGGTCTCATAGGCGCGGTTAACGCTTTCCTTGGTCATCATCACCACGGGCATCGAGAAGTCCGCGATCTTCTCCGCCGCCTTCATGGCCTCTTCCATGAGGTCATCCAGCGGCACGATGCGGGAGACGAGGCCGCAGCGCTCGGCCTCTACCGCATCCATCAAGCGGCCGGTCAGGCACATTTCCATGGCCTTGGACTTGCCGATGAAGCGCGTGAGACGCTGGGTGCCGCCCGCACCCGGCAGAACACCGAGGGTGATCTCCGGCTGGCCGAACTTGGCATTGTCGGCAGCCAGGATGAAGTCGCACATCATGGCAAGCTCGCAGCCGCCGCCCAGCGCATAACCGGCCACCGCCGCAATCACCGGCTTGCGGTTGCGCGCCACCCGGTCCCAGGGGGTGATGAGATCGGTCATATAGGCCTTGGCGAAATCGAAGGGCTGCATCTCCTTGATGTCCGCCCCGGCCGCAAAAGCCTTCTGCGAGCCGGTGATGATCACGCAGCCGACGCGCTCGTCTGCCTCATAGGCATCCAGCGCTGCTGCCACCTCGGCCATCAGGGCCGCGTTCAGGGCGTTGAGGGCCTTGGGCCGGTTGAGCGTGATGATGCCCACCTTGCCGCGCTTTTCGGTCAGGATGTTCTCATATGCCATTGCAGTCCTCCGCTGACGGGCTTTGCCCTTCCGGCGGCACCCTGTGGCGCCCCGCTGGCCGGGCCATGACACAAGGGGTAGCTGACGCGCCCGGCACGTGCAAGGCAGGCCGCTCCTCCCCTTTTTGGCGGAGCCTCAGCGCTGGCACTTCGCGCAGTGGAAGGTGGAGCGCCCCGACTGCACCAGCCGCTCTACCGTGCCCTTGCACCCTTCCGTGCGGCAGGGCTCCCCTTCGCGGCCATAGACGGCAAAGCTGTGCTGGAAATAGCCAAGGGTGCCATCGGTCTGCGCATGGTCGCGCAAGGTGGAGCCGCCGGCGGCAATCGCCTCTTCCAGCACCTTGCGGATCGCCGCCGCCAGCCGCTCGCGCGCGGCCACCCGCGCCTTGCCCGGCCCCGTTATGTCACCAGCCGCCCGCTGCGGACTGAGGCCGGAGCGCCACAGCGCCTCGCAGACATAGATATTGCCAAGGCCCGCAATCAGCCGCTGATCCAGAAGCACGGCCTTGAGCGGTGCGGACTTTCCCGCAAACAGCCGGTCGAGCAGATCCGCGTTGAGCGCATTGCCCAAAGGCTCGATGCCCATGGCGGCAAAGAGCGGATGGGAGCTGAGACCGCTGCGCGCCACCAGCTGCATGAAGCCAAAGCGGCGCGGGTCATTATAAATAATCCGGCTTGCCGCTTCCGGCCCCTGACTGCCGGGGGCGGAGAGGTGGAACACGACGTGATCATGCTTTTCGTCGCGGGAGCGGGCATGGGTGAAATCACCCGGCAGAAAACTGTCCGATTGCTGTTCCACCCGGAAGGAGCCGGACATGCCCAGATGCATGACCAGAACCTCGCCGCTGTCGAGATCAGCCAGCAGATATTTCGCCCGGCGGGACAAGGCTGTGACAATCCGCCCCTCCAGCCGCTCCACGAAGCGCTCGGGGAAGGGAAAGCGCAGATCCGGGCGGCGGCATTCGAGTTTCAGGATGCGCGCGCCTTCAAAATCCGGCTGCAGGCCGCGCCTGACCGTCTCGACCTCGGGCAATTCGGGCATGGGAAGACCTACCGATCTTGAGCAAAAGACTATATGGACTGCACAAACCGCCTATATGAGACGCGGGCCCGGCGCAACAATGGCGCTGGCCTGCGGCTTGTACTAAGGTCCGCGCAATTGTGACCCGCGCCCGGAACACCGGCACCGGGCCGCGCGTTGCGGCAGCAGTGCTGCTTCCGTGACCGTCATTCAGGGAGTGACCCGCATGACCGACGAAACTGGCTTTTCCTCCGCAGGCGCCTATGCCTCCAGCCGCGCGCCCGAGGACATGCCGACCAGCTTTGGCTTCCGCACCGTGCGCGAAGGCGAGAAGCAGGGCCTCGTCAACGACGTGTTCCACAAGGTCGCTACCCGCTATGACATCATGAATGATCTGATGTCCGGCGGCCTGCACCGGGTGTGGAAGGACGCGATGGTCTCCACCCTTGCCCCTCCGCACACACCGGGCCGCGGCTGGAAGGTGCTGGATGTGGCCGGCGGCACGGGCGACATTGCCACGCGCATCGTCGAGCGCTCCGGCCGGGCCGTAGAAGCCGTGGTGCTCGACATCAACGGCTCCATGCTGGCTGTGGGGCAGGACCGGGCGGACAAGGCGGGGCTTTCCGGCTCCATCCGCTTCTCGCAGGGCAATGCGGAAGTGCTGCCCTTCCCGGACCGCAGCTTCGATGCGTATACGATCGCCTTCGGCATCCGCAACGTGCCGGAAATCGGCAAGGCCCTTTCGGAGGCCTATCGCGTGCTCAAGCGCGGCGGCCGCTTCCTGTGCCTCGAATTTTCCGAAGTGGACATGCCCGGCCTCGACAAGATCTATGATGCCTTCTCCTTCCACGCCATTCCGGCGATGGGGCAGGCTGTGACCGGTGATGGCGAACCCTACCGCTATCTGGTGGAATCCATCCGCAAGTTCCCCAATCAGGAGCGCTTTGCGCAGATGATCCGCGACGCCGGTTTCGAGCGGGTGACCTACCGCAACTATACCGGCGGCATCGCCGCGCTTCATTCGGGCTGGAAACTCTGATCCATGGCCCTCCCAATACGTCCCTTGCTGCGGCTGGCGCAGGCCGGTTTCGTTCTGGCGCGTGAAGGCGTCTTCGGTCTGTTCAACATTCCAGACCTGCCGCCATCGGCGCGTCTGGCGCTGCGCTTTGCCCGCCTGTTCGAACGCCGTTCCGTGCGCGACAAGAGCGCCCGTTCGCGCCTCTCCGATGCCATGAACCGGCTGGGGCCATCCTATGTGAAGCTCGGCCAGTTTCTCGCAACCCGCGCCGATGTGGTCGGCAAGGAAGCGGCGGCGGAGCTTGCCTATCTGCAGGACAGGCTGCCTGCCTTCAGCCAGAGCGAGGCCGAAGCCTGGGTAGCCGAGCAGCTGATGCGGCCGGTGAGCGAGGTTTTCGTCGAGTTCGGCGAGCCGGTAGCCGCCGCCTCCATCGCGCAGGTTCACCCCGCCATGGTGCGCCAGAGCGACGGCTCCCTGCGCAAGATGGCCGTCAAGGTGCTGCGCCCGGGCGTTGCCCGCCGCTTCCAGCGCGATCTTGAGTGTTTCTATCTGGTTGCGCGCCTCGCCGAGCGCTTCCACGAGCCTTCCCGCCGCCTGCGGCCCCTGGCCGTGGTAGATACGCTGGCCCGCTCGGTGGCGCTGGAAATGGATTTCCGGCTCGAAGCTGCCGCCCTGTCCGAGATGGCCGAGAACACCGCTGAGGATCCCGGCTTCCGCGTGCCCGCTGTCGACTGGATGCGCAGCGCCAAGGGCGTGCTGACGATGGAATGGATCGACGGCACCAAGATGTCCGACGTGGAGGGGCTCACCATTCAGGGCCTCGATCTGGAGCTTCTGGCGGCCAATGTGATCCAGAGCTTCCTCCGCCACACCCTGCGCGACGGCTTCTTCCATGCCGACATGCACCAGGGCAATCTTTTCGTCGAGGCCGATGGCACGCTGGTGGCGGTCGATTTCGGCATCACCGGGCGCCTCGGCAAGGCCGAGCGCCGGTTCCTCGCCGAAATCCTCTACGGCTTCATCACCCGCGATTACCGGCGGGTGGCGGAGGTGCATTTCGAGGCCGGTTACGTGCCGGCCGATCAGGACGTGGATGTGTTCGCCCAGGCGATCCGCGCCATCGGCGAGCCAATCCACGGCCATGATGCCTCGGAAATCTCCATGGCACGGCTCCTCACCCAGCTGTTCGAGGTGACGGAACTGTTCCAGATGCACACCCAGCCGCAGCTGATCATGCTGCAAAAGACCATGGTGGTGGTGGAGGGCGTTGCCCGGACACTGAACCCGCGCCTCGACATGTGGCGCACGGCCGAGCCCGTGGTGGGTGCCTGGATCGCCCAGCATCTGGGGCCTGCTGGACGTCTGCGCGATGCCGGGGCTGCGGTAAACGCTCTTGGCCGTATCGCCAGCGACCTGCCCATTTTCGCCGACCGGGTGGGACGCATGTCGGAAGAGCTGGAAAAGATGGCCCACGAAGGCCTGCGCTTTGATGCCGCGACGGCTGAAGCCATCGGCCGCTCCGAAGCCCGCCACAACCGGTCGGGCCGGGTCGCTCTCTGGATCATCGCTGTTTCGCTTGCAGCAATAGCTGCCAAGGCCTGGTTCTGAAGCCAGGCCAAATCCCGATGAGCCTGCCTCATCGGGATTCTATCAAGCCCGTGCAGCGCCTGAGCAATTTCAAGGCGTGATGCGTCAGCATCGAAAGCCTTTTCAGTGCGCCTCGTCCCAGTTGTCTGCGGCGCGGGCATCGACCTGCAACGGCACGGAGAGCTGCAGCAGCGGCTCGCAGGCGCCTTCCATCACCCGGCGGATCACCGGGATGGCGGCTTCGACTTCTGCCTCTTCCGCCTCGAAGATCAGTTCGTCATGCACCTGCAGCAGCATGCGGATCTTGAGGCCTGCATCCACCAGCGCATCTTCCATCCGCAGCATCGCACGGCGGATGATGTCGGCGGCTGACCCCTGAATGGGCGCGTTGATTGCGGCACGTTCGAAGAAGGCACGCATCGAGGGGTTGGACGTGTTCACATCCGGATAATGCGCCTTGCGGCCGAAGAGGGTGGTGACAAAGCCCTTTTCGTGCACTTCCTTCTTCACCGCTTCCATGTAGTCGCGGATGCCGGGGAAGCGCTGGAAATACATCTTGATGTAGTCGCCCGCCTCCCCGCGTGAAATGCCAAGCTGGGCGGCAAGGCCGAAGGCCGAAATCCCATAGATGATGCCGAAGTTGATCGCCTTGGCGCGGCGGCGGACCATCGGGTCCATATCCTTTACCGGCACGCCGAACATCTCGCTCGCTGTCATGGCGTGGATGTCGAGCCCGTCTGCAAAGGCCTTCTTCAGCTGCGGAATGTCGGCGATATGGGCCAGCACGCGCAGTTCGATCTGGCTGTAGTCGGCGGAAATCAGCTTGTTGCCCTTTTCCGCCACGAAGGCCTTGCGGATCTTGCGGCCCGCTTCCGTGCGCACCGGAATGTTCTGCAGGTTCGGTTCGGATGAGGACAGGCGCCCCGTCGTGGTCGAGGCCAGCGAATAGGACGTGTGAACCCGCTTCGTCTCCGGATTGATGAAGCCGGGCAGGGCATCCGAATAGGTGGACTTCAGCTTGGCAAGCTGGCGCCATTCGACGATCTTTACTGGCAGCTCGTGGCCTTCGGCGGCCAGATCATCCAGCACCGAAACCGAGGTGGACCAGGCGCCGGTCTTGGTCTTCTTGCCGCCGGGCAGGCCCATCTTGCCGAACAGGATGTCGCCCAGCTGCTTGGGCGAGCCGATGTTGAAGGCCTCCCCGGCAAGGGCGTAGATCTCCGACTCCACGGCGGCCATGCCCTGCGCAAATTCGCCGGAAAGGCGCGACAGCATCTGCCGGTCAATGGAAATGCCGCGCCGCTCCATCCGCGCCAGCACCGGCACCATGGGCCGCTCCAGCGTTTCATAGACAGTGGCCATGGCTTCCGCCGCAAGGCGTGGCTTGAGCACCAGCCACAGGCGCAGCGTCACATCCGCATCCTCGGCGGCATAGGCCGAAGCGCGGGAAATCTCCACCTTGTCGAAGGTCACCATCGACTTGCCGGACCCGGCGACGTCCTTGAAGGGAATGGGCGTATGGCCAAGCCAGCGCTCGGACAGCTCGTCCATGCCATTGCCGCCCTTGCCCGCATCCAGCGTGTAGGACAGCAGCATGGTGTCATCATGCGGGCCAACCTCGATGCCGTGGCGGGCCATCACCTGCCAGTCATACTTGAGGTTCTGCGCGATCTTGAGGACGCCGGGGTCTTCCAGCATGGGCTTGAGCACATCAAGCGCGGCCCGCAGCGGAATCTGGCCGGGCACGAGACCGCCGCCGCCCAGAAGATCGCCTTCCCCATCCACATGGCCCAGCGGCACATAGCAGGCCCGGCCCGGGCGGGTCGCCAGCGACACGCCCACGAGTTCGGCCTGCATGGCGTCGAGCGATGTGGTTTCCGTGTCGAAGGCGACGATGCCGGTTTCCATAGCCTCGGCCACCCAGACCTTGAGGCGCTCGATATCCATTACCGTTTCATAGGTGGAATGATCGACCGGGATACGGCGGATTTCCTCCGCACGGGCAGCGGCGAGGTGCTGCGGGGTCATCATACCTTCGGGAGCAGGTGCACTGCCCGGAGCAGCCGGGGCTGTGGAACCGGGCGCGGCTGGCGTGGAAGAGCCGGCGTCAGGCCCGCGCTCCATCATGCGGCCCTTGGCATCAGGCGCATGCCAGCCGGGGATGGTCAGCTCCGCGGGGTCGATGTTGCCCGCCTCAGCGCCGGTTGCTTCGGCAATGCGCCGTGTCAGCGTGGTGAATTCCATTGCCTTGAGGAAGCCGACCGCCTGCGGGCCATTGACCGCCTCCACGGCAAAATGGGTGACCGGAGTTTCCACCGGCACGTCGCATTTCAGCGTCACGAGCTGCTTGGAAATGCGGGCCTGTTCAGCAAACTCGATCAGGTTTTCGCGGCGCTTGGGCTGCTTGATGCTGGCGGCATTGGCCAGCAGGGTTTCAAGGTCGCCATATTCGAGAATCAGCTGCGCTGCCGTCTTCAGGCCGATGCCGGGCACGCCGGGCACGTTGTCGACGCTGTCACCGGCGAGCGACTGCACCTCGATCACCTTGTCCGGGCCGACGCCGAATTTCTCGAAAACCTCCGGCTCGCCGATGATCTTGTTCTTCATCGTGTCGATCATGCCGATGCGCGGGCCGATCAGCTGCATCAGATCCTTGTCGCCCGAGACGATGGTCACGCGCGCGCCCATGGCGGCGGCCTGCGTGGCATAGGTGGCGATCAGGTCATCCGCCTCGAAGCCCTCCTGCTCGATGCAGGGCACGTTGAAGGCGCGGGTCGCCTGACGGATCAGGCCGAACTGCGGGATCAGATCCTCCGGCGGCTCCGGGCGCTGAGCCTTGTAGGCAGGGTAGATGTCATTGCGGAAAGTCTTGGAGGAATGGTCGAAGATGACGGCGAAATGCGTCGGCTCGTCGCCCTTCTCCGGGGTCAGGCCCTCGGTCAGCAGCTTCCACAGCATGTTGCAGAAGCCGGAGACGGCGCCGACCGGCAGGCCATCGCTCTTGCGCGTCAGCGGCGGCAGAGCGTGATAGGCACGGAAAATGAAGGTGGAACCATCGACCAGGATCAGGTGGTCATTGGCGGTGAGGGCGGGGAGTGAAGCATCGTTCGACATGGCGCGGATCATGCCGGGGAACGGGTGCGGATGAAAGGCCTAATAGCGGCTTTGCCCAATCAGCTTCTGCCCGTTGGCTTCTTCTTCTCAGGCAATCCGCGCCCAGCCGGGCCGCTCGATCAGGAAGGTGAACCAGCCGGTGCGGCGGATGAACCACAGGAGCAGCAGCGGCGAGAAGCTGGCCACAAGCGTCACCATCAGGGAAACCGTGCCAATATCCAGCACGCCTGCCTTCAGCAGCAGCACGCGCGACACCGCCATAGGGAAGAAGAAGGCGAGATAGATGACGATGGAATTCTGGCCAATGAAGCGCAGCGGATCGAGAAAGGAAAGCTGCGCCAGCAGGCTGGAAACGAGCACGATGGCCACCGCTCCGGCAAAGCCAAGCGCCAGCGAAACGCCCGGCAGTTCGCTGTAGCCGGCAAAGACGGCAAGACCGTTGACCAGCGCCCACAGCCCAAGCCCGGCGAATGCTGCGGCCCGGTGGGCCGCTGCCCAGTCCGCCAGCGCAAACAAGCGGCTGGCAAATACATAGCCAGCAAAGAAATAGACGAACCGCTCGGCGAAATAATCGGCGATGTAGATTCCGGTTTCGATAGGCAGGATCTGCAGGAGGGCAGCAACCGCCAGCGTCAGCGGCCATGGCACCTTCAGGTCATGCAGAACTTTCGTCACGACGAAAAAGACGGCCAGCAGATAGATGAACCAGAGCGTGCCGAAGGGCTGGACGAAGGAGATCAGATATTCCTGCAACACGCCCCACCAGCCAAGGCCAGCGGCAAAGGACGGGGCCTTGAGCGCGAACTGGATCGTCAGCCAAAGGACATAAAAATAGGCGAAGTGCAGCACCTTGCGGTCGGCATAAAGCCGCCAGGGCCGCGCCAGCACAAGAGCGGTGAAAAGCCCCGAGATCATGAAGAAGTCCGGCATTCGGAAGGGTGCGGCGAATTGCACCACCGGGTGCATCCAGCCCGCCTCACCGGCCGCTTCTTCCACGCCCAGCACCGAATGCATCATCACCACGAAGATGATGCAGACGGCCTTGGCGTGATCCACCCAGCCGATTCGCCCCGCGTCCCCCATTCCGCTCCCCTAATTCCGCGTCCTCCTGCGAGGCTTCTTCGATCCGCGCTCTCCGCAGCGGCGCTTCCTCAAGGCGGACAGACCTGCCGCAGCCTCATTACAGCGCAAAACGCCGCGGTTGTTCGAAGTTCTATCCGGCAAAACGGCGGCTTTCGGCAGTCACTTCTGTGTGAGGGGCGGATGTCAGTTTCCGTCTTGCCAGGGGCTGATGCGCGGATTGCTACCGTCATCAGGCTTGTGACGGGTGCTGGTCCATTCGGCGCCGTCCAGATCCACCACCGGCTCGCCCTGCTTGCGGCGGCGGTTGACCACGACGACAGAAGCACGGCGGGAGAAGAAGCGTGCCAGCGCGATGCGCAGCGGCGGGATGAACAGCAGCAGGCCGATCGTATCGGTCAGGAATCCAGGCAGCAGCAGGAATAGGCTCGCCAGCACCATCATCGCGCCCTGCATCAGGTCGTCGCCGGGCACGCGCCCGGCGTCCAGTTCGGACTGCATGCGTTTGACGAGCGACACCCCCTGCTGGCGCAGCAGCACCGTTCCGGCGACGGCGGTGAACACCGTCAGCAGGATTGTCGGCAGCACGCCAATGGCTTCACCCACCATGATGAAGACGGCGATTTCGGAAAGCGGCAGCAGGATCAGGCCGCCCAGGATCAGCAGAGGCAAGGATTCAAACCCGTTGACAGTTATATAACCGGTACAAGATAGGGTCTGGTTGAATGAAATGCGAGGGATCTGCGCATTTTTGCCACTCTTCCGCCAGGGCAAGGCAGTTATGTCCCCAATCTGGACGGTCCGGATGGACAAGACACTTGCCCCGCGCACTGGATGCTGGTTCAACAGAACCTACATATGGGATCAAATGATTGTCCCGCAGCCCTTTCCGCCGGTCAGACTGATCAAGAAAGGCTGCGGATCGCGGAGAAAGCCCGGTAGCACCAAATGAACGATATTTTTGACGTCACGAACATCATTCTTCTGGGGCTGGCGGTCTTCATCTTCTTCAAGCTCCGCTCCGTCCTGGGCCGCCGCACGGGCAACGAGCGCCCGCCTTATGATCCTTATTCCAAGCCCGCACCGGACAAGAACGGTCAGGCGCGCGCTGAAAGCCCGCGCGACAACGTGGTGCCGCTGCCCGGTTCACAGCAGCAGCGCCAGGAGCCGGAAGAGCAGGCAAACCCTGATCAGCTGGCCGACAAGGTGGCACCGGCGGGGTCCGCGCTGAACCAGGCGCTCCGGCAGGTTCTGTCAGCAGACCGCAGCTTTGATCCGGAGCAGTTCCTCCAGGGTGCCAAGGCTGCTTACGAGATGATTGTCACGGCCTTCGCCGAAGGTGACCGCAAGACGCTGAAGCCCTTGCTGTCCCGCGAAGTATTCGACGGCTTCAACAGCGCCATCTCCGACCGGGAAGGTCGCGGGGAAACGATCGAATCCACCTTTGTCGGCATCGACAAGGCAGAGATTGTGGAAGCCGGGATGAAGGGCAGCATTGCCCAGGTCACGGTGCGCCTGCAGAGCGAGCTGATTTCTGCCACCCGCGACAAGGATGGCCATGTGATTGATGGCGATCCCAACCGGGTCACGGAAGTGGTGGACATCTGGACTTTCGCACGCGATACCACCACACGCGATCCGAACTGGAAGCTGGTGGCAACCGAATCGGCAGGATGACGGTGCCGTCAGCACAGGCATTGCGATGGGCCGCAGCCCCTGCTGCGGCCTTTCTGCGTTTTCGGCGGCATGCGCTGCGGAGCCTTGCCGCAGCATTTTGCCTATGGGGAATTGGCGGGGCCGGAGCCATGACATTCGAAACGGAGCTGCCGCTGAAGCCTGCAGAGTTTTCCAGCCTGAAAGGCTGGGCGCAGGATGATCATCTGGCCGCCCTCAACGCGTTCCTTCGGTTCTGTTCCGGTGATGCGCCAGGATTTGGCGGCCATGCCGCCCTGCAGCGTGCTCTCAAGGCCACGTGCCGGAAGGCACAGGACGGCCGGCCGGCAAAGGATGCTGCCGCCCGCGCCTTCTTCGAACAGGAGTTCCAACCTTACCGTGTTGATGCCGAAGGCTTCGTGACCGCCTATTTCGAGCCGGAGGTGCGCGGTTCTCGCCAGCCCTCGGCTGCCTATCCCGCCCCGCTGTACCGGGCACCGGACGGCCTGACCACCCTGAAGCCGGGTGAGGCACCGAAGAAGCTGGCGGGCCTGACCCATGCGCTGAAAACGCCAAGGGGATTCAGTGAAATGCCGGACCGCGGTGCCATCATGGATGGCGCGCTGAAGGGCAGGGGGCTGGAGCTCGTCTGGCTGGCCGACCCGATTGATGCCTATTTCGTCCATGTGCAAGGTTCCACCCGGATCCGTCTTGAGGACGGATCGGTGATGCGGGCCGGCTATGCCGGCAAGACCGGCCATCCCTATACCGCCATCGGCAAGGTGCTGGTGGAGGCAGGTGAAGGCACGCCGGAAGACTTCACCATGCAGGGTCTGCGCGCCTGGCTGAAGGCCAATCCAGAGCGGATGGACGAACTCTTCCGCCGCAACCGCTCCTTCATCTTCTTCCGGGAGGTGACGGAGGTTCCGCCGGACCTTGGCCCGATCGGCGCCGCCACCCTGCCGCTGGTGCCGGGCCGGAGCCTTGCCGTTGATCCGCGCTTTCACAGCTATGGCCTGCCGGTCTTCGTCGGAGCGGACCTGTCCGGCGCTGGTCTGGCGCAGCCGCAGTGGCAGCGGTTGATGATCGCCGATGACACGGGCTCGGCCATTCGCGGGGCCGCACGCGGCGACATTTTCATGGGCTCTGGTGATGCAGCGGGCGCCGCAGCAGGCGCGGTGCGCCACAAGGCCACTTTCACAATTCTGCTGCCGCGTGTCCTTACGCCGAAAACGCGGGGGGAAGGCACATGAGCGGACGGCGGGGGCGCAAGAGTCTTTCCACGGAAGACAAGCAGATATGGTCGAAGGTCGCGGCAACGCTGACCCCATTGAAGACTACGCGCCCGCTGGAACCGGACCCGGATCTGGAGCATGAACTGAGCCTTGCCGAGGAAATGGCACGTGCCGGTATCGCCATGACAGACGCAGGACAGGGAGCTGGTACGGCGGAGACGGCCATTCGCACCCCCGCCCGGCCCAAGGGTCCGCCGCCGCTGGCACCGCTGGAACGGCGGGTGCGGCAGAAGATCGTGCGCGGCATGCGCAGCTTTGATGCTCGCATCGACCTGCACGGAATGACCCAGCATGAAGCGCATGACCAATTGCGCGGATTCCTGCATGTGGCCTATCAGCGCGGCCACGTGATTGTGCTCGTCATCACCGGAAAGGGCGGTCGCGGCATGAATGGAAGCAGCTCAGCCGGACATGGCACGCCCTATATGGACGAGCGCGGCATTCTGCGGCGTGTGGTGCCGCAATGGCTTGCCATGGCGGATCTGCGGCATATCGTTCTTGGGTTTGAGGAAGCGCACCTGACCCACGGCGGGTCCGGCGCGCTCTATGTGCGCCTGCGCAAGCGCAAGGCGTAACGGCAAGGGCAGGGCGAAAGACAGGGGCAGGAAGGGCATGACACCGCTGGGAGCCAAGATCAGGGAAATGAGGGCCAAGCGCGGCATCTCGCTGAAGGAGATGGCGTCAGGCCTAGCCGTCTCGAGCGCCTATCTGTCAGCGCTGGAGCATGGCAAACGCGGCAAGCCGACCTGGTTTCTGGTTCAACGAATCATAACGTTTTTCAATGTCATCTGGGACGAGGCGGAGGAAATCCAGCGTCTGGCCGAGATTTCCGATCCAAAGGTGACCATCGACACTTCGGGGCTGGACCCGAAGGCAACGGAGTTCACCAATCTGCTGGCGCGCAAGATCGAAGGTCTGTCACCGGACTCGCTTGATCATCTGCTGCATCAGCTGAGGGTCGTTGCCGCCAGGGATGGCGTTTGACGGAAGGGGCTTGTGCCCAAAGTCAGGCCTTGCACAGTTTAGAGGCTTTGAGGGCGCGCGGCAGCGATATAGGGTCCGGCGCGCCGGAGCACTGTCCTGACGGGGCAGGCCCAGACAGGACGAGCAGACATGAAGCTTCCCGCAGACGACCTGAATGAGCTTATCAATGCAGAGGCCCTGCGCGAACGGCTGACAGCCCTGACCGCACCTCATGACGGCAAGGGCACCGATCTGAAGGTGCGCGCCGCCGTACTTGGCGAGTTGAAGGCAGCCTACAAGGCTGGACGGGATCTGGCGCAGGAAGGCCTGAAGCGCGATGGCAGCGGCCTTGCCTGCGCCCAGCGCCTGAGCCATCTGCAGGATGAGCTGATCCGCGTCATCTATGATTTCGCGCTCTGGCATGTCTACCAGATCAAGAATCCCTCCGCTGCCGAACGTATGGCCATTGTGGCGGTGGGGGGCTACGGGCGCGGCACACTTGCGCCGGGCTCCGACATCGATCTGCTGTTCCTTCTGCCCTACAAGCAGACCCCCTGGGGCGAGCAGGTGGTGGAATATATCCTCTACATGCTGTGGGATCTGGGCTTCAAGGTCGGCCATGCCACCCGCAACATCGACGAGTGCATCCGCCTCGCCAGGCAGGACATGACGATCCGCACGGCCATTCTGGAGGCCCGCTTCATCTGGGGCGAGGAGCCGCTGTTCGAGGATCTGCAGACCCGCTTCGATGCGGAAGTCGTGGCCGGCACAAGCTCCGAGTTCATCGCCGCAAAGCTTGCCGAGCGCGACGACCGGCACAAGCGGCAGGGCACCTCGCGCTATCTGGTCGAGCCGAACATCAAGGAAGGCAAGGGCGGCCTGCGCGACCTGAACACCCTGTTCTGGATCGCCAAGTATCATTACCGCGTGCGCACCCAGTCCGATCTCGTGTCGCAGGGCGTGCTGTCCCGGGCTGAATACAACCGCTTCGTCAAATGCGAGGACTTCCTGTGGGCGGTGCGCTGCCACGTGCATTTCCTCACCGGGCGGCCGGAAGAACGCCTGTCCTTTGACCTGCAGCGGGAGATCGCCATCCGGCTCGGCTACACCCAGCATCCAGGCCAGAAGGACGTGGAGCGCTTCATGAAGCACTACTTCCTTGTGGCCAAGGATGTGGGCGACCTGACGCGCATCTTCTGCTCGGCGCTGGAAGACCAGCATGTGAAGAAACCGCATGGCACGGGCATCGGCGGGCTGATGCTGCGGCTGCGCGGTGCGCGCGGCAGTGCTGTGCAGCCGATCCGCGAGGCCCCCGGCTTCGTTGTCGAGAATGGCCGCATCAATGCCGCATCAGACACGGTGTTCAAGGATGACCCTGTCAACCTGATCCGTGTGTTTCAGGTGGCGGACAGACTGGAGCACCATCTCCATCCGGAGCTCATGAAGCGGATCCACCGCTCCCTGTCGCTCATCAATGGGGCCTTGCGGGACAATCCGGAAGCCAACCGGCTGTTCCTGTCCATCCTCACCTCCCGCAACCACCCGGAAGAGACGCTGCGCGCCATGAATGAGGCGGGCGTTCTGGGCCGCTTCGTGCCGGACTTCGGCAAGGTGGTGGCGATGATGCAGTTCAACATGTACCACCACTATACGGTGGACGAGCATCTGATCCGCTCCATCGGCGTGCTGGCCGAAATCGAGCGCGGTGATGCGGGCGAGGGCAATCCGCTTTCCACCCAGCTGATCAAGACCATCCAGAACCGCAAGGTTCTCTATGTGGCCATGTTCCTGCATGACATCGCCAAGGGAAGGCCCGAGGATCATTCCATCGCCGGGGCGCGCATTGCCCGCAAGATCTGCCCGCGCTTCGGTCTCAGCGCTTCCGAGACCGATACGGTCGCCTGGCTGGTGGAGCATCACCTCGACATGAGCACCTATGCCCAGTCGCGCGATCTCTCCGACCGCAAGACCATCACCGACTTTGCCCATATCGTGCAGAGCATGGAGCGGCTGAAGCTGCTGCTGATCCTGACCGTGGCCGATATCCGCGCTGTGGGGCCGGGTGTCTTCAACGGCTGGAAAGGCCAGCTGCTGCGCACGCTCTATTACGAATGCGAACCGCTGCTGACCGGCGGCCACAGCCAGCTGAGCCGCAAGGAACGGGTAGCCGATGCCAAGGCGCGGCTTGAGGAAAAGCTGTCATCCTGGCCGGAAGCCGCACGCAAGGACTATGTGGCGCGGCATTATCCGGCCTACTGGCTGCGCACCGAGCCTGAGCGAACGCTGGCCCATGCGCAGATGATCCACAACGCCGATCTCAAGCACGAGCGCTTCGCTTCAGCGGTCACAACCCGCGCCTTTGAAGGCGTAACCGAGATCACCCTGCTGGCGCCGGACCATCCGCGCCTTCTGTCGTCCATTGCAGGCGCCTGCTTCGTGACCGGGGCAAACATCGTCGACGCTCAGATCGACACGACCACGGATGGCTTTGCGCTCGACACGATCTTCGTCAGCCGCGAGCTGCCTGATGACGCGGATGAGCGGCGGCGGGGCGAGCGGATCACAGAGCTGATCCTCAAGACGCTGCGCGGTGAAGCCCCTTTGCCCGAGCACGTGAGCAAGAAGACAGCAGTAAAGGGCCGGATGAAGGCTTTCCGCATCAACGCGGATGTGATCGTCAACAACTCATCCTCCGACAATTACACGATCATCGAGGTGAGCGGCCTCGACCGGCCCGGCCTCCTGTATGACCTCACCCGCGCCATGGCGACGCTGAACCTCAACATCGGCTCGGCCCACATTTCCACCTTCGGCGAGCGGGTGGTGGACGTGTTCTATGTCACCGACCTGACCGGACAGAAGATCTCCAACGTTGCCCGGCAGGATGTGATCCGCGAGCGGCTGGTGCAGGCCGTGGACGGCAAGCTTGAAACAAATTCCGGGGCGGCGGCACTGGTGACGCAATCCTGACCAGCAGGCGGATCCATACCCCATGAGCATGCTGCGGAATTTTGCCACTGTCGGCGGCGCCACTCTCGCCAGCCGTCTGATGGGCTTTGCGCGCGATGCCATGCTGGCGGCGGTGGTGGGCACCGGGCCGGTGGCCGATGCCTTTGTCGTTGCCTTCCGGCTGCCAAACCTCTTCCGCCGGCTTTTTGCGGAAGGCGCCTTCAATTCCGCCTTCGTGCCATTGTTCGGCCGCACGCTGGAGGAAGAGGGTGAGGAAGCGGCGCGCCGGGTGGCCGGGGAGATTGCCGCGGCCCTGTTCTGGACGCTTATGGCGCTGACGGCACTGGCGCAGCTTTTCATGCCTGTGGTGGTCTGGGCGCTGGCACCGGGCTTTCTGGCGGATCCCGGAAAGTTCGACCTCACCGTGCTGATGTCGCGGGTTGCCTTCCCCTATCTCCTGTTCATGTCCATGCTGGCCTTTGCCGCCGGCATTCTCAACACCTACCACCGCTTTGCGGCAGCGGCTTTCGCACCTGTCGTGCTGAATGTGGTGATGTGCGCCGTCCTCGCGGCAATCGCGCTCGCCGGTGTCTCCGAAGAGCGGATCCTGGCCCTGTCCTTGAGCGGCGGCGTTGCCGTGGCAGGCATCGTGCAGCTTGTCTTCGTGCTGGCGGGGTTGAAGCGTCTCGGCTTCCACGTGCCGGTGATGCGCCCGCGTCTCACTCCGGCCGTGCGGCGGCTGGCCGTGCTTGGCGTGCCGGGGGTGATTGCCGGCGGCATCACCCAGATCAACATCGTCGTCGGGCAGGTGATTGCCTCGGGTGAGGCCAGCGCCAATGCGCTGCTCTATTATGCCGACCGGCTCTATCAGCTGCCGCTGGGCGTCATTGGCATCGCCGTGGGCGTCGTGCTGCTGCCCAGCCTGACGCGGCAGCTGCGATCCGGCCAGGGGGCTGTCTTCCGCCAGACGCTGAACGGAGCGATGGAGTTTTCCCTCGCCCTGACGCTGCCTGCCTCTGTCGCTCTGGTGCTGATCCCGGAGGAAATCGTCTCCGTCCTGTTCCAGCGCGGTGCGTTTGACCGGGCGGCGGTGGAGGGCACCGCGCTGGCTCTGGCTGCCTTTGCCTGGGGCCTGCCTGCCTTCGTGCTGCACAAGGTGTTTGCCCCCGGCTTTTTTGCCCGCGAGGACATGCGCACGCCCATGTGGTGCGCAGGCATCAGCGCCGTGATCAACCTTGTCCTGTCGCTGCTGCTGTTCCCTGAATTCCGGCATACAGGGATTGCCGCTGCCACAAGCATTTCAGGCTGGGTCAACACCGTGCTGCTCGGCCTTGCCCTGTGGCGCAGCGGCTATTTCGTGCCGGACCGGCTGGTGCTGCGCAAGGTGGCGCTGCTGTTCGTGGCCAGCCTGCTGATGGGTGCAGCAGTGGAACTCCTGTCCGGGCCACTGGCGCCGCTGCTGACCAGCGGCCACCTCTCCATCCGCCTTGCGGGGCTGATGCTGCTGACAGGATCCGGCATGGCCGTGTTTGCCCTCTTTGCCCAGCTCACCGGCGGCGCCGATCTCATCGCCTTCGCCCGCCGCCTGCGCAAGGGCCGGGAAAAAGGCGAAGACGGCAAACGCGATGCCATGCCCGGCTTCATGTCCGATTGAAGCCCAAAGCTCACGGCTTGCCTTGCCGCCAGCGGTTCGCCATAAGAACAGCGGCATCCTGCCTTCCCATTTACGGGCCCTTCCAACCGGCCAACTCTCAGGGACTTGATCATGACGGCTTTCCAGCCCCGCTGTTTTTCTGGTGTCCAGCCAACCGGCAATCTCCATCTCGGCAATTATCTGGGCGCCGTTTCCCGCTGGGTGCCGCTGCAGGACCAGATGCCGTCGATCTTCTGCGTCGTTGATCTGCATGCCATCACGGCCGGGTTCCCGGATGCAGGCGAGCTGAAGAGCGCGACCCGTGAGGTGACCGCCGCCTATATCGCCGCCGGCATCGACCCGAAGCGCTCCATCATCTTCAACCAGAGCCAGGTGAAGGAACACGCGGAACTGGCGTGGATCTTCAACTGCGTCGCCCGCATGGGCTGGCTGAACCGGATGACCCAGTTCAAGGACAAGGCCGGCAAGAACAGCGAGAACGCCTCCGTTGGCCTCTTTGCCTATCCGAACCTGATGGCCGCCGACATTCTGGCCTACCGCGCCACCCATGTGCCGGTGGGCGATGACCAGAAGCAGCATCTGGAGCTGACCCGCGATATCGCGCAGAAGTTCAACAACGACTTTGCGGAGCGCATCAAGGAGCTGGGCATCGGCGTGCCGAACCCCACGCCCTCGCCGGAAGTCCCGGACGAGCTTTATCTGCCGCTGCCCGAGCCGATGATCGCAGGCCCCGCCACCCGCATCATGAGCCTGCGCGACGGCACCAAGAAGATGTCCAAGTCGGACCCGTCCGACCTGTCACGCATCAACCTTGCCGACGATGCGGATGCCATCTCCAAGAAGGTGAAGAAGGCCAAGACCGATCCCGAGCCGCTGCCGGGCGATGTGGAAGGCCTGAAGGGCCGCCCCGAGGCGGACAATCTCGTCGGCATCTTTGCAGCTCTCGCAGGCAAGACGAAGGAAGAGGTCATCCGCGATTACGGCGGGCAGCCGTTCTCCGTCTTCAAGCCGGCGCTGGCGGATCTTGCCGTCGACAAGCTGGCGCCGCTTTCGGGCGAAATGCGCCGCCTGATGGCTGATCCGGCCGAAATCGACAAGGTGCTGAAGGCAGGCGCGGAAAGCGCCTCGGCCATTGCCGAACCGGTGCTGCGCGACATGCGCAAGATCATCGGCTTCCTCGACGTGCGCTGAACCACAAGGAGACACCCATGGACTTCCTCAAGATGATGAAGCAGGCCAAGCAGATGCAGGAGAAGATGGGCTCCCTGCAGGAAAGCCTGGCCGCCGTTGAAGTGACCGGCAGCGCCGGTGCCGGTCTTGTCACCGTCACCCTGTCGGGCAAGGGCGACATGAAGGGCCTGAAGATCGACCCTTCGCTGGCAAAGGAAGACGAGGTGGAAATCCTCGAAGACCTGATCCTCGCCGCCCATAATGATGCCAAGGCCAAGGCCGAGGCGATGATGGCGGAAAAGACGCAGGAACTCATGAGCGGCATGGGACTGCCCGCCGGCTTCAAGCTGCCGTTCTGAGGGAGCGGGGGTTCTCTGCCGAGCCCTTTCTGCCCCCCTCCCCCTCGTGGGGAGGGGCTGGGGGTGGGGGGCTCAGCGTCTCGCGTGCCGCTGAGTCTCATGAATGCCACGCCGCACCACCTCTTGAAGGCGCTCTACAGGAAGAACTGCTCATTAGATGATTGCAGGCTCAGAGCCCCCCACCCCTTACCCCTCCCCACAAGGGGGAGGGGGGCGGCGGTGTGCCTCCGGAAAGTAGATGCATCATTGCGGGCGACGTCCAAACCTGATGTGTGAACCCGGTAGCGCAAAGAGGCAGAGGCCTGCCCCGGGCACCGGCTTGTATCTGCGGGCACTTGCCTGCAAACAGAAGAACCGAAGTTTCTGACCAGCGTCCGCTAGGGATCACAAGGGGGCATCATGGCCAGCCGGAAGGTTGCAGGACCCGAGATTGAACGCCTGATCCAGCTTCTTGCGAAGCTGCCGGGCCTTGGTCCCCGTTCGGCGCGCCGGGCGGCGCTGCATCTCATCAAGAAGAAAGAGCAGCTGCTCGTGCCGCTCGCCTCCGCCATGGCTGTGGCGGTGGAGAAGGTGGGCGTGTGCTCGGTCTGCGGCACGGTCGACACGTCTGATCCTTGCGCCATCTGCTGCGATCCGGCCCGCGACGAGGGACTGCTGGTCGTGGTTGAGGATGTGGCCGATCTCTGGGCGCTGGAGCGGGCGGCAGCCCTCAATGCCCGCTATCACGTGCTCGGCGGCACCCTGTCGCCGCTGGATGGCGTCGGCCCGGAGGATCTCAACATCGCCTCGCTGGTGGAGCGGGTGAACCGGGGCGGCATCCGCGAGGTGATCCTGGCGATCAGCGCCACGGTGGAAGGGCAGACGACGGCCCATTACGTCACCGGCGAACTGGCCGCCTCCGGCGTTACCGTTTCGCGCCTCGCCCACGGCGTGCCGGTGGGCGGGGAGCTGGACTATCTCGACGAAGGCACACTGGCACAGGCCCTGAAGGCCCGCACCCGGCTCTGACCCTTTTTCGTGTCAGTGAGACGGGCCTGCCTCGTAGACGAGGAAAGAGCAGGGCATCGGCCCGGTCAGGCGGAACACCTCCTGCGCCTGCGCAAAGCCTGCGGCAAGGCCGAGAGACTTCCAGCCATCCAGCGTCTCGGGAAAATCAAAGCTGTTGATGTGCTGCCACATGTGGTCGAACTCGTCCGGGGCAAGCACGGCCCAAGCCTGACGCAATTCATCCGCCATCCGCGCCATGAAGGCGTCACGGGTCAATCCGTCCGGCAGCACGGGTTCATAGACTGCCATCATCCCGCCCTTGCGCAAGGCGTTGCGGGCCAGGGCAAAGAGCTGACGCTTCTCGTCCTGCGGCAGGTGATGCAGCGACAGGCCGCACCAGATCACATCCACCGGTCCACAGGCCTGCGCAGACAGAGCACTCAGCATGTCGGTTTCCTCCAGCGTGACCTGGAAGGGGGCAGAGGCAAGGTTGTCGCGTGCCAGTGACAGAGCCATGGCCGAAAGATCGATGCCGCGATAGGTGGAAACCGGGCAGCGACTCAGCACGCTGCTGGTGACGGTGGCATCGCCACAGGCGAGCTCCAGAATGGAAAAGGGCGCCGGAAACCGGGCGGAAATCTCCCGCTCCAGCACTTCGGCCACCTCCACATGGCCGAAAAGCCCGGTGCTGGTGAGCTTGCGGTAGATGCCCCATTCGAAGCGGAACAGATCCGCCGCATTCTGCTTGCTGCTTGCCGGCATGCTCTCCTCCCACGGAAATAGGCCGCAACCGTCCCGCATGGTACACCAATTTACCCGGGTCACCAATGGACGCTGTTGCAGTCTGAACTGTGAATGACCGTTTGGGGTTCCCTGCCTTGTGGCAGATGCGAGCGGCACTTATCTCTCGCCGGAAACGCAATGTGACACGCGAATGCTGGAAACTGGCAATGATTTCTGATGCAATCCGTGCACTGGGACAGGTCTTTGAGCCTGCTTTCAGGGCAATTCTGATCAAATCCCTGGCTTTCACGCTGGCTGTCCTGGTGGTGGTGTGGATCGGGTTGCAGGCGCTGGTCGCCGGGTTTGTGGAACTGCCCTATCCATGGCTCGATACGGTGGTGACGATCCTGACCGGCATCGGCGCCATCTTCGCGCTGGGCTTTCTGGTGGCGCCGGTGACGGCGCTTTTTGCCGGATTCTTTCAGGATGACGTGGCTGAAATCGTCGAGCGGACGAATTATCCGGCCGATATGCCGGGCAAGGCCATGCCGCTGGGAACATCGCTGCTCTCGACCCTGCGGTTCACGGGCGTGGTCATTCTGGGCAATCTTTTTGCGCTGGTGCTGCTGCTGGTTCCAGGCATCAACCTCATCGCCTTCTTCGTGGTCAATGCCTATCTGCTGGGCCGCGAGTTCTTCGAGTTCGCCGCCTCCCGCTTCATGCCGTTAACGGAAGCCCGCCGCATGCGGCAGGCAAACAGCGGCAAGGTGTTCATGGCGGGCCTGCTGATTGCGGCTGTCCTGGCAGTGCCGCTGCTGAACCTTGTCACACCGGTCTTTGCGACAATTTTCATGGTCCACCTTTTCAAACGGCTTTCCTTGAGCCGCCGGGTATGATTGTGTCCGCCACCCGGTAACGGCAGAGGAGGAGCCTGCCGCAGGCCGGAGGCAGAACTTGGGCGGGAGCAGATGCAGGATCTTCTGGACGCAATCGTCAGTGACGCCATGGCCTCGGACGACCGGGGCAAGGTGGCAGACTACATCCCGGAACTGTCCCGGGTGAATCCGAATCAATTCGGCATCTGCGTGGCCACCGTTTCCGGTGAGGTTTATGCCGCCGGGGATGCGGACACACCCTTCTCCATCCAGTCGGTGTCCAAGGTGTTCGCGCTGGCTCTGGCGCTGGGCAAGGTGGGTGACCAGCTGTGGCACCGGGTGGGGCGGGAGCCTTCGGGCCTTGCTTTCAACAGTCTTTTGCTACTTGAGCACGAGAATGGAATTCCTCGCAACCCATTTATCAACGCCGGAGCACTGGTGACGGCAGACACCTATCTGGCGGACTCCTCCCCCCGGGAAGCGCTGGGCCAGATGGTGCGTTTTGTGCAGGCAGCCTGCGAGTTTGAGGACATTCGCATCAACCAGAATGTGGCTCAGTCTGAAATTGCAACCGCGAACCGGAACTTCGCCCTTGCCCATTACCTTGCTTCCTTTGGCAATTTGCGGAACAGCACCGACAAGGTACTTGGGACTTACTGTCACCAATGCGCCATCGACATGAGCTGCCGCCAGCTGGCGCTGGCCGGACGGCTGCTGCTGGAAGGGCCAGGTATGCCGCGGCTGATCTCGCGTGAGCGGCGCCGGCGCATCAATGCGCTGATGATGACCTGCGGCCACTATGATGGCTCGGGCGACTTCGCTTTCCGCGTCGGCCTCCCGGGAAAAAGCGGTGTTGGCGGCGGAATTCTCGTCATCGCACCGGGCCGGGCTTCCATCGCCGTCTGGTCGCCCGGGCTGAACCAGTACGGCAATTCCAAGTTGGGAACAGAAGCCATGGAGACCTTTGCGCGCAAGACGGGCTGGTCCGTTTTCGGATAAACCTGAAGATTCCCGTCAAGTTAAAGGTGTTTCAGCGGCTGCATCAACTTCACGCCATATTAACCCGATCTGGTCTTTCAATCGTTCAAACCCGCGAGAATCCGCGCTTGGTATTCGAGGGAAAGAAACTCAATGCAGTTTTCACCCTCAGGATACTTTGACGTACCGTGTTCTTGGCGCTATTACCCCACTAGACAACGCCGCAGATTGCTGACGTTTACGTAAACGGTAGCATGGCGTCGGACGGGAGAGAATGTCCATGCCGGATGTCGATGTGAAGGGCAGCCGCCCTCTGTCGCCCCATCTTCAGATCTACAAGCCGATCCTGACGATGGTGATGTCGATCCTCCACCGCATTACCGGTGGTGCGCTTTATTTCGGGACCCTGCTGCTGGCCTGGTGGCTCATCGCTGCGGCCTCTGGCGAGGCGTATTATGATTTCGTCAATGGCCTGATGGGCTCGATCCTTGGCCGCCTGGTGCTGTTCGGTTTCACCTGGGCCCTTGTTCACCACATGCTGGGCGGTATCCGCCACTTCATCTGGGACATGGGCGCCGGTTTCGGCCGCGATGCGCGCGAGTGGCTGGCCCGTGCCACCATCATTGGCTCCATCGTGCTGACGATCCTGCTGTGGATCATCGGCTACATGGTCCGCTGAGGAGATAGATCATGAGCGATATGCGCACTCCCCTCGGCAAGGTCCGCGGCCTTGGCTCCGCCAAGGAAGGCACCGAGCATTTCTGGCGCCAGCGCGTCACGGCCGTTGCCAACGTCTTCCTCATCTCGTTCTTCATCGTGCTGGTCATTTCCCTGCAGGGCTCAAGCCACGCGGAACTGATTGCAGCCCTGAAGAACCCGCTGCTGTCGATCCTGCTTCTGCTGGTCATCCTGTCCGGCATCTATCACATGAAGCTCGGCATGCAGGTGATCATCGAGGACTATGTCCACGGTGACGGCATGAAGTTCATCGCCCTGATGGCCAACATCTTCTTCTGTGCCGCTGTCGGCCTCGGATCGGTGTTCGCGGTCATCAAGATTGCCTTTGGAGGCTGATCCACATGGCCAAGACCTATGAATTTGTCGAACACACCCACGATGTGGTGGTGGTCGGCGCCGGCGGTGCCGGTCTGCGCGCCACTCTCGGCATGGCCGAGCAGGGCCTGCGCACGGCCTGCATCACCAAGGTGTTCCCCACCCGCTCCCACACGGTGGCAGCACAGGGCGGCATCGCCGCCTCGCTGAAGAACATGACGCCGGACTGCTGGGAATGGCACATGTACGACACGGTGAAGGGCTCCGACTGGCTCGGAGACACCGACGCCATGGAGTATCTGGCCCGTGAGGCTCCCAAGGCCGTGTATGAGCTGGAGCATTATGGCGTGCCCTTCTCGCGCACCGAGGATGGCCGCATCTACCAGCGCCCCTTCGGCGGCCACATGCAGAACTACGGCGAAGGCCCCCCGGTGCAGCGCACCTGCGCGGCAGCGGACCGTACCGGCCACGCCATCCTGCACACGCTGTATGGCCAGTCCCTGCGCCACAATGCCGAATTCTACATCGAGTATTTCGCGCTCGACCTGATCATGTCGGAAGACGGCGTGTGTCAGGGCGTGATCGCCTGGAACCTCGATGACGGCACCATTCACCGCTTCTCCGCGAAGATGGTGGTTCTGGCGACCGGCGGCTATGGCCGCGCCTATTTCTCCGCCACCTCGGCCCACACCTGCACCGGCGACGGCGGCGGCATGGTCGCCCGTGCGGGCCTGCCGCTGCAGGACATGGAATTCGTGCAGTTCCATCCGACCGGCATCTATGGCTCGGGCTGCCTCATCACCGAAGGTGCCCGCGGCGAAGGCGGCTATCTGGTCAACTCGGAAGGCGAGCGCTTCATGGAGCGTTATGCACCTTCCGCCAAGGACCTTGCCTCCCGCGACGTGGTTTCGCGCTGCATGACCCTGGAGATCCGTGAAGGCCGCGGCGTCGGCAAGAACAAGGATCACATCTTCCTGCATCTCGACCACCTGGACCCGGCCATGCTGGCCGAGCGCCTGCCGGGCATCTCCGAATCCGCGAAGATCTTCGCGGGCGTGGACGTGACCAAGGAGCCGATCCCGGTTCTGCCGACCGTGCACTACAACATGGGCGGCATTCCGACCAACTACTGGGGCGAAGTGCTGAACCCGGATGCTTCCAACCCGAACCGCATCCAGCCCGGCCTGATGGCTGTGGGTGAGGCGGGTTGTGCATCCGTGCATGGCGCCAACCGCCTTGGCTCCAACTCGCTGATCGATCTCGTGGTCTTCGGCCGCGCCGCTGCCATCCGCGCCGGTGAGGTCGTCGATCCGAAGTCCGCGGTGCCCACGCCGAACGAACGGTCCTGCGAAGAAATCATGGCCCGCTTCGACAAGACGCGCCACGCCAATGGCAGCACGCCGACGGCGGCGCTGCGCGAGAAGATGCAGCGCGCCATGCAGGAAGACGCTGCCGTGTTCCGCACCCAGGAAAGCCTGGAGCAGGGCTGCAAGCGCCTCTCCGCCATCTGGGGCGAAATGAGCGACCTGAAGGTCTCCGACCGGTCGATGGTCTGGAACTCGGATCTTGTTGAAACCCTCGAGCTGCAGAACCTGATGGCCAACGCCATCACCACGGTCTACGGCGCCGAGGCCCGCAAGGAGAGCCGTGGTGCCCATGCCCGCGAGGACTACAAGGATGGTCCGCTCGGCGGCCGTGATGACGAAAACTGGCGCAAGCACACCCTGTCCTGGGTGGACGAAGCCGGCAACGTCAAGCTCGACTACCGTCCGGTTGTCCTTGAGCCGCTGACGCCCTACGAGCAGGGCGGCATCGACCCGAAGAAGATCGCCCCCAAGGCGCGCGTCTACTAAGGACGGCATCCGATGTCCGCAACCGCCCGGCCAGACACCAGTTCCCCCTTCGGCACCTACCGTGCCGAGGGTCTGGTGCGTCTTGCCTGGGGGCTCGCGGACCGGCATGACATTTCCGCCTTTCTGCGCAAGCGGATCAGGTCACTGGTGGCCCGCCTGTTCGGCGGCCCCTATGACACGGTGGTGGAAGGCCTGAAGTTCCGCGTCTACCCGGGCGCCAACTACGACGACCGCAAGATGCTGGCGCGGGGCCGGCTGCCGGAGCGGGCCGAGCATGGCCTCCTGGCACCGCTCATTCACCGGGGCGCGGTCTTCGTGGACGTGGGAGCCAATGTAGGCACCTACTCCCTGTTTGCCGCTGCTGCCGGTGCCCGTGTGCTGGCGGTGGAGGCAAGCGAGGAGACGGCGGAAAAGCTCGCCTTCAACATCGCGGCCAATGGCGTTGGCAGCATCACGCTGGTGCGCACGGCGGTGGGCGACCGGGAGGGGGAGCTGTCCCTCTGGCGCGAGCCCTCCAACGCCGGTTTTGCCACCGTGGTGGAAGATCTGACCACCGGCGAATGGGCCGGGAACTGGTCCAATGTCACCGTTCCGGTGCGCCCGCTGCTCGATGTGATCAGCGAGGCAGGCCTTGAGCGGGTGGATGTCATGAAGCTGGACGTGGAAGGGTTTGAGGACCGTGTCCTCCTGCCCTATCTGCGTACGGCGAGCCGGGACCTCTGGCCCCGGGCGATCCTGATTGAAACAAACTGCCGGCCGCACTGGGCCGAGGACTGCCTGACCCATCTGGCACTTCTCGGTTATGCGAAGGCTGGTGAAACCAGAGACAACATCCTGTTCCGGCTTGATGCCTGACGGGGAACTGTTTGGCCCGGACATCCATCCGGCGCCGTAACGCGGAGCGACGATAATGGTTCAGCTGACGCTTCCCAAGAACTCGAAGGTGACCGAGGGCAAGGTCTGGGACAAGCCGGCGGGCGCCACCAACCTGCGCGAATACCGGATCTACCGCTGGAACCCGGATGACGGGCGCAACCCGCGCATCGATACCTATTTCGTCGATCTCGACGATTGCGGCCCGATGATCCTGGACGGTCTTATCTACATCAAGAACAAGATCGACCCGACGCTGACCTTCCGCCGCTCCTGCCGCGAAGGCATCTGCGGCTCCTGCGCCATGAACATCGACGGCACCAACACCCTTGCCTGCACACGCGGCATGGATGAAGTGTCCAAGGGCGCCATCAGCATCTACCCGCTGCCGCACATGCCGGTGGTGAAGGATCTTGTGCCGGACCTGACCCGCTTCTACGCCCAGCACCGCTCCATCGAGCCCTGGCTGAAGACGGTTTCCCCGGCGCCGGAAAAGGAATGGCGCCAGAGCCATGAGGACCGCGCCAAGCTGGACGGCCTCTACGAGTGCATTCTCTGCGCCTGCTGCTCCACTTCCTGCCCGTCCTACTGGTGGAACGGCGACCGCTACCTCGGCCCGGCCGTGCTGCTGCAGGCCTACCGCTGGCTTATTGACAGCCGCGACGAGGCCAAGGGCGAGCGTCTCGACAACCTCGAGGATCCGTTCCGCCTCTACCGCTGCCACACCATCATGAACTGCGCGCAGGCCTGCCCGAAGGGCCTGAACCCGGCCAAGGCCATCGCGGAGATCAAGAAGATGCTGGTGGACCGCCGCGTCTGACCCGGCTCAAGGCCCGCGCAGCTGACAGCTGATGAGGGCCCGCTCTGCCCCTTCCGCAAGGAACCGGGGCAGGGCGGGCCTTCTTTATTCCGGGCCGCCGGTTTCTGATCCGGTTGCCTATTCTGGACAAACCGGTCCAGAAATCACATATGTATGTGCCCGCCGCAAAGCGGCCCCTGATATGAAGCTTTCCGGAGAACAGGCATGGCCCTGAAGGTCGCGGTCCAGATGGACCATATTTCGTCCATCAACATTGCCGGTGACAGCGCCTTTGCGCTGATGCTGGAGGCGCAGGCGCGCGGGCATGAGCTGCACCACTATACGCCCGACCGGCTGGCGCTGAAGGACGGCAAGGTCTTCGCCGCGCTGGAGCCGGTAGCGGTGCGCGACGAGAAGGGTAACCACTTCACGCTGGGCGAAAAGCAGCGCACGGATCTGTCGCAGATCGACGTCATCCTGATGCGCCAGGACCCGCCCTTCGACATGGCCTATGTGGCCGCCACTCATCTTCTGGAAAAGATCCATCCGCAGGTGCTGGTGGTCAACAATCCGGCCGAGGTGCGCAACGCGCCCGAAAAGCTGTTCGTCACCGAATTTGCCGACCTGATGCCGCCGACGCTGATCACCCGCGACCGGGCCGAGATCGACGCCTTCCGCGAAGAACATGGCGATATCGTCATGAAGCCACTGTTCGGCCATGGCGGGGCGGCGGTGTTCCGCATCACCAATGATGACCTCAACTACGGCTCGCTCTACGACTTCTTCGCCGCCACTTTCCGCGAGCCCTGGGTGATCCAGCGCTTCCTGCCCAATGTGAAGCACGGCGACAAGCGCATCCTGCTGGTGGACGGCGAATATGCCGGTGCCGTCAACCGGGTGCCTGCCCCCGGCGATCTGCGCTCCAACATGGTGCGCGGCGGCTCGCCGAAGGAATCCGAGCTGAGTGACCGCGAGCGTGAGATCTGCGCCCGCCTCGGGCCCGCCCTCAAGGCCAAGGGGCTGATCCTCGTCGGCATCGACGTGATCGACGGCAACTTGACGGAAATCAACGTCACCGCCCCCACCGGCATCCGCGCCGTCAAGCGGCTTGGCGGCCCGGATATCGCTGCCCGCGTCTGGGACGTGATCGAGGCCAAGCGCCGGGCATAAAGCCCGGCACTCTCCTGCTCAGGCTTCACGCCAGCGCGAAGATGCGGGCCGGGCCGCCGGTGCCGCCCCGGTGCTTGGGCGCGCCAACGACCAGCGTTGCGCCCTTGGCCGGAAGCTGATCCAGATTGGCAATGCACTCGATGCCCCAGCGGTTCGACGGCAGCCAGGCGTAGTGAACCGCAAAATCCGGCGACATGCCATAGTCCAGCGACAGCGTGTCCGAGGCAATTCCGGAGATGCTGCCCGTTTCCATCAGCATCTGCGCTGCCTCCACATGGAAGCCGGGGAAATGCATCTTGCCATCCGCATCGGCGTTGCGGAACTTCTCCGTGTTCACATGCTTGTCCCAGCCGGACAGCATGGCAATGCAGGCGCCTTGCGGCAGATCACCGTTTGCCGCCGTCCAGGCTTTGATGTCATCGGGCGTCAGCTGCGCATCGGCGTTTTCCGCAGCCCTTGCGCGGATATCGATGATGCAGAGCGGCACGACGAGATTGGCCACCGGAATTTCCGCCACCGACAGCCCGTCAGCCGAGAAATGCAGCGGCGCATCAACGTGTGTGCCAGTGTGCTCGTTCACCCGCAGCTCGAACAGGTTGAACTTGTCCTTGGCGTAGTCGAACAGCTTTTCCGCAAAGAACTGCTGCTGTCCGAAGAAGGTCGGGAAGGCCTCGTGCAGCTCATGGGTCAGGTCGCTAACCTTGCTGGGCACCGCCGCCATGGCGGAGAAGGGCGCGCTCACCGCCGCAGCGGCCGCCACGGCCCCGCCGACGGCTGCGGTCCGGAAAAGATCGCGCCGCGACAGCATGCGGTCCTTCACGGCATTCATCACACACACATCACACATGGCTGTTCCCCTTTGCCTCTCTGGGCTCAACCAACGCTCGACGAGCTTGACTCATCGAGCGTTGGTTAAGCCCGTGCGGCGCTTGAGCCTTTTCAAGGCGTGATGCGTCAGCATCTCAGAGCCTTGGTATTATGAAAAGATGCTGCAACCTGTCCCGGAAAAGCGCAAGACCAAAGAAGCGGCGTTAATGTTCTGTTTACGTTCTTGACTCCCTGAAAAGTTGCCGTAATCTCTGATGCGACCCATGGGGGAGGCGCGTATGGTAAGCCGGGTGACGACGGTCGCATTTCAGGGCATCGAGGCAGTGCCCGTTGATGTGCAGGTGCAGGTGGGGCCCGGCATGGTGGCCTTCACCGTGGTGGGCCTGCCGGACAAGGCGGTGGCCGAAAGCCGGGAGCGGGTGCGTGCCGCCCTGCATGCCTCGGGTCTGGCGCTGCCAGCCAAGCGGGTGATCGTCAATCTCGCCCCCGCCGACCTGCCGAAGGAAGGCTCCCATTACGATCTGCCGATTGCGCTGGGCATCATGTCCGCCATCGGCGCTATTCTGCCAGACATGCTGGCCGATTACGTGGTGCTGGGAGAGCTGGGGCTCGATGGCACGCTGGCGCCGGTGGCCGGGGTGCTGCCCGCCGCCATGGGCGCCAATGGGCTCGGCAAGGGGCTGATCTGCCCAGAGGAATGCGGGCCGGAAGCGGCCTGGGCCGATGGAGACATGTCCATTCTTGCGCCGCGCTCGCTCATTCAGCTGGCAAACCATTTCAAGGGCACGCAGGTGCTCTCCCGGCCTTCCCCGCGCCTGCGAGGCCTGCCCGCCAACCTGCCGGATCTGGCCGATGTGAAGGGGCAGGAGACGGCCAAGCGCGCGCTGGAGATTGCCGCAGCCGGTGGCCACAACATGCTGATGGTCGGCCCGCCGGGCGCGGGCAAGTCGATGCTGGCCAGCCGCCTTGCCTCCATCCTGCCGCCACTGTCGCCGAAGGAGTTGCTGGAGGTGTCCATGATTGCCTCCCTCGCCGGAGAGCTGGCCGATGGCAAGCTGACCGACCGGCGCCCCTTCCGTGCGCCGCATCACTCGGCGTCGATGGCAGCGCTGGTCGGCGGTGGTTTGCGGGCGCGACCGGGGGAAGTATCGCTCGCCCACAATGGCGTGCTCTTTCTGGATGAGCTGCCGGAGTTCCAGCCGCAGGTGCTCGACAGTCTGCGTCAGCCGCTGGAGGCAGGGGAAACCATCATTGCCCGGGCCAATCACAGGGTCACTTATCCCTCGCGCATCCAGCTGATTGCGGCGATGAACCCCTGCCGCTGCGGCCATGCAGGCGAGCCGGGGCACCAGTGCCGCCGGGGCCCGCGTTGCGCCACCGAGTATCAATCCCGCGTTTCCGGCCCCTTCCTCGACCGGCTGGACCTCAGGATCGAGGTTCCCGCCGTCACCGCCAGCGATCTGCTCACCCCCGGCCGCGCGGAAAGCTCTGCCGCCGTGGCCGAAAGGGTGGCCATGGCCCGCGATCAGCAGGAGGCGCGCTACCGGGCGCTGGGGCTTTCCGCCCGCACCAACGCGCAGATGCCCGCCGCCGTGGTGGAGGAGGTGGTGGCGCTGGACCCGTCAGGCCGCCAGTTCCTCACCGATGCGGCCAACAGCCTCTCCCTCAGCGCCCGCGGCTATCACCGCGTCCTCAAACTCGCCCGTACCCTCGCCGACCTCGACGGCGACCCCACCGTCACCCGCATCCACCTCGCCGAGGCCCTCAGTTACAGAGGCCAGGATGTTCTCAAGCAGGCAGCGTGAGGGCGCCACAGCCTGAAGCCTGAAAGGCCTGCGCGGTTGCCCGGCAGTCTGCCCGGCGGCATAATCGGCAAAGCTGAATATTCGTTCCGGGACAGTGGCTTTGGCCACCGGTCTTCGAAGGGTCAGGAAAGACAGAACCTTGCATGCAGGAACGGGCAAGCTGGAAGAGACGCCGGGCGGCAGGGCTGCGGGCTGGATCAATCTGGCGTCCGGCATGGAAGGCTGCGAACGCATAGAGGCCTATTTCTCGGGGCCCGCCTATCAGCCGCACCGGCATGACACCTATGCCATCGGCTGCACATTGTCCGGTGTGCAGCAGTTCCGGTACCGGGGTGGGGTCAGCGAGGGCCTTCCGGGCACAGCGATGGTCATTCATCCCGATGAGCTGCACGATGGTCAAGCGGGAACCGAAGACGGCTTCCATTACCGGATGTTTTATCTCGACCCTGCTCTTGTTCAGACCGCGCTCGGCGCGCACCAGCCCCTGCCGTTCGTTGCCGGTGGTGTCAGCCGCGATCCAAGGCTTCTCAGGGCCATTGCCGGCCTCGTCGGCCACATCGGCGCGCCTATGGAGACGCTGCAGTATGATGATGCCGTTTATGATCTGGCGCTTGCCCTGCAGGCCGCCGGAGAGCCATCTGCCGCCCGGATCATAAGCGCGCCGGACAGCCGGGCGGCCCACTTGGCGCGCGACTTTTTGCGGCAGGATTGCGTGCGGCCTGTTTCCCTGGAACACCTCGAACAGGTGACGGGGCAGGACCGGTGGCAGCTGTCGCGCGATTTCCGGGCCCTGTTCGGCACCAGCCCCTACCGCTATCTGACTTTGCGCCGGCTTGATCACGCAAGGGCGCTCATCCGTGGCGGCACGCCTCTGGTGCAGGCAGCTCTTGAGGCCGGATTTGCCGATCAGGCGCATTTCACCCGCCACTTCCGCAGCAGCTTCGGAATCACACCCGCCCGCTGGCGGCGGTTCATCTGCCAGACCTGATAGCGCTGAAGCGCGGCTTGCACGATCGTTCAAGAAGCCTGCCGACGGTCCGGTCTAGCCTGTTGCTCCCCCACAACGGAGCAGGACAGCATGGACAGGACATACAAGGCCATCAACTTTGCAGAAAAACTGGCATTGATCGACACACTCTGGCAGCCCCGCGTTGCCGCCGAGATGAATGAGTATCAGTTCAAGCTGGTGCGGATCGAAGGGGATTTCGTCTGGCACGAACACCCGGAGACAGATGAGACCTTCATCGTGCTGAAGGGGCAGCTCCGGATCGACTTTCGCGACGGCGCCGTTTCGATCGGTGCAGGAGAGATGTTCGTCGTGCCAAAGGGCGTGGAGCACAAGCCCTATGCCGCGCAGGAAGTGCATCTCCTGCTGATCGAGCCACGCGGCATCCTCAACACCGGCCATACCGGCGGTGAGCGGACTGCGCAGAACGATCTCTGGATCTGATTGGTGTCACAGCCTCTCCGCCCCCCTCCCCACGAGGGGGAGGGGGGCTGAAACGCTGTGCCGGAGTAACCAGACTTCAGGCGTTTTCCCATCTGTCTTCGGCTTCAGGCACTATGCGTGCAAGCAGTAACTCAAGGGGGAAAGCGGCGCTGCGGCGAAACGGAATGACCTCCGTCGAGGAGGGGGGCTTGCCCTCTCTCGCGTCTTCGCAGCCGGGTACTACTTCAGTGCCCCTTACTTCGGTGCCATCCCATTGGCCGCGAGGACATCGCCAACCAGGTAGAGCGAGCCGCAGACGAGGATGCGGGGGGGCTCGCCGTCGCGGGCGGCGCAGCGGCAGATGTCGGCGACGGCGGCCTGCAGGCTGTCGAAGGGCGTGGCTTCCAGACCGGCGGTGCGGGCAAAATCGGCCAGCTCGAACGGGTCATGCGCCGCATTGGTGGATTTCACCGGCACGGTAGCCACATGGCGCACAAGGCCCTGGAAGGCGCGGTAGAAGCCGATCGGGTCCTTGGTCGTCAGCATGGCCGAGATCATGTAGAGCGGGCGCGGGTGGCGCTCCTCCTGCTCGCCCATGAAGGCGGCAACGCGCAGGGCAGCGCCCGGATTGTGGCCGCCATCGACCCAGATTTCTGCACCTTCCGGGCATTGCTCGACGAAGGGCCCGTGGGTGAGCACCTGCAGCCGCCCGGGCCAGGCCACGTGCTTGAGCCCGCGTGCAATCGTGGCCTCGTCCGGCAGCAGGCCTGCGGTCTTCAGCGCGGCAATCGCAAGGCCTGCGTTGACGATCTGGTGGCTGCCGGTGAGGCTGGACAGTGGCAGGTCATAGAGCCCGTCATCGTCCTGATAGCAGAGCCGCCCCTGATCCTCGCTGGCGGTATACTCCTGGCCAAAGCGGCTGACCGGTGCGCGGTTGCGGGCGGCAACCCGGTCCAGCACCGCCTGCACTTCATCCTCCTGGGGGGCGCAGACCACCGGGCAGCCGGGCTTGATGATGCCCGCCTTCTCACCCGCAATCTCGCTCAAGGTGTTGCCGAGGAATTTCTCGTGATCATGCGAGATCGAGGTGATGACCGACACCAGCGGCTGCGCGATCACATTTGTCGCGTCAAGCCGCCCGCCAAGTCCCACCTCCAGCAGCAGCACGTCGGCCGGCTCTTCCGAGAACAGCAGCAGGGCGGCGGCGGTGGTGATTTCGAAGAAGGTGATCTCGTTCCCGCCGTTCGCCTCCTCGCAGCGGTCGAGCGCGGCCATGAGGCGCGGATCATCGACCAGCTTGCCATGTTCACCGAGGCGGATGCGCTCGTTGAAGGCAACCAGATGCGGTGACGTATAGACGTGACAGCGCTTGCCGGAGGCCTCCAGAATGGCGCGCATGGTGGCCGTGACGGAACCCTTGCCATTGGTGCCCGCCACATGGATCACGGGCGGCAGGCGCCGCTCCGGATTGCCCAGCGCCGCCAGCAGGCGGTGCATGCGGTCCAGCGACAGGTCAATCTGGCGCGGGTGCAAGGCGAGAAGCCGGTCGAGAATGGCGGTGATCTGGTCCATGGTTTCCCTGCGGATGGCACAAACATTCTGGAGCTGCCCGGCGGCACTGTTTTGGCGGGTCAGCTCCGTCTCTTTGCTTTCAGGCTGGCCGTTTCAAGGGCCTTGCGCTGGCTTGCGGGAACGGATGATCCCGCAAGGCGAGCCTCTCATGCTTGTGTCAAACAGACATGAAGCATCGGCAGGCCGCCGTGCGGGCTATTTTTTCAGGCTGCAGAGGCCTGATCCTGGGCAGGCTCGTCCGCGGGCGGATCGAGATCCGGCAGGGTCAGCTCGCGCTTCATGAAGATGCCGGCCAGACGCGAGATGGTGTCCTTCAGGTCGTGGCGCTTCACCACCATGTCCACCATGCCATGCGCCAGCAGATATTCGGCGCTCTGGAAATCATCCGGCAGCTTCTCGCGGATGGTCTGCTCGATCACGCGGCGGCCGGCAAAGCCGATCTGCGCGCCCGGCTCGGCGATGTGAACATCACCCAGCATGGCGTAGGAGGCCGACACGCCGCCCGTGGTGGGGTTGGTCAGCACGACAATGTAGGGCAGGCGCGCTTCACGCAGCATCTGGATGCCGATTGTGGTGCGCGGCATCTGCATCAGCGACAGGATGCCTTCCTGCATGCGGGCACCGCCGGAGGCAGCAAACAGCACGAAGGGGGTCTTGTGCTCGACGGCGGTCATCATGCCGGTCAGGATGGCTTCGCCTGCAGCCATGCCGAGCGAGCCGCCCATGAAGTCGAAATCCTGCACCGCTGCGGTGAAATCAAGGCCGTTGACGCGGCCGCGCGCCACCAGAACCGCGTCATCCTCGCCAGTGCGGGTGCGGTATTCCTTCAGGCGGTCGGCGTATTTCTTGGTGTCGCGGAACTTCAGCGGGTCCGCCGTCACGGACGGCGTTGCCACCCGGTCATAGCTGCTGCCGTCGAAGAAGGATTCGAGGCGCTTCTTGGCCGGAATGCGCATGTGGTAGCCGGAATTCGGCACGACCCACAGGTTGGCCTCCAGATCGCGGTGGAACACCATCTCGCCCGTTTCCGGGCATTTGATCCAGAGGTTTTCCGGCATCTCGCGGCGCGACAGGAAGTTGCGCAGCTTGGGCCGTACGACAGTGTTGATCCAGTTCACGGCAAATCCCGTTCGTTGTTGGTGCCTGTTGGCCGGTCAGCGGGCGCGCGCCACGCCTCCGGCCAGGGAGGACACAAGATTTGTCACGGCGGCAACGGTCTTGTCCGTCGCCTGTCCATCTGCATCGAGGCTGTTGCGGATCGCCTCCACCAGCACGGAGCCGACGACCACGCCGTCTGCGTCCTTGCCAATAGCCTCAGCATCCTCAGCCGTCTTGACGCCGAAGCCGACGGCGACCGGCAGGTCCGTATGACCCTTGATCCGCTTCACTGCCGCCGAGACATTGGTGGTGTTCAGGGCCGCCGAACCGGTGATGCCGGTGACAGAAACATAATAGACGAAACCGGACGTGTTTTTCAGCACCGCCGGCAGGCGGCGGTCGTCGGTGGTCGGCGTTGCCAGACGGATGAAGTTGATGCCGCCTTCCAGCGCCGGAATGCAGAGCTCGTCGTCAGCTTCCGGCGGAATATCGACAACAATCAGGCCATCAACGCCCGCCTCGCGTGCTTCGGCGACAAAAGCTTCCGGCCCGCGCACATAAATAGGGTTGTAGTAACCCATCAGCACGATGGGCGTGTCCTGATCCTTTTCGCGGAACTTGCGCACCATGGCCAGCGTCCGGTCCATGGTCTGCCCGGCCTTCAGCGCGCGCTGGGTGGCAAGCTGAATGGGAATGCCTTCCGCCATCGGGTCGGAAAAGGGCATGCCCAGTTCGATCACATCCGCGCCTGCCGCAGGCAGCGCCTCAAGGATCGCCTGCGATGTGGCCAGATCCGGATCGCCTGCCGTGATGAAGGTGACAAGGGCCGGACGCCCTTTTTCGGCACAGGCCTTGAATCGGCGGTCGATGCGCGTCCCGGTCATTCAGCTTCCCATCCTTGAGGATCTGTTGGCAGATCTGGTTTGCCGGGCAGGCAGCCCGGAGGGCGGGCGCGCTGAACCTTGAAACCAGCGCTTGGATGTAGGGGGCTTCAAGGCCTTCTGTCAACGCATCGCGGCAGGGAAAGGCAAGAAAGGCTGAATCATGCCGCTTTTCCTGGGTGGGGGAGACGCATAAACGGCAGAAATCCCTCCATTTGAGCCATGCAGCGGCTGCAGGGTTGGTCTGCAACCGCTGCTCTTGATGCGCACATTGTGCGCCTCTATCTCTTGAGGACAAGGCCGGGCTGGCCATGAACAACAAGAAAAGGAGCCTCCCCCTATGACCCATGCAACAATGACGCGCCTCGCCGGAATTGGCCGCATCTTCAGCGACCGTGAGCCGCAGGCCACCGCCCCGCGCAAGGACCGCAACGGCCCGGGCGCGTTCGAGTTCTATCTCACCGCCATGTTCGCAGGCGGCCTGACCGGCCGCTGATCGGACTGGCTTCTCATGCAAAGGCCCCGCAGTTCTGAAGGCTGCGGGGCCTTTGCGTTTGTGGGAAGGTGTGCGGGAAGTTGGCCGGCTGGCGTGTAGGTTCGGAGGGGGGCAGGGCCACGCGTTCAGGCGGCACACGCTCTCCCCGTGTCATTCCGGTTTGACGCGAAGCGGCAAGACCGGAATCCAGTAACCCCGGAATCTCCGTTCATTTCATACGCCGGGCGCACTGGATCCCCGCCTGCGCGGGGATGACAAGGTGAGAGGCTGCGGAGAAAGCACCGGCAGAAAATGCCGTGGCTCATGACAAGCCACGGCATAGTGAGGCAAAAACCTCAAATCACAGATCGAAGCCGAGCATCTTGCCGACGGTGAAGACGTCCTTGTCGCCGCGGCCGCACAGGTTCATGACGATGATCTGGTCCTTGCCCATCTTCGGCGCCATCTTGACCACCTGTGCCAGCGCATGAGCAGGCTCCAGCGCCGGGATGATGCCTTCCACCTTTGTCAGAAGCTGGAACGCGGCCATCGCCTCGTCATCGGTGATCGGCACGTAATTGGCGCGGCCGATTTCCTTCAGCCAGGAATGTTCAGGCCCGATGCCGGGGTAATCAAGGCCTGCCGAAATGGAATGGCCTTCCAGGATCTGGCCGTCGTCATCCTGCAGCAGATAGGTGCGGTTGCCATGCAGCACGCCCGGCTTGCCGGCATTCAGCGAGGCGCAATGCTCGTGGCCGTTCAAGCCGCGTCCGCCTGCCTCGACGCCCCAGATCTCGACGCTCTTGTCATCGAGGAAGGGATGGAACAGGCCGATGGCGTTGGAGCCGCCGCCGACAGCGGCAACGATGGCATCCGGAAGGCGGCCTTCCGCGGCCAGCATCTGCTCACGGGTTTCCTTGCCGATGACCGACTGGAAGTCGCGCACCAGCTCCGGATAGGGATGCGGGCCTGCGGCCGTACCAATCAGGTAATAGGTATCGTCAACGTTGGTGACCCAATCACGCAGCGCCTCGTTCATGGCGTCCTTCAGCGTGCCAGCACCTGCCGTGACTGGAACAATCTCGGCACCCAGCAGCTTCATGCGGAAGACGTTCGGCTTCTGCCGCTCCACGTCCGTGGCGCCCATATAGACGACGCAGGGCAGGCCGAAGCGGGCGCAAACAGTGGCCGTCGCCACGCCATGCTGGCCGGCGCCGGTCTCGGCGATGATACGGGTCTTGCCCATGCGCTTGGCCAGCAGGATCTGGCCAAGGCAGTTGTTGATCTTGTGGCTGCCGGTGTGGTTCAGCTCGTCGCGCTTGAAGTAGACCTTGGCGCCGCCCAAATGTTCCGTCAGCCGCTCGGCGAAGTAGAGCGGCGAGGGACGGCCGGTGTAATGGGTATTGAGGTTGTCGAGCTCAGCCTTGAAGGCCGGATCAGCTTTGGCGTCGCTATAGGCCTTTTCCAGATCCAGGATCAGCGGCATCAGGGTTTCGGCCACATAGCGGCCGCCGAAAATCCCGAAATGGCCCCGCTCGTCCGGGCCGGACCGCAGGGTGTTCGCCATTGTGGTCAACTCTCGTCACTCCTTCGCATGTTCCGCGCTCCGGACTGCAGCCACGAAAGCACGTATCAACCCGCTGTCCTTCACGCCCTTGCTGCGCTCGACGCCGGAAGAGACATCGACCGCAGTGGCGCCGCTGAGCGTAATCGCCTGCGCAACGTTGTCCGGATCCAGCCCCCCGGAAAGCATGAAGGGGCACGGCAGGTCAAGCGACTTCAGCAGTGTCCAGTCAAAGGGCACCCCGTGGCCGCCGGGCACATCGGAGTCTTTCGGGGGCTTGGCGTCAAACAGGATCCGCTCAGCCACATTGACATAGGGCAGAGCGGCCTCAAGGTCAGCCCTTTCGCTCACACCAATTGCCTTGATGATGCGCCGGCGCATCATCACACGTGCAGCAGCGCAGGCCTCCGGCGTTTCCTGACCGTGGAACTGGAAAATATCCGGCTGTACCAGCTCGTTGATACGCTGAAGGCCATGCAGATCCATATCGACCGTCAGGGCGACAATCTCGCTGCGGCCACGGGCGATATCGGCCAGGCGGCAAGCATCGGAGAGCGTCACATGACGCGGGCTCTTGGGAAAGAACACGAGCCCGACCATATCCGCCCCCGCCTCAACGGCCGCTTCCATGGTTTCAGGGGTCGAAAGACCGCAGATCTTGATGATGGTTTTGGGCATTCTGAATTCCTGCGGCTTTCGTATCTTTGACGGACAATGGGTACCGCCCGGCTGTCCCTGACGGGACGCAGGCGGCACCCTGATAGATCACGTCACGTTGTAGGCTGCAATCGCGGCCATGTTGACGATGTCGCTGTCCTTGGCACCCATGGGGACGATCTGCACCGGCTTGTCGAAGCCGACGAGCAGCGGGCCGATGACGGTGGAGCCGCCCAGTTCCTGCAGCATCTTGGTGGCGATGGAGGCCGAGTGAAAGGCCGGCATGACGAGCACGTTGGCCGGGCCGGTCAGGCGGCAAAAGGGATAGGCCGCCATCTTGTCCATGTTGAGCGCAACGTCCGCAGCCATTTCGCCATCATACTCGAAATCGACACGGCGGCGGTCGAGGATGCGCACCGCTTCCTGAACCCGCTCGGCACGCTCGCCCTTCGGATGGCCGAAGGTGGAATAGGCCAGCATGGCCACACGCGGCTCGTAGCCAAGGCGGCGGGCCACGTGGGCGGCCTCTTCGGCAATATCGGCCAGTTCCTCCGCGTTGGGCATGTCATGCACCGTTGTGTCGGCGATGAGCACGGTGCGTCCGCGCGCCAGTGCCACGGACACGCCGATCACCCGGTGGCCGGGTTTGGTGTCGATGCACTGGCGCATGGTGTCGAGCGCAACGGAATAATTGCGGGTGATGCCGGTGACCATGGCATCCGCATCGCCCCGCGCCACCATGATGGCGCCCCAGTAATTGCGGTCGTTGTTGACCATGCGCTGGCAATCGCGCAGCAGATAGCCCTTCCGCTGCAGACGGGTGTAAAGATACTGCGCATAGTCGGCGTTGCGGGTGGAGTTGCGGGCGTTCTGGATGCTGATGCCGGAACGGGCAAGATCAACACCTGCGCCAGCAGCGGCTTCCCGGATTTCATCCTCGCGGCCGATCAGGATGGCCTCGCCCAGCCCCTGGTTCACGAAGCTGACGGCGGCGCGGATCATCGGTTCTTCTTCGCCTTCGGCAAAGACCACGCGCTTGGGCGCCTGACGCACCTTGGAGAAGATGCGCTGCAGCGTTCCGGCCACAGGATCGCGGCGGGCGGAAAGCTGGTGCTTGTACTGGTCCATGTCGATGATCGGGCGGCGGGCAACGCCCGTGTCCATCGCCGCCTGCGCCACGGCGGGCGGAATGGTGGAGATGAGACGCGGATCAAACGGCACGGGGATGATGTAGTCGGGGCCGAACTTCGGACGGCTGCCCCGGTAGGCGGCGGCTACCTCATCCGGCACTTCCTCGCGGGCAAGGGCTGCAAGCGCCTGCGCACAGGCAACCTTCATCGCATCGTTGATCGTCGTCGCCCGCACATCCAGCGCACCGCGGAAAATATAGGGGAAGCCGAGCACGTTGTTGACCTGGTTGGGATAATCCGACCGGCCCGTGGCAATGATGGCGTCGTCGCGGATGGCGGCGACCTCTTCCGGCGTGATTTCCGGATCCGGGTTGGCCATGGCGAAGATGATTGGGTTCGGGGCCATGGCGCGCACCATGTCTTCCGTCAGCGCGCCCTTCACCGATACGCCGAGAAACACATCCGCGCCCTTCAGCGCTTCATAGAGCGTACGGGCGTCGGTCTTCACCGCATGGGCGGACTTCCACTGGTTCATGCCATCGGTGCGGCCCTGATAGATGACACCCTTGGTGTCGCACAGGATGACATTGTCATGCGGCACGCCCAGCGCCTTGACCAGTTCGATACAGGCAATACCGGCCGCGCCTGCGCCATTGCAGACGATCCGCACCGACTTGAGATCACGGCCTGTCAGATGCAGCGCATTGATGAGCCCGGCAGCGGCGATGATGGCGGTGCCGTGCTGGTCGTCGTGGAAGACGGGAATATCCATCAGCTCGCGCAGGCGCTGCTCGATGATGAAGCATTCCGGTGCCTTGATGTCCTCAAGGTTGATGCCGCCGAAGGAGGGGCCGAGATAGCGCACGGCGTTGATGAACTGGTCCGCGTCTTCCGTATCGACCTCAAGGTCGATGGAATCGACGTCCGCAAAGCGCTTGAACAGCACCGCCTTGCCTTCCATCACCGGCTTGGAGGCAAGCGCTCCGAGATTGCCCAGGCCGAGAATGGCCGTGCCGTTGGAGATGACCGCAACCAGATTGCCGCGGGTCGTGTAGTCATAGGCCCGCGAGGGGTCTTCCGCGATGGCCCGCACAGGCACAGCCACACCGGGGGAATAGGCCAGCGACAGGTCGCGCTGCGTCGCCATCGGCTTGGTGGGGTTGATTTCGAGTTTGCCGGGCTTGCCTTCCTGATGGAACAGCAGGGCCTCCTGGTCTGTAAAGCTGACGCCTGTCTTGCCCTTCTTGCCTGATGACGACATGGTCTGGCCGGTCCTTCCCTCGTGCTGCGAAGCCTTCGCTTCTCTTATCTGGACCAAGACCTTATCCCCGGAAAATTACCGCCTCAAGGCACCTTTGGGCACAGGAGCTGTGAAAGCTGCGGAGGGCTTTGGTAGGGTCCGCACATGCCGACCGATCAGAGCCCCTATACCCCTGCCCCGAACGATGCCGCATCCGGCGCGGGCGATACCCGCGTAACGCCGATGATGGCGCAGTTCATCGAGATCAAGGCCGCCAATCCGGACAGCCTGCTGTTCTACCGCATGGGCGATTTCTACGAGCTGTTCTTCGAGGACGCGGAAATCGCCTCGCAGGCGCTGGGCATCACGCTGACCAAGCGCGGCAAGCATCTGGGCGAGGATATCCCGATGTGCGGCGTGCCGGTGCATGCGGCGGATGACTATCTGCAGAAGCTGATAGGCCTTGGCCACCGGGTGGCCGTCTGCGAGCAGATGGAAGATCCGGCAGAGGCGAAGAAACGCGGCTCGAAATCTGTCGTGCGGCGCGACGTGATCCGCCTTGTCACACCCGGCACCCTCACCGAAGAGCGGCTGCTGAATGCGGGCAGCAACAATTTCCTGCTGGCGCTGACAAGGCTGCGCGCCGGCGCGGACACTGCCGATGGCGTCTTTGGGCTGGCGTGGATCGACATGTCCACCGGCAGCTTCCAGGTGGCCGAGACGGATCTGCAGCGGCTTTCGGCGGATCTGGCGCAGATCGATCCGCGTGAAATCGTGCTGCCGGACAATCTCCTGCAGGAACACGAAATCCGCCATCTGGTGGAAGAACAAGGTTCGGCCATTTCGCCCGTGCCGCGCGCCTTCTTCGACGGGGCAACGGCGGCAGACCGGCTGGCGAGTTACTTCCGGGTGAAGACGCTGGATGGCTTCGGCAATTTCTCCCGCGCCGAGCTGACCGCAGCGGCCGGCATTCTCGCCTATGTGGAGAAGACCCAGCTGGGCGAGCGCCCGCCGCTGGACCCGCCCACCCGGGAGGCTGCACGCGGGCGGATGCTGATCGATCCGGCGACCCGCGCCAACCTTGAACTGACACGCACTCTTTCGGGCGAGCGGCAGGGCAGCCTTCTGTCGTCCATCGACCGCACGGTTACGGGCGCTGGCGCACGCCTGCTGGCCAGCCGTCTGGCGGGACCGCTCACCGATCCGGCGGAAATTGCCACGCGGCAGGACTCCATCGGTTTCTTCCTCGACAACGAGATCCTGCGCGACAGCCTGAGGGCCGAGCTGAAGGCCGCGCCCGATCTGGCTCGTGCCCTCTCGCGCATTGCCATGCAGCGCGGCGGCCCGCGTGATCTTCTGGCCATCGCACAAGGGCTTGAGGCAACGGCGCGTATTCTGACGCAGATGAAGAGCGCTGAGGATCTGCCGCCCGAACTCGCCGGTGCCTGGCGGGATCTTGCCGCCGCACCCCATGATCTGGGCGCCGAGCTGAACCGTGCGCTTGATCCCGAACCGCCGCTGCTCAAGCGCGACGGCGGGTTCGTTGCGGCCGGTTACGATGCCAATCTTGATGAGCTGCGTGACCTGCGCGATGCGTCGCGCAAGGTGATTGCCCGGCTTCAGGCTGACTATTCCGAGGAGCTGGGCCTGCGCTCGCTCAAGATCAAGCACAACAACGTGCTGGGGTGGTTCATCGAAGTGCCGGCCGGACAGGCGGACAAGCTATCGGCAGACCCGGCGCGGTTCATTCACCGCCAGACCATGGCAGGCGCCATGCGCTTCACCACCACGGAGCTGGCGGATCTGGAATCGCGCATTGCCAGCGCGGGCGAGCGGGCGCTGGCCATCGAGCTGGAGATCTTCGACCGGCTTGCCGCGCAGCTTGTGGCGGATAGCGAGCCGGTGAAGGCTGCTGCCCGGGCGCTGGCCGTGATCGATGTGGCCGCTGCCCTGTCGAAACTGGCGCAGGACGAAAACTATTGCCGCCCCCAGGTGGACATGAGCCTTGCCTTTGCCATCGAAGGCGGCCGCCATCCGGTGGTGGAACAGGCGCTCAGGCGCGGCGGTGGTGACACCTTCGTGGCCAATGACAGTAACCTGGGGCCGCAGGGCAAGGAAGCGTCGGGCCAGATCTGGCTGATCACCGGTCCCAACATGGCCGGTAAGTCCACGTTCCTGCGGCAGAATGCGCTGATTGCGGTTCTGGCGCAAATGGGCAGCTTTGTGCCTGCCGCCAGCGCTCATCTGGGCGTGGTGGACCGGCTGTTCTCCCGCGTCGGTGCGGCGGATGATCTGGCGCGCGGCCGCTCCACCTTCATGGTGGAGATGGTGGAAACGGCAGCCATCCTCAATCAGGCGGGCGAGCGGGCGCTGGTCATTCTGGACGAGATCGGGCGCGGCACAGCCACTTTCGACGGCCTGTCCATTGCCTGGGCGGCCATCGAGCACCTGCACGAGGTGAACCGCTCCCGCGCGCTCTTTGCCACCCACTATCACGAGCTGACCGCGCTGGCCCAGCGCCTGCCGAGGCTGACCAATGCCACCGTCTCCGTGAAGGAGTGGAACGGCGACGTGGTCTTCCTGCACGAGATCATCCCCGGCGCGGCAGACCGGTCCTATGGCATTCAGGTGGCCAAGCTTGCAGGCCTTCCGGCGGCGGTGGTGGAGCGGGCAAAGTCCGTTCTCTCCCAGCTGGAGGAAAAGGACCGCCGCTCCCCGGCGGAAACCCTGATCGACGAGCTGCCGCTGTTTGCTGCCGTGGTCCAGACCACCAAGACCGCCGTTGCCGTGGCCAAGGCCGATCCGGTGCTGGAGGCGCTCGGTGAGATCAATCCCGATGACCTCACCCCGCGTGAGGCGCTGGAAGCGCTTTACCGGCTGAAGGCCCTCAAGGCAAAGGGGTGAGGCCCAAAAAGGTCAGGCCTGCTCAACCTTGCGGGCCTGCCATAATCCACTATCGATGGCCTCATGCACCAGTTCGATGACGAGCCGCTGCACCGCTTCCAGTGCATAGGAAGACGGGCGGTCTGCCATCTGGCACAGATGCAGCGTGCGTGACAGTTCGGGCATGATGATGGGCCGGACTGCCAGGGCACCGGTCTCGATGTGCTCCTGCAGGAACAGCCGCGTGCCGATGGCACAGCCAAGCCCCGCAATCAGCGCGCCACCGATCACATGTACCGAGTTGAGCTGGAAGCGCGCACTGCTTTCAAGCTTCTTCAGCAGCGTTGCGTCATCGACCAGCGCCCGCGCCGAAATGCCCTGACGCAGGATGATCATCGGCAGGCCGAGCGTGTCATGGAAAGCAATCGGTCGGCCTGTTTCCCCGATGATGGACTCCTGCCCGATCAGCACCATGCTTTCCTCCAGCACGGGGACCGATTTCAGCCTCGGGTCTGCGGGGGGATTGTAGACCAGAGCCATGTCCACATCGGCTGCAAGCAGATGCGCGAGCGTCGTGCCGGACAGGCTTTCGGAAAGCGAAAGGTTGAGCTTCGGATAGCCGCTGAGAATCCGCCGCAGAAGTGGCACGCCAATAGCCTTGACCGCCGAATAGGCCATGCCGATGGTCACGTCACCGGCGACCTCGCCGCCTGAAGCCTTGATGTCCCTTTCGGCGGCCTGCATGGCGCGCAGGATGGCCTTTGCGTGCGTGTAAAGCCGCTCGCCAGCAGCCGTCGGCTCAAGCCCGCGTGGCCTGCGATGGAAGAGCTTCTGGCCGAGTTCGCTCTCGAGATTGGCGAGGTGATGGCTCAGCGCCGAGACGGCGATGCGCAGCTCGCCAGCAGCAGTCGTGAGGCTGCGTCTTTCAAAGATCGCCTCGAAGTAGCGGAGCTGGCGCGTGTCCATGATTTCTCATTTTTAGAATGAAGCCTTATAAAGTTTATAATTTTTCTACTCCGAGTCGAGCGCTAACTTGCTTGCGTGCTGCCGCCAGGCACTGGGAGGAATAGCAGGTGACGGAACCGTTCAAGCCGCTCGAAGGCATCCGCATCGTCGAGATGAGCCACATGATCATGGGGCCGTCCTGCGGCATGTTCCTGGGCTTTCTCGGCGCCGAAGTGATCAAGGTCGAGCCGCCGGAGGGCGACAAGACCCGCTACCTGTCCGGTATGGGCCGGCCGATGTTCCCGCTTTTCAATCGCGGCAAGAAATCTGTCCAGCTTGATCTGTCCAGCGAAAGCGGCCAGGCCGCGCTCCGCAAGCTTCTGGCCACCGCCGACGTCTTCATTGAAAATTTCCGCGATCAGTCGCTGGCAAAGATGGGCGCTGACGGCGAGACGCTGCGCCGCGAATTTCCCGGGCTGATCGTTGCCTCGCACAAGGGCTTCCTGCGCGGCCCCTATCAGGACCGCACCGCGCTGGACGAGGTTGTCCAGATGATGACGGGCCTTGCCTATATGACAGGGCCGTCTGGCCGCCCGCTGCGGGTCGGATCGTCGGCGAATGACATCATGGGCGGGCTGTTTGGTGCCTTCTCGGTTCTCGCTGCACTGCTGGAGCGCAAGGAAACCGGCAAGGGCCGCAACCTGCGCATTGGCCTGTTCGAAAACTGCCTGCTGCTCGTTGCACAGCACATGGTGCAGTTCGAACTCGAAGGCACATCCCCGCCGCCGATGCCGGAACGGGATTTCTCCTGGCCGGTTTACGACATCTTCGACACGTCGGACGGAAAACAGGTTTTCGTCGGTGCCGTGACCGAAGGCCAGTGGACCACGCTTTGTACCTTTCTGGGTCTGCAGGAGCTTCTGGACGACCCCCGCCTCCAGACCCGCATGGACCAGATCACCGCCCGCAGCTGGACCATACCTATCGTTGCCAGCGCTATTGCCACCCATGATGCTAAAAGCCTCGGCAGGCAATTCGAAGCCCTCGGCATTCCCTATTCGCCGATCGCAAAGCCCGCAGACATGTATGACGATCCCCATGTGATGCGCCCCGGCGGGCTTGCAACGTCCCACATGCCGGACGGCTCCACCTTCCGCGCTCCTTCCCTGCCGTTCGAAGTGGATGGCGAGATGCTGACGGGCGGCGGTGACCTGCAACAGGTCGGACAGGACACGGAGACGGTACTGGCCGGGCTTGGCTTTGATGCGGCGGAGATTGCCGCCGCACGGGGCAAGGCAAAGGAGCGGGCGGCATGACCCGGCTTCACGATGTCTATCCTGCGGACAGGGTGGTGCTGCGCGAAGTCGGGCTGCGTGATGGCCTACAGCTCGTGAAGTCCTTTCCCTCGACGGCAGCCAAGATCGAGTGGATCAACTCTGAGTACGCCGCCGGCGTGCGCAATTTCGAGATTGGCTCCTTCCTGCCGGCCTCGCGCTTTCCGCAGTTTGCCGATGTGCGCGAGGTGCTGGCTGCAGTGAAGGCTCTGCCCGGCGCCCATGCTGTCGGTCTTGTCCTCAATGACCGTGGCGCGGATGATGCGCTGGCGGCTGGTGTGGACGAAATCATGTGCGTTGTCTCGGCGACAGAGGCGCATTCACAGGCCAACACCCGCCGCTCCCGCGCCGAGGCAATTGCGCATGTGAAGCGGCTTTGCGCCCTGCGCGATGCCAGCGATCACCGCCCGCTGGTGAATGCCGGTATCGCCATGGCCTTCGGCTGTTCGATCTCGGGTGCAGTTGATCCGGACGAGGTGCTGTCCCTTGCGGAGGCGCTGTTTGAGGCAGGTGCCGATATCGTCGGACTGGCCGATACGGTCGGCTTTGCCGGGCCGGACCAGGTTGCCGCGCTCATCAAGCGCACGCGTGCCATCGCAGGGGACCGGGCCGCCGCCATTCATCTGCACGACACCCGGGGCATGGCGATGGCCAATGCATCGGCTGCCCTCGATGCGGGCTGCCGTATTCTCGACGGATCGCTTGGAGGGCTGGGAGGCTGCCCCTTTGCGCCCGGCGCAACCGGCAACGCCGTTTTTGAAGATCTCGTTTTCCTGTGTGAAACCAAGGGCTTTGCCACCGGCATCGACCTCGGTAAACTGATCGGGATTCGAGAGATTCTGAAACGCGAAATGCCTTCAGAAACGCTGTACGGCCAGCTGGCCCGTGCAGGGCTGCCTCATGCCACCGGAGCAGGGGCCGCCGGAGCAGGGACAATATGAGCCTGAGATAAAAAAGGTCAAAACCGGGAGGAAACCATGATGACGAAGACATTCCTTGCCACGCTGCTCGCAGCAACAGCCATGACAGGCGCAGCCAGTGCGGCGGAACTCATGCGCTGCAGCCATCAGCTGCCGCCCGGCCATCACATCGCCGAGGTCGTCGACAGATGGGCGGCAGAAGTCGAAACCCTGTCCAACGGCGAGATCGACGTGCAGGTTTTCGGCGCAGACAGCCTCGTGAAGGCCAATGACAACATTCTTGCCGTTGCGCGGGGCGAGATTGAATGCGCCTTCTCGCTGAACTTCCAGTGGGGCAAGACGCTGCCACTGATGAACGTCACGATTGGCCCCTACACCATGTCCTCCATCGAGGCCTGGAAGAAGTGGCCGGACTCGGAAGCTGCGGCCTATCTCGAAGGCAAGCTGCTCGACAAGGGCGTGAAGAACATCGCATGGATGTTCCAGACCAACGTCAGCGTCTTCACGTCCAAGGGCAAGGCCCTGACCAAGCCGGATGACTTCAAGGGCATCAAGATGCGTGGCCTTGGGCCTGCATTCGACCGTGGCCTGACGGCCATGGGTGCCTCGACCGTGTCGCTTCCGGGCAGTGAGGTTTATCAGGCGCTGGCAACCGGCGTGATTGATGCTGCCGTGACCGATGTGGCAGCCGCCTATTCGCGCCGCTACTACGAGGTGCAGGACCACATGACCGTGGTGCCCGTCCTTGCGGCCTATCTCCACGGCTATGTGACACCGTCCTGGTATGATGGACTGTCTGACACCCAGAAGGCAGCGCTTGACGAAGCGGGCAAGAAGGCTGCGGGCTGGGCCATCGAAGCCTCGGAGAAAGCCTCCGCAGATGCCCCGAAGCAGCTGGAGGAAAAGGGCGTGACCGTTCACATCGCCACCAGCGAAGAGAACGAGGCTTTCCGTGCAGCGATGCAGCCGGCCTTTGAAGAGGGCTTTGCGTCCGAGACCGGCGAGGAAGGCCGCGAGCTTCTGGCGCTGATTGCGAAGATCAAGTAGCGCCCATGAAAGGTCCTGCTGAAAAGGAGGAGGAGGCACGCGCCTCTTCCTCGCCCATCGACCGTTTCGCCGCCGTGGTTGCCGGCGCCGGAGGTGTCGTGAGTTCTGTCCTGATCCTGCTGGTGCTGGTCATCACCGGCACCGGCGTCTGGATGAGATACGTGGTTGGCCAGCCCATCGCCGGTGTCGAAGAGGCAACCGGCTTTTTCGTCGTGGCCATCGTCATGTTCGGTGCTGCCGAGGCATCGCGGCGGGGCGACCATATCCGTATCGACATCATTCTCGACAAGGCACCACCATGGCTGCGCCGCTGGCTCGATGTCTGGGCAGAACTTTCGGTGCTGGTCTTTGCGGCCGCCCTGCTGGTGACCGGCTGGCACACAGTGACCTTCTCCCGCCGTTTCGGCGCCTATTCGCCGGGTTATCTCGAGTTGCCCATGTGGATTCCGCAATCAGCCCTAATCGCTGGCGGCGTCCTGATCATACTGGTGTGCCTCGCGCGCCTCTTGCTTTTCTTGCGTGGAGGCCGCGCATGACCCTTGTCATCCTGGGATCGCTGATCGTCCTGCTTCTGACCGGCATGCCGATCTTTGCCGCTCTTGGCCTCACGTCCCTTGCCATTCTGTGGGCGTTCGAGGTCAAGGTCTGGGCGATGGCCGATACGGTTTTCGCCTCTCTCAACAATCCGCTGCTTGCCACCATCCCGATGTTCGCCTTCATGGCGCATGTGATGATCAAGGCGAAGGTCGTCGATGATCTCTACGAGATGTCGAACAAGCTCGTCGGTCACGTCAAGGGCGGGCTGGGCTTTGCCACGATCCTCTGCTGCACGATCTTTGCCACGATCTCCGGCTCGTCCATGGCAACCGCCCTCACCATCGGCACCACCGCCATTCCGCAGATGCAGCGGTTCGGATACCGTCCGCGCGATACATACGGCATCATCGCAGCAGGTGGCACCCTTGGCATCCTCATCCCGCCGTCAGGACCGATGATCCTCTATGCCGTCGTCACAAATGCCTCGATCGGCGGCCTGTTCCTTGCCGGTATCCTGCCCGGTCTGCTGATCGCGCTTTTCTTTGCCGTCTTCTCCTGGGTGCAAGCGAACGCCCATGGCGAAACACAGGCGCAGGACTGGCCGGGCGCGCGCGCGGTGCTGACAGCCTTCTGGAAGTCGATCTGGGCCGTCATGATGCCCCCGGTCATTCTTGGCGGCATCTATTTCGGCATCTTCACGGCCGCAGAAGCGGCAGCCGTGGGCGCTGCCTATGCGTTGCTGGTCGCTGTTCTCGTTTACCGGAATGTCTCGCTGCGCGACCTTGGCGAGTGTCTGTGGGAGACCATGCGCACCTGCGCCATGCTGTTCATGATCATCGCGGCTGCAGGCATGTTCGGCCATGCCATCACCATCATCCGGCTTCCGGCCGAGGTGATGGAGACTGTGGCTGCGCTCGAACTGTCTCAGACCGGCTTCATTCTGGCCGTCATGATCGCGATCTTCATTCTGGGCATGTTCCTCGAGACGATTGCCATCATCCTGATCACGACGCCGATCATCCTGCCTGCGATGATGGCCCTCGGCATTGATCCGATCTGGTACGGCATCATGCTGATGATCAACCTTGAGCTCGCCCTGATCACGCCACCCGTCGGCATGAACCTCTTCGTTCTGAAGGGGATCACCGGTGCGCCGCTGATCGAGATCATGCGCGGCGCAGCGCCTTACGTTGGCATCCTGATTTTCGGCCTCTTCGTCGTCTGGCTGTTTCCGCAGCTGGCCCTCTGGCTGCCGCAACAGGCCGGATTTGGCCGCTAGAACGGAAACTTCCTGATCACGGGAAAAATCGCGAAACTGCGCCCCCGGGGTGCCCCAGACCGGGCACCATCCGGGGGCTTTGCTTTCACCACTAATACCAATGCTTTCGATGCTGACGCATCACGCCTTGAAAATGCTCAGGCGCCGCACGGGCTTAATCAGCTCTCGATGAGTCGAGCTCATCGAGAGCTGTCATAAGGACTGGCACCGGGCTGCCAAATCACCTTATGATGACGGTCTCTCCATTCAAGGCACAGACCGTTTTGCTGCGTCTTGCCCCTTGCCGGTATGCCCGGCCCGGATCGCCCCATGTCTTTCCTTCTGAACCTGCCACGGCAGGCGGTTCTCATTCTGCTGCTCGTCTTCTTTGGCACGCTGTGCACTTCATCGCTCATACCGGCGATGGGCTACTTCATTGTCGAAGGGTTGAAGCAGGAGCCCTGGCAGATCGGGCTCTATACCGGCCTTGTGGCCCCGCTGACCATGGTGGTGAACCGGACCTTTGGCGAAAAGCTGGATGGCGCGGTGGCGGTGAAGCCGCTGCTGCTGATCTCGATCCTGGCCTATCTGGCCATGGCTCTGCTGCTGGCAACGATTCCGGATTTCCCGGTGCTGGTACTTGCCGGTGCCCCCATCATGGCGGTGGCGAACGGAGCCACCGCGACCGAGTTCACCTATGGCCGCCTTTACGCCGAACGCACCGGCATCGAGGTCACGGAGTATAACGCCTGGCTGCGCATGGTGGTATCGCTGGCCTGGGTCATCGGACCGTCCATGACTTTCATTCTGTTTGATCTCGCAGGTTTCCGCGTGGCCTATCTGATTTCGGCGGGCCTAGCGGTGATCTGGCTTGTGCTGTGGCATCTGGGCGTGCCGGGAGACTTCCGCGCGCCGCAGCGCCAGCGTGGCACGGCTGCTCTTGAGGGGATTGACTGGCCCATTCTGCTGGCGGCTTTCACCTGTACGCTCTTTGCCGTTGGCAATGTGCTCTTCACGGCCGCGATGCCTCTCTATTATGTCAAGGAAGTGGGCCTGCCCGGCTATACGCCTGGTCTGTCGCTGTCCTTCAAGTGCATCGTCGAGGTGATCGCAATCTTCCTTGCTGCACGCATTGCTGCGCGGTTCGGCTCAAGGACGGTGCTCTACGGTGCTTCGCTCCTGGCGGTGGTCACCTTCCTGCTGTTCACCCAGATCAGCAGCGTGCTGCATGTGGTGATCCTCTCGGCCATAGAGGGGCTCTACTACGGCCTTTTCGCCGGGGTCGCGATTTCCTTCGTGCAGAGCTATGCCCCGGACAAGCCAGGCCGGGCGACAGCGCTTTACATGAACGGGCTTTTTCTCGGCTCTTTCATCGGCTCTGTTTCCATGGGCCTGATTGCCAGCGCCTTCGATTTCCGCACCGTTGTCTTCGTGGCGGCCGGCAGCGGCCTTGCCGTACTGGTGGCCCTCAGCCAGCTTCGCCCGCCGCGGGGTTCAAGCTGAGGTGCCAGTGCTGCCTCAGCCGCCGTAACCGGAAATGACGCGCCGGGCCTCGGCGTTGACGGCCGCTTCCGTAGCCGCATATTCGCCCTGACGCTGCATCAGGCGGAAGCGCAGATCCTGGATCTCGAACCGGCCATCGCTGATCCGGTCGCGGATGCGGTCTGCCTTCTGGCGGCAGGCATTGCGCTCATCGGCGCTGCCGGAGCTGCAATCAAGCCGCGACAGCTCGAAACGGGCATTGTCGGTGGAGGATTCCAGATATCGCAGCCGGGACTCGACATTTTCAACCTCGCGGCGGGCGGAATAGATGCGGCTGCCGAGCTGATAGGCATATTCAAACTGACCAGCCAGGGCCGGCGGGCAGATATCCCCCTTGCTGTCGCCCTGCCGTCCAATGTTGAAGCCGTTGAGCGGGGTGCAATAGATCTGCACACCCTCCTGCCAGCCGGACTGATAGGCCGCCGGGTCCGGGGAAATGCCATATTGGCCGCAATCTTCCGCGACCTTGGAGATGCGGTTTGCTGCATGACCCGAAGCAGCATCCGCCCGGCCCAGCGCACGCCAGTCCCCGGCCTGACACTGTTCCTTGGAAACCGTGTCGCAACCGCTCAAAAGCAGCGCGATGCCCATGGCCGCAGCGGCCCCCAGCCAGAATTTCATGCAAAATCTCCCCAAGATGCCCAGACAAGAGTGATAAGCCGTGCGGAGGGGAACCGGAAGGCAGATTTACGGCAAATTATGGGTCCAATATCAGGAAACGGCCGGAACCCGCCCCGCCTTGGCATCAGCGATGGCCGCAGCAAAGGCAATGGCGAAGGTTGTCCGGTCCGGCGGGTTGAGGAAGTCACCGATACCTATGGTGTCGCCGCGAGCGCTCAGGGTGATCTGCGTGACGCCTTCATCTTCAAGCCGCGTCACCGACAGGCGCGCCCAGAAGGGATTGAACCGGTACTCCTGATGCTGGCGGCCCGGCCCGCTCTTGCGGACGATAATCTCATGCGCGCTGACCGTCACCTCTTCACAGCGGTTGGCCGCCGCATAGTTCAGCCGGAAAGCGACCCAGACCAGCAGCACATCCAGCCCGAAAAATCCGAAGACCGGCCAGGCGCCAATGGAGAGGAAAAGCAGCCCCGAGACGAAACAGACGGCACCCGTGGCCAGCATCAGTACCAGAAAGCCCTTCGGCCCCAGCGAGCGGTGCGGGGTCAGCACCGCAGCAAAGATCGGCCGCTCACCCGGCGCGGGCGCCGCGTCATCAGGACCTTCAGGATTGCTCTTGGTGCCGCTCATGAGAAAGCTTTATAGAGGAGATATGACGCAAGCAAAGATCACAAAAGCGCCAAAGAAGGGCAAGACCGCTGCTGCGGTGGCGAAAACGCCCGCTCCGGCGCGGCGCAAGAAGGCCGCGCCCCGCTACACGAAGGCCGAGATCCACGCGATCTTCGACCGGTTCCACACGGACAATCCGGAGCCCAAGGGCGAACTGGACCATGTAAACGCCTTCACACTGCTGGTCGCCGTGGTCCTGTCGGCCCAGGCGACGGATGTGGGCGTGAACCGCGCCACGAAGACACTGTTCCGCATCGCCGACACGCCGGAGAAGATGCTGGCACTGGGTGAAGACCGGGTGCGCGAGGAAATCCGCACCATCGGCCTGTTCAAGACCAAGGCGAAGAATGTCATCGCCCTGTGCGAACAGCTGCTGCGCGATCATGGCGGCGAGGTTCCGGAAAGCCGGGAGGCGCTGGAGGCTCTCCCAGGCGTTGGCCGCAAGACGGCGAATGTGGTGCTCAACATGGCCTTCGGGCATCCCACCATCGCCGTCGATACCCACCTCTTCCGCCTGGGCAACCGCATCGGCATCGCTCCCGGCAAAACGCCGCTGGCTGTGGAACTGGCGATGGAGAAGATCGTGCCGGCCGAATATGGGCTGCACGCCCATCACTGGCTGATCCTGCATGGCCGTTATATCTGCAAGGCCCGCAAGCCGGAATGCGCACGCTGCCTGATCTACGATCTGTGCAAGAGCCATGAGAAGGTGCCGATGGATGCGGTGCCGGACATCGCGCTGCGCACGGCGGCGGAGATTGCCGCACGGCAGGCAGAGGCACTGCCTGCATCATGATGCTTCCGGACTGTCCGCAGCTTTCCTTCCGCAAGTTCGAACTGTCAGACGCTGACTTCCTCATGCGGCTCATGAATGATGATGCGTTCATCGAACATATCGGTGACCGCGGCGTGAAGCGGATCGAAGATGCCCGCAACTACATCCGCAGTGCCATCCGGCCAGCATACCGGCGGGGCAACTATGGCTTCTGGGTGATTTCGGACAAGCCAGGTGGCGAGGCGCTGGGCATGGCGGGGCTGGCCAAGCGTGACAATCTGGATCTGCCGGATCTGGGCTATGCGCTGCTGCCGGAAGCGCGCGGACAGGGCCATGCCATGGCGGCCTCCCGGGCCGTGCTCGCCTATGGCTTTGGAGCGCTGGCCCTGCCACGCATTCTCGCCATCACCAGTCCGGGGAACGGGGCTTCAAACAGCCTGCTGGCCCGGCTTGGCTTTGATGTGGCCGTGCAGGATTACCGTCTGCCGAATGCACCGGGACGGCCGCAATTGCTGCATTGCCTCGAGAGGGAAAGATGGGAGCGCGAGGCCTGAAAGTTCAGGCTGCGCCCTTAGGACGCACCCGCACCACCACATCGATACGCACGATCTCCATGCCCTCAGGAGCCTGCGGGACGCGGCCAATGCCGATACCGTCGTGCGGAATGTCGACGACCCGGTTCTCGCCTTCAATGAAGAAGTGATGATGATCGTGGACGTTGGTGTCGAAATAGGTCTTGGTGCCGTCGATGGCGACTTCACGCAGCAGGCCTGCTTCGGTGAACTGGTGCAGGGTGTTGTAGACCGTGGCCAGCGATACCGGCACGGAGGCGCGGACCGCCTCCTCATGCAGGATTTCCGCTGAGATGTGGCGGTGGCCCTTGGAATAGAGCAATTCAGCAAGAGCGACACGCTGACGCGTCGGGCGCAGCCCGGAATCGCGCAGCATTTCAGTCACATCATGGCTGTGGTGGTGGTCGGCGTGATCGGGCGCGGTCATGTCTGACTTTGGATCTCTGTCTCGTCGGCCAGCCTCAGCGGCGGAACCTAGTGCTATTCGTAGGCATTCGCAGCGCGTGCTTTGAAGGCCTGTCTTGATGGTCTCTATGGCCCTTTGTAGGGGACTTTTTCATATCAACAATCCAATTTTGCCATTTCTTGGACCGGGAATGCAAGTTTTTCCTTGGATTGCCGGTCACAAGACCTCACGCCGGTACGATGAAACGGCCGGGGCGGGCCGCAGGGAGAGCCTTGCACATCACGGTCAGGCCGGGTGGGAGGCGCAACTGGGCCCCAGGAAAGACCCCGCCAGCAAATGACGCAGCGATATCCTTGCCTTCAGGCCGCGCTTTCGCCTTTCTTTGGCGTTTGGTGATCTTTCGAAGCTGCACCTGCTGTGTTAGGAAGGCCTCGAACACATGACTTAAGAACCGCCTGCCCTGCGGCAGAGAATGCAAGCCTCACCGGGCGGGCAAACAAGAAGATAAACGGGAACGGAATGACCGAACGGCGCTCGAGCTACGAATATGAAGACCTCCTTGCCTGTGCACGCGGGGAATTGTTCGGACCCGGCAACGCGCAGCTGCCGCTGCCGCCTATGCTGATGTTTGACCGGATCACGGAGCTTTCCGAGACCGGCGGCGAGTTTGACAAGGGCTTTGCGCGCGCCGAGTTCGACATCAATCCGGACCTGTGGTTCTTCCCCTGCCATTTCCAGGGCAATCCGGTGATGCCGGGCTGCCTCGGCCTTGATGCCCTGTGGCAGCTGACCGGTTTCTACCTTGGCTGGCTCGGCCTTGAGGGCAAGGGCATGGCCCTGTCTACCGGTGAGGTGAAGTTCAAGGGCATGGTCACGCCGTCGGTCAAGAAAGTCGAGTATGGCGTCGATTTCAAGCGCATCATGAAGGGCAAGCTCGTGCTCGGTATCGCGGATGGCTGGCTGAAGGCCGATGGCGAGCAGATCTACAAGGCGACCGACCTGCGGGTTGGCCTCGCCAAGACCTGATACCATATCAGCCCATGGGTGCGGCTTGCCCGCGCCCATCCAACATCTGACGAATGAGTTCGCTGCCGCGCCGTAAGGCCAAAGGCAGCCTGGAAAGACAGGAGACCGCGATGAGGCGGGTGGTTGTTACCGGCATGGGTATCGTGTCCTCGATTGGCGACACGGCTCAGGAGGTTCTGGAGAGCCTGCAGGCGGGCCGTTCCGGCATCGTGAGGGCGCAGGAATACGCCGATCTCGGCTTCCGCTGCCAGGTGCACGGTGCTCCGAAGCTCAACCCGTTCGAGGCGCTGGACCGCCGCACCACCCGTTTCATGGGTCAGGGCGCCGCCTGGAACTACATCGCCATGCAGCAGGCGATTGCCGATGCAGGCCTTGAGGATGGCGACGTCTCCAACGAGCGCACCGGCATCATCATGGGCTCTGGCGGCCCGTCCACCCCCGCCATCGTGGAAGCGGCGGACATCACCCGCACAAAAGGCCCGAAGCGCATCGGGCCGACGGCCGTGCCGAAAGCCATGTCCTCGACCAACTCGGCGACGCTGGCCACCCCGTTCAAGATCCGCGGCGTGAACTACTCCATCTCCGCAGCCTGTGCCACCACCAACATCTGCATCGGCAATGCAGCCGAGCTGATCCAGTGGGGCAAGCAGGACATCGTCTTTGCCGGCGGCGGCGAGGAACTGGACTGGACGCTCTCCTCCCTGTTCGACGCCATGGGCGCCATGTCCTCGAAGTACAACGAGACACCATCCACCGCCTCGCGCCCCTATGACGCCAACCGCGACGGTTTCGTCATCGCCGGCGGTGCCGGTGTGCTGGTTCTCGAAGAGCTGGAGCACGCCAAGGCCCGCGGCGCCAAGATCTATGCCGAGATCGTGGGTTATGGCGCAACCTCTGACGGTTACGACATGGTGGCTCCGTCCGGCGAGGGCGCCGAACGCTGCATGCGCCTTGCGCTGTCCACGGTCGATCTGCCGGTGGATTACCTCAATCCGCATGCCACCTCCACGCCGGTCGGTGACGTCAAGGAAATCGAGGCAATTCGTGCCGTATTCGGCGACAAGATCCCGCAGATTTCCGCGACCAAGGCTCTCTCCGGCCACTCGCTGGGAGCCGCAGGCGTGCATGAAGCGATTTATTCGATCCTGATGATGCAGCACAATTTCATTGCTGCCTCGGCCCATATCGAAACCATTGACCCAGCCTTTGCGGATATGCCGATCGTGCGTGAGCGCGTCGACAACGCCAAGCTTGATTGCGTTCTGTCCAATGGCTTCGGCTTTGGCGGCACCAACGCCTCCGTGGTTTTCAAACGATACGCTTAAACAGATTGATTGCCGGCGCGCCGGGGCTTTCGAGAAGCCTTCCGGCCGCCTCATGAGCAGTCCGACAGGAGTTTTTTATGGAAGGGCTGATGAAGGGCAAGCGCGGGCTTGTCATGGGTGTCGCCAATGATCACTCCATTGCATGGGGCATTGCCAAGACCCTTGCGGCACATGGCGCTGAAATGGCCTTCACCTACCAGGGCGAGGCCTTTGGGAAGCGCATCAAGCCGCTGGCGGAGTCCATCGGTTCCAGCATCCTGCTGCCCTGCGACGTGGAAGACATTGCTTCCGTCGACAACGTCTTTGATGTGCTGAAGGAAAAGTGGGGCAAGATCGATTTCCTCGTTCATGCCATTGCCTATGCGGACAAGACCGAGCTGCGCGGCCGCTATGCGGACACCAGCAGGGAAAACTTCAACAAGGCGCTGCTGATTTCCTGCTTCTCCTTCACCGAGATCGTGAAGCGCGCAGCGGCCATCATGCCGGACGGCGGCTCCGTGGTGACGCTGACCTATGGCGGCTCCACCCGCGTCATGCCGAACTACAACGTCATGGGCGTTGCCAAGGCGGCACTGGAATCCTCCGTGCGCTACCTGGCGATGGACTACGGCGAGCAGGGCATTCGCATCAACGCGATTTCCGCCGGCCCCGTGCGCACGCTCGCCGGTTCGGTCATCTCGGATTCGCGCCTGATGTACAATTTCCAGAAGCGCCACTCGCCGCTGGCCCGCACCGTGACGCTGGACGAGATCGGCGGCTCCGGCCTCTATCTCCTGTCTGAACTTTCGGGCGGCGTGACCGGTGAGATTCATTTCGTCGACAGCGGCTACAACATCGTGTCCATGCCGCGTCTCGACGAGCTGAAGCGTCAGGACCGCAGCGACGACTGATCGTCCTGCCACAGGATTCACGTGAAACAGTCTCGTGAAACAACAAAGGGGCCCGCGCGGCCCCTTTGTCATGTCTGCTGCTGAAAGAACGGCATCCTGTCAGTTGCTGATCTTCTCATTCGGATAGACGCCGAACAGCCGCACCTGCTCCACCCAGCCGTCATAGCCCTTGCCCTGAACGCGGCACCATGTGCCGTTGCAGGACTTGATGTCCGTCAGCACCTTGGGGGCAAGATAGGCCTTGATCGCAGCCTCGGCCGCGGGCTCGGAATGAAGGGGAGTGTTCTCACTCTGCTCCCAGGGCGTCACGAGCGCCGTCCGGCGCGACGAGAGCAGGGTGTGAAACAGCCAGCCTTCCTTGCCTTCCCAGTCGCGCACACGGCGCCAGTTCTCGAATTCCTGCGTGATTTCCACCGGCAGGCCGCCCTGAACATAGGTCCAGGACACTTCATGCTCGCGCGAGGGGCCCATACGCACGTTTGCCCGGTCAGACTTGATGCTGACGAAACGGGGAAGCGGCAATCCAGTTGAGCCGGTCTGAGCAGTCTGCGCCAGAACCTGCGGCGCAACGAGCATCAGAGCTGCGGCGGCCATAACAAACAGCTGGAGTTTGCGGGCTATCGTGCCAGACAAGGTCTGATCAAACCGGGTCATACCGTCCTCATTCACCACTTCAGCATTCCCTTTAGCGAAAGCCATCCCCTGTGGCCAGATCAGCAGCGCGGTTTTGTCCCTCTAATGCCGCCTGAATCCTGCGGCACCCGACCAAGGTCGATACTGACCGAAGGGCTGGTCCCCTTGTTTCTCGCAGGCCATCTGATAAGGAAAACAGGAGCGAACCGCCATGCGGGAATACTGCATGGTGAGAACCTAGGTCCGTGAGGGTTAAAGCACCCTCAACGCAACGCAGAAGGCTAGTGGCATGGGCAAAAAGAAGCCTTTGGTTGTCGTGACGCGCAAGCTTCCCGATGTGGTCGAGACGCGGATGCGAGAGCTGTTCGAAACCCGCCTCAACGAAAGCGACCGGCCGATGACGCAGGCCGAGCTGGTGGAGGCCGTGCGGACGGCAGACGTGCTGGTTCCCACCGTCACGGACCGGATTGATGCAGCCGTTCTGTCCCAGGCCGGGCCAAACCTCAAGCTCATCGCCAACTTCGGCAATGGCGTCGACAATATCGACGTGGTCAGCGCCAACAACCGCGGCATCAACGTCACCAACACGCCGGGGGTGCTGACCGAAGACACCGCCGACATGACCATGGCGCTGATCCTCGCCGTGCCGCGCCGGATCGCGGAAGGCATGAAGGTGATGGAAAAGGGTGAGTGGACCGGCTGGTCGCCCACATGGATGATGGGCCGCCGCATCTGGGGCAAGCGCCTCGGCATCATCGGCATGGGCCGGATCGGCCAGGCCGTTGCCCGCCGCGCCAAGGCCTTCGGCATGTCGATCCACTATCACAACCGCCGCCGCCTGCATTCGGATATCGAGGATGCGCTGGAAGCGACCTACTGGGACAGCCTCGACCAGATGCTGGCCCGCATGGATGTCGTGTCCGTCCACTGCCCGCACACACCCGGCACCTTCCATCTGCTTTCGGCCCGCCGCCTGAAGCTGATGAAGAAGGACGCCTATGTGGTGAACACGGCCCGTGGCGAAGTGATCGACGAAACCGCGCTGATCCGCCAGCTGGAGTCCGGCGATCTGGCCGGCGCCGGCCTCGACGTATTCGAGCACGAGCCTGCGGTGAACCCGAAGCTGGCGCAGATGCCGAACGTTCTGCTGCTGCCGCATATGGGCTCGGCCACCATCGAGGGCCGTATCGAAATGGGCGAGAAGGTCATCATCAACATCAAGACCTTCATGGACGGCCACCGCCCGCCGGACCGCGTGCTGCCGTCGATGCTCTGAGGAGCGGTACAGGATACGAAATGACGCCGGAGGGGATGCTCTCCGGCCTTTTTGTTGGGTGGTTTGTTGCCTGATTCCGGAGTGCTGAGTGGAGACGCCTCCACAAGGCACAGCTCTCCAGCCCCTTACTCCGCCGCAGGCTCGTATTTTTTCCAGAGGGCGCTGTCACCCATCTTGGCGATGAAAGCCGCGTGGGCGGCCTTTTCTTGCTCTGTCAGCCGTGGTGCCAGTGGCTGGGGCCGGGGGCGGGCGGGGGCTGCAACAAGTGGGCCGCCCGAGACATCGTCAGCACTGCTGGACTTGCGTTCCGCCTCATCCATAAGCCCCAGCGCTGTCTGGCGGCCGCCGAGCAGCTCCAGATAGACCTCCGCCAGCAGCTCACTGTCGAGAAGCGCGCCGTGCTTGGTACGGCGGGAATTATCAATGCCAAAGCGCGAGCAGAGAGCGTCGAGCGAGTAGGGGCCTGAGGAGAATTTCCGCCGCGCCATGGCCAGCGTATCAAGCACCTGGCTCTGCGGGATCGGCGGACGGCCGAGCCGCCCCAGCTCCATGTTGATGAAGCCCATGTCGAACGAAGCGTTGTGGATCACCAGCGTGGCGTCACCAACGAAGGCGAGAAAATCATCCGCAACTTCCGCAAATTTCGGCTTGTCCGACAGGAACTCGGTAGAAAGGCCGTGAACGGCGAAGGCGCCCTCCGGCACATCCCGCTCCGGATTGATGTAGACGTGGAAGGTGCGGCCCGTGGCGACATGATTGATCAGTTCCACACCGCCGATTTCCACCAGCCGGTCGCCGCTGCGCGGGTCAAGGCCCGTGGTTTCGGTATCGAAGGCAATTTCGCGCATGGCAGTCTGTCATCCTGATGCACCGGCATCCGCCAGTATTCCGGGGCGAGTGTGGGAACGGGCGGGGCAGGGCGCAAGGCTTTCCTTGGCTTTTCCCCGGCCGCATGACGTTTCCGCTCAGGCTTTTCCGGAGAGCGCACGAATAATCGAATGGACCGCCCGGCGGGCTGGTGCCAGACCGGAATTGGTCTCAATGATGAAATGCGCCCGGCGGCGCTTGTCCGCATCCGGCATCTGGCGGGCCAGGATGGCCTCGAACCGCTGCACCGTCATGCCCGGACGGGCGAGGGCCCGCTCGCGCTGAACCTCTGCCGGAGCAGACACGACAACCACCGCATCCATCCGCCTTTCGCCGCCGGTCTCGAACAGCAGCGGAATATCCAGCACCACCATGCGGCGGCCTTCCGCCCGTGCCCTGGAAAGAAAGTTCGCTTCCTCCTCATGCACCAGCGGATGGATGATGGCTTCGAGCCTTGCGATGGCCTCCGGCTTGCCCAGTACCGCCTCGCCAAGACGCGTGCGGTCCACTTTGCCGTCCGCCGTGGTGCCGGGAAAGGCGGCCTCGATCAGCGGTACGGCGCGCCCGGCGTAGAGCGCATGCACAGCGGCATCGGCGTCATGCACCGGCACGCCGGCCTCGGCGAACATCTTCGCGGTGGCCGATTTGCCCATGGCGATGGACCCGGTGAGGCCGAGGCGGATCATTCCGTGACACCCAGATCCTTGAGGATGAGGCTGCGCAGCTCCGCATCTACCTCCGGCCGGATGCCGAACCAGCGCTCGAAGCCGTAGACCGCCTGATGCAGCAGCATGCCGAGACCATCCACCGTAGGATTGCCGCGTGCCGCCGCAGCCTTCAGCAGATCCGTCTGCAGCGGCGAATAGACCGCGTCGGTGACCAGCGCCGTGCGGGGCAGGGGATCAAGATCGATTTCCAGCGGCGGTTTGCCTGTCATGCCAAGCGATGTGGTGTTGACCAGAACGGATGCTTGTCCAAGGATTGTCCCCAGCTTGTCCCATCCATGAGCCACAACAGCGGCACCGAAATGATCCGCCAGAAGGCTGGCTTTTTCTTCGGTGCGGTTAACAACGTGAATTTTGGAGAAGCCACGCGACAGCAGCGCCCAGATGACTGCACGCGCTGCGCCGCCCGCGCCCAGAACCACGGCGGTGCCGCCGGCCTTGTCCCAGCCTGGTGCCCACTGGTCGAGATTGCCCAGGAAGCCGAGCCCGTCGGTGTTGGCGCCCATCAGCCGGCCCTCTTCCAGCCAGAGCGTGTTGACCGCGCCCATGGCCTTGGCAGCCGGGTCCAGCCAGTCGCAAAGCCCGGCCACCAATTCCTTGTGCGGAACGGTGACATTGGCACCGGTGAGGCCAGCGGCTGAAAGGTTCCGGTAAAAGGCTTCGGCCCCCTCCGGCTCGACGCCCATGCGGATGTATTCTCCCTCAAGCCCATGCTTTTTCAGCCAGTAGCCATGCACGAGGGGCGAGCGGGAATGGGTGACGGGCCAGCCGGTGATGGCGGCGCGGCGGATGGCAGTCATGGATGGATTTCTCCCTTCTCCCGCAGGAATCCAAGCAGGGGCAGAAGCGGCAGCCCCAGAATGGTGAAGTAATCGCCCTCGATCCGCTCGAACAGGCGGATGCCGAGGCCTTCCAGCTGGTAGCACCCGACACTCGACAGGGCCGCTGCCCCTGCAGCGGCGAGATAGGCATCAAGCTCCGCATCGCTCAAGGCGCGCATGTGCAGACGGGCAGTGGAAACATGGCTCCAGAGCACTTGGCCGCCTTGCGCGACGACCACAGACGAATGCAGATCGTGGGCCTTGCCGGCCAAAAGGGCCAGCTGGGCGCGTGCCGCGGCAAGATCTGCGGGTTTGGTGAAGCGGGTGGAGCCGAGCCCCAGCACCTGATCAGCGCCGATCACCAGATCACCGGGACGGCGCAGCGCCACATCCAGCGCCTTGGCCTTCCCCAGAACATGGGCGATTTCCTGGGGCCCGGCACCTGCTTCCAGCAGCGGGCGCTCGATTTCGCGCTCGTCCACGCCTGCCGGATCGACGGCAAAATCAAGCCCTGCATTGCGCAGAAGCGTCGCGCGGATGCTGCTGCCGCTGGCCAGAACAAGGGTCATATGGGGGATTCCTCCAGATTTTTCGTCTTGCGCCTAAATCCCGCCGGCTTCCCGGGCAGTCTGACGATGGCCCCGGAACAGCTCCATGATCTCGGCTGCGGTCTCTTCAATGGAGCGGCGCGTCACGTCGATCAAGGGCCATCCCTGTTCGACACAAAGGCGGCGGGTGGCGGCAATCTCGCGGGCGATCTCCCGCCGGTCCACATACGTATCGCCGTAACCATCTGCATTCAAAGACAAAACGCGGTTCTGGCGGATCTGCTGGACACGCTCCGGCGAGGCAATGAGGCCTACCACCAGCGGATAGCGGAGGCCCAGGAGCTGGTCAGGCAATGGAATCCCAGGAACAATCGGCACGTTGGCACATTTGATTCCGCGGTTGGCGAGGTAAATGCAGGTCGGCGTCTTGGAGGTTCGGGAAATGCCCACCAGAACGATATCGGCTTCTTCCAGCTTTCCGGCGATCTGCCCGTCATCATGCATCATGGTGTAGTTCAGCGCGTCGATCCGCTTGAAGTACTCTGCATCGAGCGCGTGCTGGCCACCAATGCGGCGGGTCAGCGGTACGTTGAGATAGGCCTGAAACACGGCAAAGACCGGGTCGAGGATGTTGACGAAGGGCACGCCGATTTCGCGGCAGAACCGTTCGAGACGGCCGGAAATCTCCGGATCGACAAGGGTATAGAGCACAATCCCCGGTGCAGACTCGATCTGAGCCGTCACCCGGTCCAGCTGCTTGTGGCTGCGCACCAGCGGATAGAGATGCTCGATGGACTGCACATCGTCATACTGAACCGTCGCCGCCCGGGCCACCGTCATGAGCGTTTCGCCAGTCGAATCGGACACAAGATGGAGGTGAAAGTAGTGTGTCGACTTTCCCACAACAAAACCTCGCCTCTGTTGACGGAAGGGGACAAGTCAGCCCTCCCGCCCTTTGGGGCCAAAACTTATGCCCGCTGGCTCTATCTTCTTAACAGAGCGTAAATTTCCGGCAACCGGCGCCGAAACGGTTTCCCGCACATGTGGATTAACATGGGCCTGACTCGTTGCCGACAGGTTATCCACTCATGCCCAATTCCTTAATGGATCCTTAAAAAACGAACATCCTACTGATTTCATTCAGGTAACAGGTTCCGTACAATTTTAATAAAATCTGTTGTCCAGAAACTGCGGCGTTTTCTCCCGGCGCGAAAATGACCTGAACCGATTGTGGACAACGAATGATCCCGGTAATCCACTCACAAGAATAAGAAACAGATTCAAATCAATCAGAGACTCCCTTTATAGGGACCTGCCCGGGATAAAGGAAAAAGCCATGAAGTCATCCGACCGTGCCGTCATGAGGGTGCTCGCAGGCGAACGCCTGTGGCCGCCTCCCATCTGGATGATGCGGCAGGCTGGACGCTATCTGCCGGAGTACCGGGAGGTCAGAGCGAAAGCGAAGAACTTCCTCGACTTCTGCTACAACCCGGATCTGGCAACCGAAGTCACACTTCAGCCGATCCGCCGCTATGGCTTTGATGCATCCATCCTGTTCTCGGACATCTTCGTCGTTCCGGATGCCATCGGCTATCCGGTTCGCTTTGAAGAGGGACGTGGTCCTGTACTTGAGCCCTTGAGCGAAGCGATCCTTGATACGCTGGACCAGTCACGGGCAGACAGGCACCTCGATCCGGTGATTGAGACCGTAACGCGGCTGCGCCGCGAGCTCCCTGAGGAGACAACGCTCCTCGGTTTCTGCGGTGCCCCATGGACCGTTGCCTGCTATTCTGTCGCCGGACATACGACGCAGGACCAGACGGCAGCCCGCGTGGGCGCCTATCGCAATCCTGCCCTGATGCAGCGCTTCATCGATCAGCTGGTGACCGCTTCGATCCGCTATCTCATCCGTCAGCTCGATGCAGGCGCCGATGCGGTCCAGATTTTTGACACCTGGGCCGGGGTGCTGGATGAGGAAGGCTTCCGCAGGTGGTCTATCGAGCCCACCAGAGCGATTGTCGAGGGTGTGAAGGGTGCCCGCCCCGGCGCCCGCATCATCGGCTTCCCGAAGGCCTCCTCGGCCCGTCTGGAGGCATATGTGGCCGGCACGGGCGTGGATGCGGTAGGCTTGGACTGGACCGCACCCGATCATGTGGCACAGGCGATCCAGAAAAAGGTCCCGGTGCAGGGCAATCTTGATCCAATGCGGCTGGTGGCCGGCGGGGCCGCGCTTGATGAGGGTATCGCTCATGTGCTGAAGGCGCTGGGGCAGGGGCCGCTGATCTTCAACCTCGGCCATGGCGTAACACCTGAAACCGATCCGGCCCATGTGGCGCGGATGGTCGAACGCGTCCGTCAGGGCTGAGGAGGATAAAATGGATCTCTATCTTTGGCTCAAGTCGCTGCATGTCATCTCGATCATCGCCTGGATGGCCGGGATGCTCTATCTGCCGCGGCTCTTCGTCTATCACTGCGATGCTACACCGGGCTCTGCCCAGTCGGAAACCTTCAAGGTGATGGAGCGCCGCCTGCTCAAGGCGATCATCAATCCGGCTATGATCTCGTCCTGGATCTTCGGCCTGTGGGTTGCCTATGAAATCAATGCTTTCAGCGATGGCTGGTTCCACGCCAAGCTGACGCTGGTTCTGCTGATGAGCGGGGCTCATGGATATCTGGCAGGACGGGTGAAGGTATTCGCGCGCGACGAGAACACAAAGCCTGCGAAGTTCTACCGGATCCTCAATGAAGTGCCGACGGTTCTGATGATCCTTATCGTCATTCTTGTGATTGGTAAGCCATTCTGACATGTCCGCGCCGTTCTGACGCAGCGGATACAATCGATTTGACAGGCCCCGCGAGAACAGAAGCCTCTTGCGGGGTTTCGTTTTAAGAGTTATGGTCCGCGTCAACTTCACGTAAGGTGCGCCGAGGCTCTCATCCCGGATGCACCACTGCCGAAGCAAAGCCGGTTATCCCCTCGACCGGTCTTCCGTGACAGCTTCCACTTCTGTTTCCGTTTTTTCATTCCAGAACCAGAAGCGTCTTTTCACATACCCACCCTCCAACAGAGATTGATCCCTATTGATGCGGGAAATGAAACTCAAAGACCTCAAAGAGAAGACACCAACCGAGCTGCTGGCCTTCGCCGAAGAGCTCGAAGTCGAGAACGCCAGCACAATGCGCAAGCAGGAGCTGATGTTCGCCATCCTCAAGCGGCTTGCAGCCCAGGATGTAGAGATCATCGGCGAAGGTGTCGTAGAAGTACTCCAGGACGGCTTCGGTTTTCTCCGTTCGCCAGACGCAAATTATCTCCCCGGCCCTGACGATATTTATGTTTCCCCCTCGCAGATCCGGCGCTTCTCGCTTCGCACCGGCGATACGGTTGAAGGCCAGATCCGCAGCCCCAAAGAGGGCGAGCGCTATTTCGCGCTTCTCAAGGTCAACACGATCAATTTTGAAGATCCGGAAAAGACCCGCCACAAGGTGCATTTCGACAATCTGACGCCGCTCTATCCCGATGAGCGCTTCAAGATGGAAGTCGCCGACGCTGCCACCAAGGATCTTTCTTCCCGCATCATCGATCTGGTGGCACCGCTCGGCAAGGGCCAGCGCGCTCTGATCACCGCGCCGCCGCGCACCGGTAAGACGGTGTTCCTGCAGAACATCGCCAAGTCCATCACCACGAACCACCCCGAGTGCTATCTCATCGTTCTCCTGATCGATGAGCGTCCCGAAGAAGTGACGGACATGCAGCGCACCGTGAAGGGTGAAGTGGTTTCCTCCACCTTCGACGAACCGGCTGTCCGCCACGTGCAGGTGGCGGAAATGGTCATTGAGAAGGCCAAGCGCCTGGTGGAACATGGCCGCGACGTGGTCATTCTGCTCGACTCCATCACCCGCCTTGGCCGCGCCTACAACACCGTCGTGCCGTCCTCCGGCAAGGTACTGACCGGTGGTGTGGACGCCAACGCCCTGCAGCGCCCGAAGCGTTTCTTCGGTGCGGCGCGTAACATCGAAGAGGGTGGTTCGCTCACCATCATCGCCACCGCGCTGATCGACACTGGCAGCCGCATGGACGAAGTGATCTTCGAAGAGTTCAAGGGCACGGGTAACTCCGAAATCATTCTGGACCGGAAGATCTCCGACAAGCGTGTTTACCCGGCCATCGACATCCAGCGGTCGGGCACCCGCAAGGAAGAGCTGCTGGTGCCGCCGGAGCGTCTCAAAAAGACCTTCGTCCTGCGCCGTATTCTCAACCCGATGGGTACGGTCGATGCGGTCGAGTTCCTGCTCGACAAGCTCAAGCAGACCAAGTCCAACGACGATTTCTTCGACAGTATGAACACCTGATCCGATTCGGATACGGATCATTCAAACCCCCGGCTGGCAACGGCCGGGGGTTTCTGTTTGAGCCTATGGATTCGGTTTCGTATCAATCAGCTGCGGGAAGGAGAATGCCATGATCATCGAAACGGAACGGCTTGTGTTGCGGCCCTGGCGGGATGAGGATCTTGAACCCTTTGCCGCGCTATGCGGCGACCCAGAAGTCATGCGCTATTTCGTAAAGCCTCTGAGCATTGACGAAACACAGGCTCTGATTACCCGCCTCAGAGAAAAGGAGGAGGCAGACGGGTTCTGCTTCCGTCCAGTGGTGCGCAAGGCTGACGGCGCCTTCATCGGCATGGCCGGGCTATCGCGGCCGCAGTTTCCAGCGCCGGTGCCTTTTGCTCCTTGCGTGGAGATCGGCTGGCGTTTCGTTCGTTCCGCGTGGGGGCGGGGCTATGCCAGTGAGGCGGCGCAGGCATGGCTTCGATTCGGTTTTGAAACGCTTCTGCTGGATGAGATTGTGGCTTTCACTGCTGAACTGAATGTGCCGTCGCAAAAGGTCATGCAACGGCTGGGCATGAGTCATGATCCCGCAGATGATTTCGATCATCCCTCCGTGCCGGAGGACCATCGGCTTCTGCGGCACGTGCTCTACCGGCTTTCACGGGAGAACTGGAAGGCCGGCAGAGCGGAACATGTTTCACGTTGATTCACGTGAAACACCCCGGTGAATGCAGGGAGGAAATGAATCGGGTCCGTATTGAAGGCCATCAGCCCTATCGTCGTCGTCCCGGACGAGAGCGAAGCGAAGATCCGGGACCGGTGAGCCAAGGCCCATCAGCGAATATTCACAGCTAGCCAACAGGTACCCCGGCTCACCGGTCCCGGCTCAAGGCCGGGATGACGATGGAGGGGGATGAAGTGCATTTGATGCTGCTCATTTGAATCGGATGCGGATTGGTTGGGTGGTTCCCCCTTTGCAGAGAGGGGCGAAGCAGATATGGGCCTTGGCATGGATTTTCATCTGCCAAGGCTTCTCCCATGCAGGACACCATCTTTGCCCTTTCCAGCGGTGCGCTTCCTTCCGGCGTTGCCGTGATCCGGTTGAGCGGGCCGGCAGCCTTTGATGCTCTTGGCTCTCTGTGCAGCTCCATGCCGCAACCCCGCCAGGCAGCGCTGAGGGTGCTGCGTGATCCGCAGACACAGGAGCCGCTGGATCAGGCTCTGGTGCTGACTTTTCCAGGTCCGGCGAGCTTCACCGGGGAAGACGTCGTCGAGCTTCAGTGCCATGGTGGCCGTGCGGTGGTGGCTGCTGTCCTGAAGGCATTGGCAGACCTGCCCCGCATGCGGCCTGCCGAACCCGGCGAGTTCACCCGCCGCGCCTTCGAGAAGGGCAGGCTGGACCTGACCGAAGTGGAAGGCCTGGCCGATCTCATTGCGGCTGAGACTGAGGCGCAGCGGCGGCAGGCGTTCCGGCAGATGGATGGTGCGCTGGGGCGGCTCTATGAGGGTTGGCGCAAGCGTCTGGTTCACATGCGGGCGATGATCGAGGCAGACTTCGACTTTGCCGATGAAGAAGATGTCCCGGGCAGTGTGGCGGAGACGGTCTGGGGTGAGGCCGCAGTCCTGAAGAGCGAAGTGGCTGATCATTTGAATCGGTCCCGTTCCGGTGAGCGGCTGCGTGATGGGCTGCTGGTCGTGCTGATGGGGGCACCCAATGCCGGCAAGTCGAGCCTGCTGAATGCCATTGCCGGACGGGACGTGGCGATCGTCACCGAAGAGGCGGGCACCACGCGGGACATTATCGAGGTGCATCTCGACCTTGGCGGTTATCCTGTGACGCTTGCCGATACGGCCGGCCTGCGCAGCGGGGCAGGGCGGGTTGAGCAGGAAGGTATCCGCCGGGCAACCGAAAAGGGCCGGGCAGCAGACCTGATCCTCTGGGCGGTGGAGCCGGGTGGCCCATTGCCTGAGGATGAAGGTCATGGTTTGCCGGAGGCCATCCGCACTGAATCGGTTCCGGTCTGGATCGTCTCGACCAAGGCTGATCTTGAGACTCCTGCGAAACGAGACTCTTCCGGAACGATGCAGGAGTTTCCTGTATCTGTCACCCATGGTACTGGCCTTGATGACCTGTTCAGGGCCCTTGGACGTTTTGCTTCTGATACGTTTGGGAGTGGGGAAGCAGCCCTCGCCACCCGTGAACGGCACCGGCATTATCTCACTGATTGCCTGGATGCCCTGCAGGATGCGGTGAGCCGGGATCATCTGCCGGCTGAGCTCCGGGCTGAGGACCTGCGCCGGGCCGCTGATGCGCTGGGGCGGATCACCGGCCGGATCGATGTAGAAGATCTGCTGGATGTGATTTTCCGGGAATTCTGCATCGGAAAATGAGGAGGACTGTTTCACGTGAATCCGGTTCGGCTCCGGTTTCGATGAGTGGATCGGCCTGTTTCACGTGAATCATCTCTGTGCCGGAATATGCCTTCAGGGTGTTTCACGTGAATCATATCTGAAGCGTGATGGATGTTTCACGTGAATCCGTTCAGGCGTCTTTGGCCTGATTCACGTGAAATAGCTTTGACCCCTCGGGGGTGATTTCCCTATAAGGAAGCCGGTTGGCCGGTTTGTTTCCTTATGGCTCTGTAGGGGTCTCTGGTTCCGGTCTTATTTTTCTTCTGTCTGGTGATCGCCGCAGGCGGGTGCAATCATGTGCCTGTCCGCGATCGGGATTTGAATGGTTATGGATCAGTCTCTGACCTTTGATGTTGTGGTGATTGGCGGCGGTCACGCGGGCTGTGAGGCCGCGGCTGCCGCAGCGCGCATGGGTGCCCGCACTGCCCTTGTGACTCACAAGTTCGAGACCATCGGTGTCATGTCCTGTAATCCGGCGATTGGCGGGCTCGGCAAGGGGCATCTCGTCCGGGAGATTGATGCACTGGATGGTCTGATGGGCCGGGTCGCCGACAGGGCAGGGATCCAGTTCCGGATGCTCAATCTGCGCAAGGGGCCTGCTGTGCGCGGCCCCCGCGCGCAGGCTGACCGGAAGCTCTACCGGGCAGCCATGCAGGAAGAGATCAGTGCTATTGCGAACCTGACGGTGGTGGAAGGCGAGGCGCATGACCTTGAGACGCTGGAAGGCCGCGTCTCGGCGGTGACCCTGGCTGATGGCCGCCGGATCGTTTGTGGTGCTGTGGTTCTGACAACCGGCACCTTCCTGCGCGGGCTCATTCATATCGGCGACCGCAAGATCCCGGCCGGCCGGGTGGGGGAGCAGCCGGCCATGGGTCTTTCCGCTTCGCTGGAAGCTATCGGCTTTGCGCTTGGCCGCCTGAAGACGGGGACGCCCGCACGGCTTGATGGCCGCACCATTGACTGGTCCCGGCTGGAAGAACAGCCCGGCGATGACAAGCCGGTGCCATTCTCGACGCTGACAGCAGCAATCACCACGCCGCAGGTGCCGTGCCATATCACCCGCACGACGGAAGAAACGCATCGCATCATTCGCGAGAATCTGCACCGCTCCGCTATGTACTCGGGCGAGATCAAGGGCAGGGGGCCGCGTTACTGCCCGTCCATCGAGGACAAGATCGTCCGCTTCGGTGACCGTGACGGGCATCAGATTTTCCTGGAGCCGGAAGGGCTGGATGATCACACGATCTATCCGAACGGTATTTCCACCTCGCTGCCGGAAGATGCACAGCATGCCTTCCTGCGGACGATACCCGGTCTGGAAAAGGTCGAGGTGCTGCAGATCGGCTATGCCATCGAATATGATCACGTCGATCCGCGTGAGCTGAAGACGACGCTGGAGGCCAAGCGCTGCAAGGGTCTGTTCCTGGCCGGTCAGATCAATGGCACCACCGGCTATGAAGAGGCAGGCGCGCAAGGCTTGCTGGCCGGCCTTAATGCCGCGCTCGTGGCGTCGGGCGGCTCGCGTGATTTCGTGGTGGACCGGGGGCGGGGCTATATTGGCGTGATGGTCGATGACCTCGTCACCCGTGGCATCACCGAGCCCTATCGCATGTTTACCTCGCGGGCGGAGTACCGTCTGTCGCTGCGCGCCGACAATGCGGACCAGCGGCTGACACCTGCGGGTCTTGAACTTGGCTGTATCGGTAGCGAGCGGCGTGAGGCTTTTGATGCAAAGCTTGCCAAGCTGGAAGCTGCCCGTGTGCTGATGCAGGGGCTGACCGTAACCCCGTCGCAGGCGGTAAAACATGGTTTGCCGGTCAATCAGGACGGGGTGCGGCGCAGTGCCTTTGACCTGCTGGCCTATCCGGACATGACCGTTGACAGGCTCTTCAGCGTGTGGCCGGAGCTGGCAGATGTTGAACCTGGCATCGCCGAGCAGGTGGCGACTGATGCGCTCTATTCGGTTTATCTGGACCGGCAGGCTGCTGACATCGCCGCCCTGCGGCGGGATGAGGCACTCGCCATTCCGGAGGACTTTGATTTCTCCGTGCTTGCCGGTCTGTCGAATGAGATCCGGCAAAAGCTGGAACTTGTCCGCCCCGGTACATTGGGGCAGGCGGCGCGCATGGATGGTATGACGCCTGCCGCCCTGACCCTGCTTCTCTCTCAAGTGAAGCGGCACGAACGCCGTGGCGCCGCCTGAAGGACCTGTGGATATGGCTGTGAAGAACCTGAGGGATGGCCCCCAGATCCTGCAAGAGTTTCTGTCTGTTTCACGTGAAACTGAGGAACGGCTGAAGATCTATGTGGATCTTGTGCTGCGCTGGCAGCCGGCCCAGAACCTGATTGCGCCTTCGACCATTCCGGAAATCTGGCGGCGGCATGTGGCGGACAGTCTGCAGCCGCATCTCTGCCGTCCGCAGGCGAAGCGCTGGGTGGACCTCGGCAGCGGGGCAGGCTTCCCCGGTATCGTCACGGCCATCCTTCTGGCCGATGTGCCGGAGGCCCATGTCTATTTCGTCGAGAGCAATCAGCGTAAGGCAGCATTCCTGCGCACGGCCCTGCGCGAGACCGGCTCGAAGGGCACGGTGATGCCGGAGCGGATCGAATCGGTGGCGCAACAATGGCCCCATGGCAAGGTGGATGCAGTGTCCGCCCGGGCGCTGGCTTCTCTGGCCGAGCTTCTGGACTATTCCCATCCCTTCCTCGCGGAGGGAGCTGTGGCTGTTTTCCACAAAGGGCGCGATTTTCAGCGGGAGATTGATGAAGCGTCTCACGCCTGGAGTTTTGATCTGGTAGAACGGACCAGTCTCATTGATCCCGAGAGCCGCATGCTGACCCTCTCCAGCGTGTCGCCCCGATCCAACGAGGCCGGTTCCATCAAGGAAGGATCCCACGGATGAGCAGGCTTCCTGAATTGCCGCGCGTGCTGGCTTTGGCCAATCAGAAGGGCGGTGTGGGCAAGACCACGACTGCCATCAATCTCGGCACAGCGCTGGCCGCCATTGGCGAACGTGTTCTGGTGATCGACCTTGACCCGCAAGGTAACGCCTCGACCGGTCTTGGCATTGACCGCCGCGACCGTAATCTCTCGACCTATGACGTGCTCTGCGGCGATTGCTCGCTGGAAGAGGCGGTGAAGGAAACCGCCGTGCCGCGTCTTTGGGTCGCGCCGTCCACGATGGATCTTCTCGGCCTTGAGCTGGAAATCGCCTCCAGCGCTGACCGCGCCTACAGGCTGCGCAAGGCCATCGAGCGCTTTGCCGCATCGGCGCTGTTTGCAGAGTTGAAGTTCACCTATGTGCTGGTGGACTGCCCGCCGTCGCTGAACCTGCTGACGATCAACGCTCTGTCAGCGTCGCATTCCATCCTGGTGCCGCTGCAGTGCGAATTCTTCGCGCTGGAAGGTCTGTCGCAGCTGCTCTCTACGGTGGAGCAGGTGCGCAATGCGCTGAACAACGAGCTGACCATCCATGGCATCGTTCTGACCATGTATGACAGCCGCAACAACCTCTCCAGTCAGGTGGTGGCGGATGTGCGCGAGACGATGGGCGATGCGGTCTACGAGACCATTATCCCGCGCAACGTGCGTATCTCGGAAGCCCCGTCCTATGGCAAGCCGGCCCTGCTGTATGATCTAAAATGCGCAGGCAGCCAGGCCTATCTGCGGCTGGCGTCGGAGATCATCCAGCGCGAGCGGGAGCTGCGGAAAGTGGCAGCCTGAGACTGACGGCGCAGGCTTGAAAGTTTCATGGAACGCGGAGCAAAGCCCCTGTGAGGGCAGGGCCCGCGTTCTTTCATTCGTATGATGTGACGCGCAAGCGGAGAAGACCAATGGCGGAAGAAGGCGGACGCAACAAGCGGCTGGGACGCGGGCTGGCAGCCCTGATCGGTGATGCAGGCATTACCACGGCTGCAGAACCGGCGGCGCAGAGCGCAGACAAGGCGCCGCCGCGGGACTCGCGCAAGGTGCCGGTCGAATTTCTGGAGCCGAACCCGCGCAACCCGCGCAAGACCTTTGCCGAGAAAGACCTGACCGAGCTGACCGACTCCATCCGGGAGAAGGGCATCATCCAGCCGATCCTCGTGCGCCCGGCTGCCGGCAAGCCAAACCATTTCGAGATCATCGCCGGTGAACGCCGCTGGCGGGCCGCCCAGCGTGCCGGCCTGCATGAAGTGCCGGTGATCATCCGTGACATCACTGATCAGGAAGCGCTCGAACTGGCGATCATCGAGAACGTGCAGCGCGCGGATCTCAACCCCATCGAAGAAGCGCTTGGTTACGAGCAGCTGACGGCCGAATTCAACTACAGCCAGGGCGAGCTTGCCAAGCTGATCGGCAAGAGCCGCAGCCATGTCGCCAATACCCTGCGTCTGCTGAAGCTTCCCAATGCGGTGAAGGATTACCTTTCTGAAGGCCTGATCACCGCTGGTCACGCCCGCGCCCTGATCACGCTGGAAGATCCGTCGGCTCTGGCGGAACTCATCGTGGAGAAGGGCCTGTCTGTGCGCGAAGCGGAGAAGCTGGCTCAGGACCCGGAAATTCTCTCCAAGCTCTCCGGCCCGAAGGACCCGGTGACCCGGGCCGAAAAGGATGCAGATACCCGCGCCCTTGAGAAACGTCTGACCGATACGCTGGGGCTCAAGGTCGCCATTGGCCACAAGCCGGGCAAGGATGCGGGCGAATTGAAGATCAAATATGCCTCGCTGGAACAGCTGGATGAGCTGTGCCGCAAGCTGGGCATCGAGACGCGTTAACAGGCGTTAACAAAATCGAATCGGAAGCGGTCCGGATGTAAGTCCGGACCTTTTTTGTTTCGGAGATGATCTAGCGGCGGGAAGCGCTGCGGGCGCGGGCGACGCGGGCGAGGGTCAGCAGCGTTTCGGATAGGACCGGCATGCCGATCCGGTCGTTGAGACGGGCGGTGCGCATGGTTTCGGCAAGCCGTGTCATGGCCCGCTCCAGATCGGCTGCAGCCCAGATGGACAGTTGGCGGGTGAGGGCGGCCTTGCGCTTGAAGAACACCGGCGGCTTGACGTTCTCGATGATACTGGCGGCCTGTCCGCCTGCATCCACGTCAGCCCGCAGCCGGTGCAGCCACTGGAAATGGCCGAGCACCTGACCGGCTATGACGGAGGCATTGCTCCCGGCTGCCTCCAGCCGTTCCAGACCGTGATCCAGCGCAGCGAGGTCGCCGCCAGCAGCAGCGTCGATCAATTCGGAAAGTTCGAAGGAAGAAGCATCACCAATGATGGCTTCGATGTCGTCCGTCTCGATGCGGCCCTTGCCGAGCGCATAGAGGCAGAGCTTGCGCAATTCGCCCCGGCTGGCCATCCGGTCACCGCCCAGCAGGCCGTGCAGGCTCTGGCGGGCTTCCCGGCTGATGGTCAGCCCGGCAAGGCGCGTTTCCTCGTCTATGAGAGCTTCCAGGTCGCGGGCGGTGTCAGCATAGCAGGGAATGGCGACTGCGCGCTTGTCGGCCTCGAAAAGCTTGCGCAGGCCCGTTCCCTTCTTCAGGTCTCCGGCTTCGATGACGACGACAGCCGGGCAATCCGTGAGGGCAAGAACCGGCGTGACGGCCGGAGACAGGTTCTTGCCACCACCGTCCTTGACCCAGATGGTGCGTTTTCCGCCGAAGAGGGGAATGGTCAGCGCCTCGTCGATCAGACGATTCGGGTCTGAAACGATGTCGCCGGCATCGATCTTGGCGAGGCTGAAGGGATCGTTGTTGCCGCCGCTGACGGCGGCCACAAGGGCCTGGGCCCGTTCGGACACCAGGCCCATGTCAGGGCCGTAGACAAGGATCGCGTGGACGCTGGCCGGAGGCTTGGCGACAAACCTGTCAATGTCACCGGCTTTGAGCGCGACCACGTAAACCTGTCCTTACTTGCGCGTGGCGAAGTAGCCGGCGATGCGGGCGGTCATGTCCTGAGCCACTTCCTTTGCGGCGCGCTCTTCTGCATCGCGCTGCGCACGGATGTTGGCGAAGCGCTGATTGGAGAAGTCGTAGGACGCGGTGGCAAAGGACTTACCCGTCATCAGAGTGCGGTCTGTCGCCTTGTCATAAAGCACGAAAGTGACACTCATGGTCATGGACAGCGCGGCCGGGACATCCGCCAGCTGCTCAATACCAACCGTCGATGTGGACGCGTTACCGACCATTTCAAGACGGTAGGACTTGGTTGAAGAGGGATTGCCGCGCTCGAAATTGAACATCAGTTCCGTCAGCAGAACACGGCGGGTTGTTTCCGTCAGAGTGTCGATCGGTTTGATCTCGATGGCGGCCAGTTCGTTCTGGACGGAAGATGCTGTTGAGGCATCACCGGGAGTGAGGCTGCCATAGAGCGGGCGCACCTGGCAGCCGCCCAGGAGGGCGGCGCCGGCAACGAGCAGGGCAAGGGTCAGTTTGGTGCCGCGAGTGCGGCCAGAGGCGTTAGGCAACGACATTCACGATCCTTTGCGGCACCACGATGATCTTGCGGGGCGGGCGCCCTTCGAGCGCCTTCTGGACAAAGTCCAACGCCAGAGTAGCTGCTTCGACCGCCTCGTTGGAAGCGTCTCGTGCAACGGTGATTTCACCCTTCTTCTTGCCGTTGATCTGGATCGGCAGGACGATGCTGTCTTCGACGAGCAGGCTTTCGTCCACGGCCGGCCAGCTGGCTTCAGCAACGAGGCCGGTATGGCCCAGTTCCTTCCAGCATTCCTCGGCCAGATGCGGCATCATCGGTGCCATCATCATCACGAGGCATTCGGCAGCTTCGCGGGCGGCCCAGGACACGTCCTCGAAGGTCAGGCCGCCATGTACTGTCTTGCCGATCTGGTTGACCAGCTCATAGATGCGGGCAACGGCGCGGTTGAAGGACAGGGTCTCGATATCCTTCGAAACCGCTGCCAGCGTCTTGTGCGTGGCGCGGCGCAGCTCCAGTGCGGTATCGCTGAACTCGGGTGCCGTGCTGCTGCGGGCAGGGGTGGCGGCGATTTCGCCCACGAGGCGCCAGACGCGCTGAACGAAACGCCAGGCACCCTGAACGCCTTCCTCGGTCCAGATCACGTCACGCTCGGGGGGCGAATCCGACAGCATGAACCAGCGGGCCGTATCGGCACCATAGGTCTCGATGATGTCGGTCGGGTCCACCGTGTTCTTCTTCGACTTGGACATCTTTTCGATGGAGCCGATGGTCACCGGCGCGCCGGTGGCAATTTCCACGGCGCTGCGCTCGCTGCCTTCCACAAAGCGGATCTCGGCCGGGCTCAGCCACTTGCCTTCCGCGCTCTTGTAGGTTTCGTGCGTCACCATGCCCTGCGTGAAGAGGCCCTTGAACGGCTCCTTCAGATCCAGCGCACCCACCTTCTGCATCGCGCGGGTGAAGAAGCGCGAGTAGAGCAGGTGCAGGATCGCATGCTCGATGCCGCCGATATACTGGTCCACCGGCAGCCAGCCATTCGCGGCAGCCGGATCGGTCGGCTGATCGCACTGCGGGGCGGTGAAGCGGGCGAAATACCAGGAGCTGTCCACGAAGGTGTCCATGGTGTCGGTTTCGCGCCGGGCCGGCTTGCCGCATTTCGGGCAGCTGCAGTCACGCCAGGTGGGGTGGCGGTCCAGCGGATTGCCCGGCTTGTCGAAGTTGATGTCATCCGGCAGCTTGACCGGCAGGTTTGCATCATTCTCCGGCACCACGCCGCAGTCATCGCAATGGATGACCGGGATCGGGCATCCCCAGTAGCGCTGACGCGAGATGCCCCAGTCGCGCAGGCGGTAGTTCACCTGACGGGCGGCCTGAGGCGCGCCATCGATCTCGATGGCTTCCAGCTTCTTCGCAACCGTATCCTTGGCGTCCGCAATGCTGAGGCCGTCCAGGAAACCGGAGTTGAAGATGGTGCCGTCATCCGTGTAGGCCACATCGGCGACGGTGAAGCTGGCCGCATCTGCATCCTTCGGCAGCACCACGGGACGCACCGGCAGGCCATACTTGCGGGCAAAGTCGAGATCGCGCTGGTCATGGGCCGGGCAGGCGAAGATGGCGCCGGTGCCGTAGTCCATCAGGATGAAGTTGGCGATATAGACCGGCAGCTCGATGGAAGCATCCAGCGGATGCTTCACGCGCAGGCCCGTGTCGATGCCCTTCTTCTCCGCCGTCTCGATGGCTTCTGCCGAGGTGCCGATGCGGCGGCATTCCTCGATGAAGGCTGCAATCTGCGGATTGGTTTCAGCCAGCTTTGCCGAAACCGGATGATCCGGTGACAGGCCCATGAAAGACGCACCGAACAGGGTGTCCGGACGTGTGGTGAAGATCTCGAGGGTCTTGTCGCCTGTCGGGGCAGGGGTGGTGAATTCGAAGCGGACGCGCAGGCCTTCCGACTTGCCGATCCAGTTCTTCTGCATCAGCCGCACCTTTTCCGGCCAGCGGTCGAGTGTGTCGATCGCTTCCAGAAGATCCTCCGAATAATCGGTGATCTTGAAGAACCACTGGGTCAGTTCGCGCTGTTCGACCAGGGCGCCCGAGCGCCAGCCGCGGCCGTCGATCACCTGCTCGTTGGCCAGCACGGTCATGTCGACCGGGTCCCAGTTGACCTTGGACTTCTTGCGGTAGACGAGGCCAGCCTCGAGGAACTTGAGGAAGAGGCGCTGCTGCTGGGTGTAATATTCCACGTCGCAGGTGGCGAACTCGCGGCTCCAGTCCAGCGACAGGCCCATGATCTTGAGCTGGCCGCGCATGAAGGCGATGTTCTCGTAGGTCCAGTCCTTGGGATGGACGTTGTTCTGCATCGCTGCGTTTTCGGCCGGCATGCCGAAGGCATCCCAGCCCATTGGATGCAGAACGTTGAAGCCTCTGGCGCGCTTGTAGCGGGCAACCACATCGCCCATCGCATAGTTGCGCACGTGGCCCATGTGAATGCGGCCAGACGGATAGGGGAACATTTCCAGCACGTAGTATTTTTCGCGCGGATCATCGTTGGACGTCTTGAATACGTCCTTCTCATCCCAGAGCTTCTGCCAGCGCGCTTCCACTTCGCGCGCATTATAGCGTTCCGTTGCCATCAATTCCGCCGTTTCAACCGTGGCCCGCAGGGCACACAAAACCAGAGACCCGCACACCTGAGAGCGCGCAAACCAGATGTCTGCGCGCCGGGAGGCGGCGCACAAACCAAAAACATGTCTGCGGGACTGTCACCAGAAATTCCCTCATGGGTCAACACGGTTGGCAGCAAAAGCGGCTTATTTCGCTGGCGCGTCAGGTCCGGGCCCGGCTCAACTCTTGAAACCGGCCCTGCCTGCGCCCTATACCAAGGCCGGGCTGGCATCTCTTCGGCCCGTTTCCCTTATAGTCAGGATCACGACATGGCCCAAGACGCCGTCACCCAGCTCAACGATGTTGTCTCCGGAATCCGCGAGGCAGAAGCCGCGCATGGCCGGGAAAAGGGCAGCGTCTGTCTGGTTGCCGTGTCGAAGACCTTCGAGGCGGAGCATATCCGTCCGGTTCTGGACGCCGGCCAGCGCGTTTTCGGTGAGAACCGTGTGCAGGAGGCCATGGGCAAGTGGCCGCAGCTGCGGACGGAATACGCCGGCATTGAGCTGCATCTCATCGGCCCGCTGCAGTCCAACAAGGCAAAGGAGGCAGTTGCCACCTTCGACGTGATCCACACCATCGACCGGGAGAAGATTGCCCGGGCGCTGAAGGGCGAAATGACGGCGCAGGGCAGGGACCTGCCGTGTTTCGTTCAGGTCAACACCGGAGAAGAGCCGCAGAAGGCCGGTATTGCGCCGAAAGAGACGGATGAGTTTATCCGCCTGTGCCGGGAAGAAATTGGTCTTAATGTCACCGGTCTGATGTGTATCCCTCCTGTCGATGAGGCACCGGGCCCGCATTTTGCGCTTCTGGAAAAGATCGCCCGCCGCAATGGGCTGACGCAGCTTTCCATGGGCATGTCGTCCGACTTCGAGATTGCGGTCTCCTTCGGCGCGACGCATGTGCGTGTTGGCTCGGCCATCTTTGGCGGAAGGGCCTGATTTGCCCGTGCCTGCCCCGGAAAACGCGGCATCTTGTATCAATTCTGCTGCAAGTGACGGCAGGCTCTACGAAAGTTCGAGCGATCCCGTATAGACCTGCCTGCATCCCGGCAGCATAATGCGCCCGGAATGCGGGCTGCCGCCAAGAGCATGCCCGCCTGTTTCATCCTGGGAGGAAGGCATGTCGGATAACGTTTTTCCGGTTCCGGCCGAAGTCGCATCACGTGCGCTCGCCGATAACGCCAAATATCTGGAAATGTACCGGAAATCGGTTGATGACCCTGCAGGCTTCTGGGGGGAGCACGGCAAGCGCATCGACTGGATCAAGCCCTTCAGCAAGGTCAAGAACACCTCTTACGACCCGCACAATGTTTCGATCAAATGGTTCGAGGACGGCACGCTGAACGTCTCGGCCAACTGCATCGACCGGCATCTGGAGACGCGCGGCGATCAGCCGGCGATCATTTGGGAAGGCGATGATCCGGCAGATCACAAGGTCATCACCTACAAGGACCTGCACCGCGAGGTCTGCACCTTCGCCAATGTTCTGCTGGCCCATGGGGTGAAGAAGGGCGACCGGGTGACCATCTATCTGCCGATGATCCCGGAAGCGGCCTATGCGATGCTCGCCTGCGCCCGCATTGGCGCGGTCCATTCCATCGTCTTCGGCGGCTTCTCGCCGGACAGCCTGGCGCAGCGCATTGCCGACTGCAAGTCCACCTGCCTGATCACGGCCGACGAAGGCCTGCGTGGCGGACGCACCGTGCCGCTGAAGCTCAATGCCGACCGTGCCGCCGAAAAGGCCCCGGTAGATACCATGATCGTGGTGAAGCGCACGGGTGGCGCCGTTGCCATGACCGGCGGCCGCGATGTCTGGTACCACGAGGAGGCGGCCAAGGTTTCTGCCGAAAACACCCCGGCTGAGATGAGCGCGGAAGATCCGCTGTTCATCCTCTACACGTCCGGCTCCACCGGCAGCCCCAAGGGTGTGCTGCACACCAGCGGCGGCTATCTCGTCTATGCTTCGATGACACACCAGTATGTCTTCGACTATCACGAAGGGGACATCTACTGGTGCACGGCGGATGTGGGCTGGGTCACCGGCCACAGCTACATTGTCTATGGCCCGCTGGCCAATGGCGCCACGACGCTGATGTTCGAGGGCATTCCGACCTATCCGAATGCAGGCCGCTTCTGGGACGTGGTGGACAAGCACAAGGTCAACATCTTCTACACCGCGCCGACGGCGATCCGCTCGCTCATGGGGGCAGGGGACGAGCATGTCACCCGAACCTCACGCGAAAGCCTGCGCCTGCTGGGGTCTGTGGGTGAGCCGATCAATCCGGAAGCATGGATGTGGTATTACAACGTGGTCGGAGACAAGCGCTGCCCGATCGTTGATACCTGGTGGCAGACGGAGACCGGTGGCATCCTGATCACGCCGCTGCCGGGCGCAACCCCGCTGAAGCCGGGGTCGGCCACACGGCCCTTCTTTGGCGTGCAGCCGGCGGTGGTCGATGCGGAAGGCAACATTCTGGATGGGGCGACGGAGGGCAACCTTGTCATCCTCGACAGCTGGCCCGGCCAGATGCGCACGGTCTATGGCGATCATGACCGCTTCGTGCAGACCTATTTCTCCACTTACAAGGGCATGTATTTCACCGGCGATGGCTGCCGCCGCGATGCGGATGGCTATTACTGGATCACAGGGCGCGTTGATGACGTGATCAACGTCTCCGGCCACCGGATGGGTACGGCGGAGGTGGAAAGCGCGCTGGTGGCCCATCCCAAGGTCTCTGAGGCGGCTGTCGTTGGCTATCCGCACGACATCAAGGGGCAGGGCATCTATGCCTATGTCACGCTGATGGCGGGCGAGGAGCCCAGCGAGGCGCTGCGCAAGGAACTGGTGGCGCATGTGCGCAAGGAAATCGGCCCGATTGCCTCGCCCGATCTCATCCAGTTTGCCCCCGGCCTGCCGAAGACCCGTTCCGGCAAGATCATGCGCCGTATCCTGCGCAAGATCGCGGAGGACAGCTTCGAGAACCTGGGCGATACCTCGACCCTGGCTGATCCGGCGGTGGTTGATGACCTGATCGAGAACCGCCAGAACCGGGCCTGATCCTGTCAGGCACGTCCGGTCTCAATCCGCAAAGCATCAAGGGCCCGCAGCTGCGGGCCCTTTGTTTTGGACGTTTCGTCTTCCTCTGCCCTAAGATCATTTCGACAGGAAAATCGACTGGATCTGTCTCGCGATGTTTGAGAAAGCCTTGATCAAGGTCTCTCCGTCGGTTGCCTTGAAATAGGTCGTTGCTTCGCTGGTGGCGCAGTATTTCATCAGTTTTTCGGATGATGGTAATGACCCTGCACTGTTCTGGAAAAGAACCGTATAGATCGTGATCTTCTTTTCCTTCATCGCGTCGCAAAATTTTCTCGCACGAACGGCTGGCTGGTCATCATAATTTGCGTCCTGATAATACTGCCCGAGCCAGTATTTCTTGGACGACCAGCTGCATCCACTCTCTATCGTTTCATACAGCCAATAATATCCGGGCCTTGTGTCATGATAATTCCAGCCTTGATAACCGCCATAACGGTTGTAACCTGACCTGTATTGACACTGATTTCGGGTTAGCGAAACCTTGTCATAGAAGTCGTTGAAATCACCATCAGTCATGATGAGTGCGATCTTCTTGACTTTGTTATCGCCATAGGCGCTCGGGGCACTGGCGGATGGCCAGAGGTTTGACCAGCTTGGCGACAATGTGTACCAGCCCCATGCAATTCCGGTCTGGCCTGCAGTACCGCCACTGGCAACCAGATTTTTTATGGCTGTCTCCAGGCTGTCAGCGGAGCTTGTCAGGGGCAGAAGTGGCGAGCCGTAGGAGCAGGCGTTGGAACCGCCGCCGAAAAACTCCGAGTTTTTGTCGTTATAGTTATAGGCTGCATCGGTAAATTGTTTCGGGCCCATGCGCTCCGTCACACAATTCGCTCCAAGGGAAGCCCCATTTGTGACGGTTTTGGCCTTGTTGCCGAGATTTACACCCTGGCTATAGGGAACAAGCGAAATGCGGACCTTTGACCGGGAATTGCCGCTTTGTTCCGCAAGAAGAATCTTCACAACACTATTGGCTGCTGATTTCAGGGCATCCATGTCGTTTGACATAGAGCCGGTGACGTCCAGGATCAGTGCCAGTTCCACGTCAAATCTGGAGTAGGTGGATTGCGACGAGGAGCTTACCGGTATTGTCTTGGGACCAATGCCGCCAATCGAGACGAAATACGTGCCGATCGTTCCGGTGACATTGGCGGTGATGATCCCCTCTGACGAATTAAGCGTGTAGGTGAGATTTGCCAGCTGGACATTGTCCACCCCTGTCGACGTCAGGTTGGCGTTGAATGCAGATTCGAGTGCAGATCTGATCTGGCTGTCGGTGAGAACCGTGGTTGATAGCTGACGGGCAACGCTCAAAACCGCCGCATCCAGCGCATTGGTGACTGCGCTGCGGACAATGATGGCGCGGCCATAGTCGACGCCGGAGCCAGCAATCACGATCATGATGACGATCAGAAAGGCCGCCAGAGGCAGGATGGAGCCGTCCTTCTTCCGGCCAAACTCGCGCATCTTCCGCAGAAGCTGACGTATCCTGGATCTGCACATGAGTGAACTCCAAAGCTTTTCTGGAGCTCATATTCATCAGAAACTGTTGCGCAACACTAAAATTATAGTCAATTCAGATCGAAAATCGAACCTTGGTTTACGAGCGTTTAAGCAGTTTGCGCAGGGGTGGTTATCGTTTGTTTACGGTTCCAGTTCCGTATCCCAGTACAGGAAGTCGAGCCAGCTTTCGTGCAGATAGTTTGGCGGGAAGCCCCGGCCGTTGTTATGCAGATCCTGGATGGAGGGCCGGAATGGCATGTGCATCGGCCACATGTCCAGCTGCTCGCAGGACTTGTTCGACTTGCGCAGATTGCAGGGGGAGCAGGCGGTGATCACGTTTTCCCAGGTGGTCTGGCCGCCGCGGCAGCGTGGGATCAGGTGATCGAAGGTCAGATCCTCGCGGGAGCCGCAATACTGACACTGGAATCTGTCGCGCAGGAAAACGTTGAAGCGGGTGAAGGCCGGGTGGCGCGACGGTTTGACGAAGGTCTTGAGGGAGACCACGCTGGGTAATCGGAACTCGAAACTCGGACTTCGAACCGTGGTCTCGTATTCCGACACGATGTTCACCCGGTCGAGGAACACAGCCTTGATGGTGTCCTGCCACGACCACAGTGACAGGGGATAATAACTTAAGGGCCTGTAGTCCGCATTCAGCACCAAGGCCGGATGGGCGCCCGATGGTACGGCTATCGTCACCTTCGGCTCCTTGTCTCTCAAGGTGCCGGCACCGCAGACCCGATGCCGGGTTCTACCTCTACATGCGAGACATATAGTAGTGCCGGTGTGACACTCTTGTGAAGCCTGTAAAAGCGCCGCAGTGCCGAAGATGGAGAAGCTGTCCTACTGGACTCTATCTGGGCATCAACTCTCTGAAATCAAAAAGGCTTCGAGCTTCAAGGGTAAAGCCGGATAAGAATTTTGCCCAAAAAGAAACGGGCGCCGCAGGGGGCGCCCGTCCACATGTTTCAAGGTGAAGCGAATCAGGGCTTCTGCCACTCGCGGATGTCGACGAAATGGCCCGCAATGGCTGCCGCTGCTGCCATGGCCGGGGAGACCAGATGGGTGCGGCCCTTGAAGCCCTGCCGGCCTTCGAAGTTGCGGTTCGAGGTCGATGCGCAGCGCTCGCCCGGCTGCAGCTTGTCGGCGTTCATGGCAAGGCACATGGAGCAGCCCGGCTCGCGCCATTCGAAGCCAGCTGCCTTGAACACCTTGTCCAGGCCTTCAGCCTCTGCCTGTTCCTTCACAAGGCCGGAGCCCGGAACCACCATGGCCTTGACGCCGTCCTTCACCTTGCCGTTGCCGATCATGGCAGCGGCAGCGCGCAGATCCTCGATGCGGCCGTTGGTGCATGAGCCGATGAAGACGACATCGACCGGAATGTCGGTCATCTTCGTGCCCGGCGTCAGGCCCATGTATTCCAGCGCACGCCACTTGGACTTGCGGGTGTTCTCGTCGGCGATGTCATCCGGGTTCGGCACGACGCCTGTTACGGAGATCACGTCTTCGGGGGAGGAGCCCCAGGTGACGATGGGCGGCAGGTTGGCTGCATCCAGCTTCACCACCTTGTCGAAATGCGCGCCTTCGTCGGTATGCAGCGTCTTCCAGTAGGAAATCGCACGCTCCAGCGCTTCGCCCTTGGGAGCCTTCTGGCGGCCCTGGATATAGGCGAAGGTGGTTTCATCCGGCGCGATGAGGCCGGCGCGGGCGCCGCCTTCGATCGACATGTTGCAGATGGTCATGCGGCCTTCCATGGACAGCGAGCGGATGGCTTCGCCCGCATATTCCATGACGTAGCCGGTGCCGCCGGCGGTACCGATCTCGCCGATGATGGCCAGAATGATGTCCTTGGCGGTGACGCCTTCCGGCAGCTTGCCGTCCACCTGGACGAGCATGTTCTTGGCCTTCTTCTGGATCAGCGTCTGGGTGGCCAGAACGTGTTCCACTTCGGAAGTGCCGATGCCATGCGCCAGCGCACCAAAGGCGCCGTGGGTGGAGGTGTGGCTGTCACCGCAGACGATGGTCATGCCGGGCAGGGTGAAACCCTGCTCCGGGCCGACGATGTGCACCACGCCCTGCCGGTGATCCAGCTCACTGTAATATTCGATGCCGAATTCAGCGGCGTTGTCGGCCAGGGTCTGTACCTGAAGCGCGGATTCCGGATCATCGATGCCCTGGCTGCGGTCGGTGGTCGGCACGTTGTGGTCGACGACGGCTAGCGTCTTCTCCGGACGGCGCACCTTGCGGCCCGTCATGCGCAGGCCTTCGAACGCCTGCGGGCTCGTCACTTCGTGGACGAGGTGGCGGTCGATGTAGAGCAGGCAGGTGCCGTCTTCCTGGGTGTCGACCACATGGTCATCCCAGATCTTGTCGTAGAGCGTTCTCGGCTTGGTCATCGGGGTGTCTCCTGAAACCGGGCGGGGCCTTGATCATCCGCCGTGGCGGTTCTGCCCCTTGTCCCTTGCACGGATTGGCCGTTTCCAGCCTGTTCCGGTCTTGCCTCTTCAATGCCCCGAAGCATCATGGGGGTCAATATGCTTCGCAGTCCGCCACTCTTGAGCTTTGTTCAAGTGGCGCCGTGCTGGGAGCTTGAAATCTGGCAAAAAGAAAGGCGGCCCGAAGACCGCCTTTCAGAAATCTGCGATGCAGCGCCGTTCTTATTCGGCGGAAGCAGCAGCGGCTGCCGCAGCAGCCTCAGCAGCAGCGGCCTTCTCGGCAGCAGCAGCAGCCTTGGCAGCAACGACTTCAGCGCGGGCTTCTTCGTTGAGGCGCTTGGCGCGGACGTTGGTGGCCTCGACGATACGGGCCGACTTGCCGCGGCGGTCGCGCAGGTAGTAGAGCTTGGCGCGGCGGACCTTGCCGCGGCGGACAACTTCAACGCCTTCGATCATCGGCGAGCAGGCCGGGAACACGCGCTCCACGCCTTCACCGTAGGAGATCTTGCGCACGGTGAAGCTCTCGTTGATGCCGCCGCCGGAACGGGCGATGCAGACACCTTCGTAAGCCTGGGTACGGGTGCGGTTGCCCTCGGTCACCTTGACGTTGACCTTGATGGTGTCGCCCGGCGAAAATTCGGGGAGCTTGCGGACGGCTTCGATCTTTGCCTTTTCTTCCGCGTTCAGCTGTTCGATCAGGTTCATGGCATATTTCCCTTGTCAGTTTTCAAAGACAGCCAGAGCGTCCAGCCCACGTTAAGTGGAAAGGACGGGTTCACCGTCTTCGGGCCATGTTGGAGATACCCGGCTGTCCGCAGGATCGCGCAAAAGCAATGCGCGGCGCACAGAACCGGCCACAACGGCTGGCTCCTTACAGGAAGACCGCCGCCTTGTCATGCGGAATCTGGAAAAACCGGCCTAAAAGGTGCGTCAGTCCTTGGCCTGATAGGCTGCCCAGAGATCCGGCCGCCGCTCCTGCGTCAGCCGCTCGGCTTCTGCCTTGCGCCACTCGTTGATCTTGCGGTGGTTGCCGGAGGTCAGAACTTCCGGAATGGTCATGCCTTCGAATTCGGCCGGCCTTGTGTAGTGGGGGTGTTCCAGCAGGCCGGTCTCGAAGCTTTCGGTTTCACCGCTCTCCTGATTGCCCATCACGCCCGGCAAAAGCCGCACGATGGCATCCAGCATGGTCATGGCGGCAATCTCGCCGCCGGAGAGGATGTAGTCGCCGATGGAGACCTCTTCGAGCTGGCGCGCATCGATGACCCGCTGGTCGATGCCCTCGAAGCGCCCGCAGATGATGATGGCGCCGGGGCCGCTTGCCAGCTCGCGCACCCGCGCCTGCGTCAGCGGTTTGCCGCGCGGGCTCATCAGCAGGCGCGGGCGCGTGTCGCCGGGCAGGGTGGCAGCATCGATGGCTGCGGCCAGAATGTCTGCCCGCAGCACCATGCCGGCCCCACCGCCGGCCGGCGTGTCATCGACCGAGCGATGCTTGTCGGTGGCGTGATCACGGATTTGCCTCGCCTCCAGCGACCAGGTGCCTTCCTTCAGCGCCCGTCCCGACAGGCTGATGCCGAGCGGGCCGGGAAACATCTCCGGGTAAAGGGTCAGCACGGTCGCAGCAAAGCTCATCGCGGTTTCCTGTTCTGCGGGGCGTAATTCCTGCGGCTGCTATGCGATGAAATGCCGGGCTTTGCAATGCAGACGGTCATTGGAGTTCTTCTGCAGGGGGCCGAACATGGCGAGCTGAAAAAATATCAAATTGTCTGAACCAGGGAAGGAAGCATCAACCATGCCTGCAGCTTTGTCTGAGCGGGCAAGCCCCTCTTAACACCTGCCGCCTGAGATTGAGGACCTCAAGACCGGAGTTGATCCTTGCCCCGCATCCGTTTTGCCCTGCCGCATATCATTGCCTACTATGTGGACCGGGATTACATCGACATTTCGCTCAGCCGCATCATGCCGCTGGCCGCTTTGTGCCTGTTCGGGCTGCTGACCGGGGTGATTTTCAATCATGGCCTGCAACATCCCTACGACAAGGCACTTCACCTTGGTTTCTACGGTCTACTGACGCTTTCGATCCATGCGTTCTTCTGCTGCCGTCTGCGTATTTCGGCTGTGGCAGCCGTGGCGCTGGGCTTTGCCGGTGAGGGGGTGCAGATGTTCATTCCCGGCCGCGAAGCGTCGCTCATGGACGGGGTTGCCAATGGCATCGGGGTTGTCATTGTCGTGGCCGCCATTGCCCTGTGGCGCATGGAGACGCGAAAGATCGACGCTGACACGCAAGTGGATGAAACGGCAGACTTCGGAGAGCTTCAGCCCATCCGGTTGTCATCATCCCCGTCGTCGCGCGGTGTTTCGGACAGGTAACCGTCCGGAATGGCGGTGACGACACGGCGGTCGGCCATGCTGACTTCGGGCACGAAATCCCGTGTAAAGGGAATGTAGAAGGAACGGCCTCTGGCAGGACGCAGCTCCAGAAGGTCACCGGCGCCGAAATTCTGCACCATCACCACCTTGCCGACGGGGTTTCCGTCCGCATCCACGGCATCCATGCCGATCAGATCCGAATGGTAGAACTCGTCTTCTTCCGTCTCGGGCAGACGGTCGCGCGGGATGTAGAGTTCCAGCCCGTTGAGGGCTTCGGCCGCGTTGCGGTCGCCAATCTCCTTGAATTTGGTGACGACGACGGTCTTCTGCACGCGGGCTTTGGAAACGGTGAAGCGGCGTGAGCCGTCGGCGGTTTCCAGAACGCCATAATCCGTGAAGGAGAGCGGGTCATCGCCAAAGGGCTTGACCCGCACTTCCCCGCGAATGCCGTGGGCGGCGCCAATGACGGCCATCAGGACCTTGTTTTCAGGAGCTTTCGTCATTGCCGGGCTTCCTGTGTCCCAAGGCTGATGTCACGCATGGCGCTGCCCGCAGTTTGCATTACTCGGAAGCTTCAGCTGCGGCAGCAGCAGCTTCTTCGGCCTTCTTCTTGGCAGCGGCAACCTTCTCGGCAGCCTTCTTGCCCATCTCGGCCTTCTTCGGGTTGTTGCGGGCTTCACGCTTCATGAGGCCGGCTTCGTCCAGGAAGCGGGCAACGCGGTCGGTCGGCGTTGCGCCGTTGGCGAGCCAGTGCTTGACGCGGTCGATGTCGAGAACGACGCGCTCTGCGGAATCCTTGGCAACCATCGGGTTGTAGGAGCCGACCTTCTCGATGAAGCGGCCGTCACGCGGAGCGCGGACGTCAGCAACGACGATGCGGTAGTAAGGACGCTTCTTGGCGCCACCACGGGCGAGACGGATTTTCGTAGCCATTTGAGTTTCTCCAGTTGTTCAGTTGCCGTTCGAGGCGGCAATGGCTTCGTGATGCCGGATGACTTCCTTGACGATGAACGCCAGGAATTTTTCGGCAAAGTCAGGATCGAGATTGGCATCTGCAGCAAGGCGCCGCAGCCGCTCGATCTGAATCTGTTCGCGCGCCGGGTCAGCTGCCGGCAGCGCATGAGTGGCCTTGAGGTGGCCTACCTTCTGGGTGCACTTGAAGCGCTCTGCCAGCATGTGGATCAGCGCGGCGTCGATGTTGTCGATCGAGGCGCGCAGGGCACGCAGCTCGGTCATGGCGGGGCTTTCGCCGAGCAGGGCGCCGGCGGCGGTCTTGTGCAGATCGTTCATCGCTTCTTGCCCTTTCCTCCAAGGCCGGGGAAACCGCCCATGCCACCAAGGCCGGGAAGCTTCGGCAGACCGCCGAGGCCGCCCATGCCGCCAAGACCCGGAGGCAGGCCGCCAGGAACACCGCCCGGCATGCCGCCTGCGCCGCCATCAGGCAGGCCCTTCAGCAGGTCGCCGGCACCGGGGATCTTGCCCCTTTTGGCCAGTTCTTCCAGCTGCTTGGGATCGATATTGGGCATGCCGCCGGCCATACTGCCACCGAGGGCGCCCATCATCTTGCCGAGCATGCCCTTATTCTTTCCCATCATTTTCATGACGTCGGCCATCTGGCGGTGCATTTTCAGCAGTTTGTTGACCTCGGCCACATCCACGCCGGACCCGGACGCGATGCGCTTCTTGCGGCTGGCCTTGAGGATGTCGGGCTTGCGCCGTTCCACCGGGGTCATGGACTGGATGATGGCGATCTGGCGCTTGAACATGCGCTCGTCGATATTCGCCGCATCCATCTGTTTCTTGAACTTGGAAATGCCAGGCAGCATGCTCATCATGCCCGACATGCCGCCAAGCTTTTCCATCTGCTTCAGCTGGTCGGCCAGATCTTCCAGATCGAAATTGCCCTTCTGGAGCTTGGCCGCCATCTTCGCGGCCTTTTCCGCGTCGATGGCTTCGGCAGCCTTCTCCACCAGCGAGACAATGTCGCCCATGCCGAGAATGCGGTCGGCAATGCGGCGGGGATGGAAATCCTCCAGCGCATCGGACTTTTCGCCCGTACCGATCAGCTTGACCGGCTTGCCGGTGACAGCGCGCATGGACAGGGCCGCACCGCCGCGGCCGTCACCATCCATACGGGTCAGCACGATGCCGGTGATGCCGACGCGCTCGTCAAAGCTGGTGGCAAGGTTCACGGCGTCCTGGCCGGTGAGGGAGTCTGCGACCAGCAGGATCTCGTGAGGATTGGTGGCGGCCTTGACCTCGGCCATCTCCAGCATCAGCGATTCATCGATGTGAATGCGGCCGGCGGTGTCGAGCATGACCACATCGTAGCCGCCGAGGCGCGCGGCCTGAATGGCGCGGCGGGCAATCTCGACCGGGCCCTGGCCTGCAACGATCGGCAGCGTGTCGACGCTGTTCTGCTCGCCAAGAACCTTCAGCTGCTCCTGCGCTGCCGGGCGGCGGGTGTCGAGCGAGGCCATCAGCACCTTGCGCTTGTCGCGCATGGTCAGACGGCGGGCAATCTTGGCAGTCGTGGTCGTCTTGCCCGAGCCCTGCAGGCCGACCATCATGATGGCGACAGGGGCAGGGGCGTTGATGTCGATCGGATCTGCGTCGGAGCCAAGCATCTCCACGAGCTGGTCGTGGACGATCTTGATGACCATCTGGCCCGGCGTGATCGACTTGACCACATCGGCGCCAACGGCGCGGCTGCGCACCTTGTCGGTGAAGGAGCGGACCACGGGAAGGGCAACGTCGGCCTCGATCAGCGCGCGGCGGACCTCACGCATGGCCTCGTTGACATCGGCTTCCGACAGCGCACCACGGCCGGTGAGCTTGTCGAGAATGCCACTGAGGCGCTCCGACAGACTTTCAAACATGGCGCTCGTCCTTTCGTGTTGCGGTCCGGCCCCCGGCGCTCGTGCCGGTGCCCCTCCATCTAAGGTGCCGCTGTTCTGATCTCCAGCCTTGAGCCAAGGAAACCTTGCGCAAAGCAGTTTGACACCCGGGGGCGCATCGCGCTGCCGGGTGTTGACCTCCGGGCGCTCTTTATACCTTTGCGGGTCCCGGTCGGCTGATCATGTCTGGCGTCACTTTCGTGAAGTGCGCCGGACATACAGCGGAAACGGCAAAGGAGTCAAGGAATGCCGGGCACCGGCGCAAATTTCCGCGCGCTCTGGATATGATGTTCTTTATTTGTTCCATTCTAGAGGGTAAAGTCGGGACGGTTCCAACGGGAGGCACTCATGAATTTCTACATCACCCTCGGCACACGTGATCTGGCGGCATCCATCGCCTTTTATGATGCGGTTCTGGCAACGGTTGGCTGGGCTTCCCATGCGCAGTTTCCCGGCTGGCAGGGATATTCGAAGGATGGCAAGGGCGAAGGTGTCACCGTCTGGATCTGCGAGCCTTTCAACGGTGAACCGGCTTCTGCCGGCAATGGCACAATGGCTGCTTTCCCCGCCGCCTCGCCGCAGGAAGTCGACGCCTTTCATGCTGCTGCCATGGCGCATGGCGGCACGGATGAGGGGGCTGCGGGGCCGCGCCCGCATTATGGACCGGATTGGTATGCTGCCTATCTGCGCGATCCTTCCGGCAACAAGATTGCGGCGGTCTTCAACGGCTGAGGCAACAGGGTCCGCCAGTCTCCGCACAGGTCTTGAAGCTGGCAAGGCTTGAAATCGCGGCCGGAACAGGGAACATGCGCGTCAGGCATGGGGAAGGTCATGGCTTCCCCTGCCAGTCCGCTGGCCTGTCCGGCCAGTCATCAGGGCCTGTCATCGCCCGTGATGACTCCCGGCGAAAGAGACACGATGGATTTTCGCGCTGTAATCCTGCCGATTGGCCGACTGCTGATCATTGTCGCCCTGTTCATGATCCCGCCTGCGATTGCCGATCTGATCGAAGGCAATCCGGACTGGATCGTTTTTGCGACCTCCGCCACCATTCTGGTGTGCGTCGGCGCATTGATCTCGGCGGCGCTGGACCGGCAGGAATTCAAGTTCCGGCCGCGCGAAACCTTCATTTTCGTCAATGCGGCCTGGCTTGCCTTCAGCGCCGCCGGAGCCATTCCGCTTTATGCAAGCGGTATTGGCCTGACCATGGCAGAGGCTTTCTTTGAAGCGGCTTCGGGCCTGACGACAACCGGTTCCACGGTCATCACCGGTCTCGACAACATGCCGCCGGGGATCCTGCTCTGGCGCAGCCTGCTGCAATGGATCGGCGGCATCGGCATCGTCGTGATCGGCATCTGGCTGCTGCCGGGCCTCAGGGTTGGTGGATCGCAGCTTTTCGCCATCGAATCATCAGAAAAAACCAGCAAGCCTTATGGCCGGATCGAGCCCTTCATTCTCCGGCTTCTGTCGCTTTATCTGCTGCTGACCGTCTTTTGCGGGCTGCTCTATTATCTTGCAGGCATGTCTGCCTTCAACGCGCTGACACATGCGCTGACAACGGTGTCTACCGGTGGTTTTTCGACCTCCGACAGCTCGATTGCCCAGTTCAACAGCATGGCCATTCTCTGGATCGCCATTGTCTTCATGACCTTGTCGAGCCTGCCGTTTCTCTATCTCATCAAGCTCGCGGAGCGGCGCGAGTCACCCCATCCGCAGCAGGTGCGTTTCTTTCTTCTGCTGATCCTGGTGGTCAGCTTCGTGGTCTTTGTCGGCGTTCGGGACCGGGTCGATACCGAGCCCTTCACGCTCTTCACCCATGCGATGTTCAATGTTGTCTCGGTGGTCACCACCACAGGCTATGCCAGCACCGACTATCTTCTGTGGGGCAATTTCGCCATCGTGCTGTTCTTCCTGCTGACATTTGTCGGCGGCTGTTCGGGCTCCACAGCAGGCGGCTTCAAGATCTTCCGGATCCAGATTCTGCTCAGCTCGATCCGTGCACTTCTGAAGCGCGCGGTCCATCCCCACCGCATCATCGAGCCCCGGTTTTCCGGCGCTCCGGTCACTCCCAGCGTCATGGAAGGCGTTTTCGTCTTTTCCATTCTCTATGCTGGAACATTTGGAGTGTTTGCGGTCATCTACGCCATGATCGGCCTCGACCTCGAAACCGCCATCAGCGCGTCGATTACGGCACAGGCGAATGTGGGGCCCGGCATCGGGCCGCTGATCGGCCCGGCAGGAACCTTCAGCCAGCTGCCCGACAGCGCCAAATGGCTGCTCGGTTTCCAGATGATCCTGGGCCGGCTGGAACTCATCGGCGGGCTGCTGGTGTTCAGCCCGGATTTCTGGCGCGAGACCTGATCCCGCGCCAGCAGAGGAACTTCAGTCCTGCGGCAAGCCGCCGGCGCGGATGATGAATTCCGCCACCTCCGCTATGCCCTTGCCGGTCTTGGCATTGGCAAAAACGAAGGGCCGGGTCTTGCGCATGCGGGCGGCATCCCGCTCCAGCACTTCAAGGCTCACCTCCACATGAGGCGCAAGCTCGGTCTTGTTGATGATAAGCAGGTCCGAGCGGGTGATGCCTGGTCCGCCCTTGCGGGGAATGTCCTCACCGGCAGCCACATCGATCACGTAGAGCGTCAGGTCGGCCAGTTCGGGCGAAAAAGTCGCAGCCAGATTGTCGCCGCCGGACTCGATCAGGATCAGGTCGAGATCCGGAAAGGCGCGGGTGAGATCCTGCACGGCGGCAAGGTTGATGGAGGCATCTTCCCGGATGGCGGTGTGCGGGCATCCGCCGGTTTCAACGCCCCGGATACGCTCACTCGGTAGCGCCTGCGCCCGCATCAAGGCCTCGGCATCCTCGCTGGTATAGATGTCGTTGGTGATGACGGCGATGGAATAGCGGTCGCGCAGGGCCTTGCAGAGCTGGCCGGTGATCGTCGTCTTGCCGGCACCAACCGGGCCGCCGATGCCGACGCGCAAGGGTCCGTTGGGAGAGGTCATGTGCGGAACAGCCTTGTGTATTGGGTTTCGTGACGCATGGACGCGATGTCCGCGAGGAAGGTGCAGCTGCCGAGACCGTCAAGGCCGCTGGCGGCGGCAGTCTGCGCCGTTTCCATCACTTGCGGCATCAGCGAGGCCAGCACCCGCTGGCCATCCGTCTGGCCAATGGGCACGGCGCGTACCGCTGCCGAAATGAGGTTGGCGGCAAAAGCATGGAGATAGGCGGAAAGGCTCGCATCTAGCCCGATGCCGGAGGCTGCAAGGCAAAGCCCCGCCGCAACCGGATAAGGCCATGTCTCTACCGCATCAGCGTCATCCGCCAGTTCATGGAAGGCACGCGCAGCGGCAGACGCTTCCGCGCCGGTTCCCCATGCGTTGCGGATGGTTGACAGGAAGGCGGTTCCCTGGCCCCCGGTTTCCGTATGCCGTTCGCGCGAAGGGCACAGGGCAAGGCCAAGCCCGGCCAGTTCCTTCACGGCCTGTGTATCTCCGGCCATCGCTGCCCGCCAGCTTTCTGCCAGCAGGATGCCATCCGTCCGTCCCGAGCCGTGGCGCAGGATATCCTGAACCCAGAGGCGCAGCGTTGCCGCATCATGCACGCTGCCATCCTCGATCACCTGTTCCAGCCCGTGGCTGTAGGTGAAGGCACCCACCGGAAAGGCGGGTGAGAAGAAGGCCTGCACGCGGTAAAGCTCCGCGAGCCCCGGCATCAGGGGGGGTGATTCACATGAAACAGGGGTGGCTTCAGCGGTCAATGTCCGCTCCCGTCTCCGGAGCCGTGATGGCCATGCGAATGGGAGTGCGCGTGCGAGTGTGAGTGCCCATGGGAATGGCTATGGCTATGGCTGTGAGCGTGGTTGTGCGAATGCCCATGATCATGCCCATGCTCGTGCCCGTGCGTGCGGCCCTGGCCATAGGCGCCGCCTTCCGGGTCGAAGGGCGCCATCCTGTGTATGATGGTCCCGCCAAGCCGGGACACCATGTCCTCGATCACGTGGTCTTGCAGGATGCGCAAGGTCCCGTCCATCAGCTGTGTCGGCAGGTGGCGGTTGCCCAGATGCCAGGCGATCCGCATCAACGCGGCCGGTGAGGACGCGGTGATGTCGGTAACAGCCTCCGGCGCGGCTTGAACCTTGATGATCCGGCCGTCCTCCAGCTGAAGCCCGTCGCCATGGCGCAGCCAGACAGCCTCGGGAAGATCCAGTAAAAAACTCGTCCCCCCGTCCGTTGTCAGCATCCCCCGGCGCCGGTGCCGGTCTTCGCCGCCCAGGGTCATGGTGTCCAGCGACCAGTCCGGCCAGGTTCCGGCCGGACGGACGAGACCTGCGCGCAAGGATGTACTCATGTTTGGGCGCCGGCGATACGCTTGCCGGCTGCCTTGAAGGCTGGGCGGCTTGTGGTCCGTTTCACATAATCCGGAATCGGACCTTCCTTCGGAACGCCAAATTCGGGAATGCTCGCGCCCCACATCAGGCAATTGGTGATGATGATGTCCGCGACTGTGAACGTGTCACCCATGACATAGGTCTTCGTGCCAAGACGCTTGGCAAGAATGTCCAGCGCCTTCGTCAGCTCCGCCTTGCAGGCGCGCATGACGTCCGGCACGCGGACACCTTCGGGATGCACCACGGTATTCTTGAAGCCGGTCCAGAGTGCGCCTTCGATTTCATCAAGGCAGAACATGGTGAAACTGTCCTGCATTGCGCGGTCAATGGTCCCGGCCTTGAAGGTGCAGCTGCCGTGCTTGTCGGCGAGGTAGTGCAGAATGGCGGTGCTGTCGGTCAGAGCCACATCTCCGTCCATCAGAACCGGGATCTTGCCATTCGGGTTTACAGCCAGCACTTCCTGGCTGTGCGGCTTGGCCGGTACGATTTCATAGGGCTGGCCAAGCTCTTCCAGAAGCCAGTAGATGCGGCTTGCGCGGCTCTGCGGTACGCCAATAACCTTATACATTCCGGTTTCCTCCTGCAGCGCGTTTCCTTGCGCGCACAACATCTTATTTTAGAACAGGAAATAGCGCTGCGCCATCGGTAGAACCTCTGCCGGCTCGCAGGTCAGCAGCTCGCCATCCGCCCGCACCTCATAGGTTTCCGGATGCACCTCCACATGGGGCAGGGCGCTGTTGTGGATCATGGAGCGTTTGGAAATGCCGCCGCGCGTGTTCTTCACCGGCAGGACAAGGCTGTCCAGCTCAAGCCGGTCCTTGATGCCATGGTCATGTGCAGCCTTCGAGACGAAGGTGACGCGGCTCGCCGTCATCGCCTTGCCGAAGGCGCCGAACATGGGCCGGTAATGCACCGGCTGCGGGGTCGGGATCGAGGCGTTGGGATCGCCCATGGGGGCCGCGGCAATTGTGCCAAGCTTCAGGATCATGTCCGGCTTGACGCCGAAGAAGGCAGGCGACCAGAGCACAAGATCCGCCAGCTTGCCGACCTCGACCGAGCCGATATGCTCGTCCAGCCCATGGGCGATGGCCGGATTGATCGTCACCTTGGCGATGTAGCGCTTGACGCGCATGTTGTCGTTTTCGCCCGTCTCCTCCGGCAAACGGCCGCGCTGCACCCGCATCTTGTGGGCCGTCTGGAAGGTGCGGATCAGGATTTCGCCGACGCGGCCCATGGCCTGGCTGTCGGAGGAGATGATCGACATGGCCCCCATGTCATGCAGGATGTCCTCTGCCGCGATGGTTTCGCGCCGGATGCGGCTTTCGGCAAAGGCGACGTCCTCGGGGATCGACGGATCGAGGTGGTGGCACACCATCAGCATGTCGAGATGCTCGTCGATGGTGTTCTTCGTATAGGGCCGGGTCGGGTTGGTGGAGGAGGGGATGACATTGGCCTCGCCCACCACCTTAATGATGTCCGGCGCATGGCCGCCGCCCGCGCCTTCCGTGTGGAAGGCGTGGATGGTGCGGCCCTTGAAGGCGGCCTTGGTGTTCTCCACGAAACCGCTTTCGTTCAGCGTGTCCGTGTGGATCATCACCTGCACATCGTATTCGTCCGCCACGGACAGGCAGGTGTCGATGGCCGCCGGTGTCGTGCCCCAGTCCTCGTGCAGTTTCAGCGCGCAGGCGCCTGCCAGGATCTGCTCTTCGAGAGCGGCGGGCAGCGAGGCATTGCCCTTGCCCGCAAAGGCAAGGTTCATCGGGAAGCTGTCGGCGGCCTGCAGCATCCGCGCCAGATGCCAGGGGCCGGGTGTGCAGGTGGTGGCGTTGGTGCCGGTGGCCGGTCCCGTACCGCCGCCCAGCATGGTGGTGACGCCGGACATCAGCGCCTCGTCGATCTGCTGCGGGCAGATATAGTGGATGTGAACGTCCAGAGCCCCGGCAGTCAGGATACGGCCTTCGCCGGCAATCACTTCCGTTCCGGGGCCAACGATGATGGTGACGCCTGGCTGGACATCCGGGTTGCCGGCCTTGCCGATGCCGGCGATCCGCCCGTCCTTCAGGCCCACGTCGGCTTTCACGATGCCCCAGTGGTCGATGATCAGCACATTGGTGATCACCGTATCCACCGCCCCGGCAGAGCGGGGATGCTGCGACTGGCCCATACCGTCACGGATCACCTTGCCGCCGCCGAATTTCACCTCCTCGCCATAGATGGTGAAGTCCTTCTCCACCTCAATGATCAGATCCGTGTCGGCCAGACGCAGCCGGTCGCCGGTGGTGGGGCCGAACATGTCCGCATAGGCGGCACGGGGCATCTTGAAGGACATGGAAGAACCTCGAAAATCACGTGTGAAAACAGGGCGTCAGGGACAGGCGCAGCGTCTCAAGCGGTCAGAGCGGTCCCATGACCTTCTGGTTGAAGCCATAGACGGTCCGGTCCCCGGTAAAGGGCACCAGCCGCACCTTGCGGGTCTGTCCCGGTTCGAAACGCACGGCGGTGCCTGCCGGAATGTCCAGCCGCTGGCCGCGTGCCGCCTCCCGGTCAAAGGCGAGCGCCGGATTGGTTTCGGCAAAATGATAATGGCTGCCCACCTGAACGGGCCGGTCGCCGGTGTTGGCCACTTCCAGCTCCGTCACCGGCGCACCGGCATTCAGCTCGATCTCACCATCAGCGGGAAAAATCTCTCCGGGGATCATCGTTTCATCTCCTTGTGGCCTTCGTGCGTGCCTGACAGCCAAACTCCATGCTGCCTTACCGGATCGGCTGGTGGACGGTGACGAGCTTGGTGCCGTCAGGGAAAGTGGCTTCCACCTGCACGTCATGGATCATTTCGGCAATGCCCGGCATCACCTGGTCGCGGGTGAGAACATGGGCGCCTGCTTCCATCAGCTCGGCCACCGTGCGCCCGTCGCGGGCGCCTTCCACAACGAAGTCGCTGATCAGGGCGATGGCTTCGGGATGGTTCAGCTTCACGCCTCGCTCCAGCCGCCGCCGGGCCACCATGGCGGCCATGGAAATCAGCAGCTTGTCCTTTTCGCGTGGGGTCAGGTTCACGTGGATCCTCCGTTATGGGGTCTTGGTCAGCAGGACCAGAGGCGGGGCAGGGGCGCCTGCCGGCAGGTTTCAAGAAAGGTGATCAGGCCATCGCGCAGGCTTCGGCTGTCCGCGCTGACGAAGCGGGCCACAAGCTGGCCGTTCCAGGCGCTGACACCACCGCGCAAGGGGCCACCTTCGGGAGTGATTTCTTCAAGACAGCGGCGCGCGCGGGCAAGGCCGCTTTCTGCGTCTGGTCCGCTGTCGATGAAGGTGGCAAAGGCGCAGCCGCCTGCAGCAGTGGCGGGGCCCTCCAGCATCTGCGTGTCCGGGCCGATGGCGAGATTGTCGGCAAAGGTGAGCCGCCCATTGCGCCAGATGCGCCATTGGTCGCGGAAGGAAAGGGTCTTTACGCTTTCGCCCATGGCCTTGCGCCCAAGCACCACCATTTCGAGGCCGGTGAAGCGGGCAGAGCCTTCAAGCCGCACGTCCATCTTGCGGGAGAGCGCGCTGGCCTCAAAGAGGATCAGCTCCTGCGGCAGCCACTCCAGATGTGCGCCGTCCTCTGCCGACAGGCTGTTCAGCACTTCGCCCGTGCCGCCGGAGCTGCGATAGGCGCGCTCGGCAGTCTGCGAGGTGAGGATGGCGCGGGTTCCTGCGGCGAGGTGCCCGGTGTAATTGAGCCGGTCGCCGCCGGTGATGCCGCCCGAAGTATTCAGCAGCACAGCCAGCGGCAGGCCATCGTAGACCTTCGGCAGACGGATCTTGGCCGAGCCCGATTGATAGAGCCCGTCAAGGCAGGTTTTGCCATCGCGCTGGGCAAAGGAGACACGCGCCGTGCCACGGGCGCGCTGCATCACGGGCCGGGTGCTGCCCCCGCTGCCTGCTCCGCCGCCCTCGATGCCCGTTTCCGCCCGCATGCCACCTCTTCTGTGCATCCCAGTGCTCTGTGCGAGCCTTGTCTGATCTTGTGCCGGGAGCGTGTCTTCACGCAAGGGTGCTCCCGGAAGGCAACTCCGGCCCCGGAGCGAGACACTAGCAAAGCCGGGGCCATATGCCTGCGCGTTGTGCGCCCGCAGATATGGAGTTTGGAGCTGAACTCAGAATGTGCAAAAATCAGGCATATGCGCAGAAAGCAGGCAATGCGCCTGCTTCCTTCTCCTCACAACTCCGTGCGGGGGCTTTGCATTCCTTAACCCTGATCGGCTATGGAAGGATGGGGGCTGCGTTCCTGGGCTGTTCCGGGGCATTCGGATGACGAGGGTGTCGTGTTTTCGCGATTGATTGACAAGCGCCTGCTGGGCCTTGCTGCTATTTCCGGCTGGCTGTGCCTTTGCGGGCTGGCCGTTCCTGCCAAGGCTGACATTGGTCCCTATCTGGTGATCGATGCTGCCACCGGCACCGTGCTGGAAGAGCATGAGGCGACCCGGCCCTGGTATCCGGCTTCGCTGACCAAGATGATGACGGCCTATGTCACCCTCAAGGCCATACGCGAGGGAAGACTCGAGCTGACCTCCCCGGTTACCCAGTCTGCCAATTCCATCGCCCAGCCGCCCAGCAAGATGGGCTTCAAGGTGGGCACGCAGCTCACGCTGGAAACAGCGCTCACCATCCTCATGGTCAAGTCGGCCAACGATCTGGCCGTTGCGATTGGGGAGACAGTTGGGGGCACCGAGGAGAATTTCATTGCGATGATGAATGCGGAAGCGCGCCGTCTTGGCATGCGCAGCACCCATTTCGTCAATCCGCATGGCCTGCCTGACAACCGGCAGGTGTCCTCAGCTGCGGATCTTGCCATTCTGGCGCTGGCCTTGAAACGCGAGTTCCCCGAAGCCCATAAATATTACCGGCATCCCGGCCTGAAATTCGGCAAGAAGACGCTGCGCTCCGCCAATCGCGAGTTCCTGCAGCGTGTGCCGGGGGCCGACGGACTCAAGACCGGCTACATCTGCAATTCGGGCTATAATGTTGCCGCTTCTGCCACGCGCAATGGCCGAACGATAATTGCAGTTGTGCTGGGGGCGGGCTCCGGGCTGGAGCGCACCGCCTTTACCCGTGAGGTGATCGACCGTGGCTTCCGCCTTGGCGGGCGTGGCCAGCATGTCTCCACCCTGCCGCCGAGCGGCGCAGGGCTTCCGGCAGATGGCTATTGCAAGCGCAACCCGAAACTCGGGCCGGAACAGATTCTGGCCCGCTACGACATCCGCCAAGCTGCGGGCAAGACACGCTCTGCGGTGGTGTTCCAGTCCACGGGCGAGGGCCGTCCGGTGATTGCGGTTCCGGCAGGGGATGCTGAACCGGGGGAAGAGGGTGCGGAATTCCCGTCCAAATCCGGCAAGGTTGACTGGAACATGATCCTTGACCGCACGGTCGGCACAGAACAGGTAGCCTATGCGCCCATCACAGTGCGTACGGGCCTTGCACCGGGCTCTGTCCCTGCTGCTGCGGCGATAGCCCCTGTAGCGGCACCTGCCGCCACGGTTGCCGCTGAGCTTCCGTCCGTCCGCCTGCCGGCATCAAAGCCACTGGATCTGAGGCCTTCCGTGGTTGTGCCGGGCGCGGCACAAACCACCCCGGCATTTGGTTCCCTCTTCAACGGCAACGTGCCGGCTTCCGCCGTCCCCAGAGCCAAGAGCGGCAACTGACGCAGAGCTGCGCGAAGGATAGTCAAGATGACCGAAGCTCAGGATGGCGCCGCCGCACAGCCGCAGCGCGGCCCGAAGCCGCCCATTCCCCTGTCCATCATCACGGGCTTTCTGGGGGCTGGCAAGACGACGCTGCTGAACCGCATCCTCAAGGATCCGGCGATGGCGGATACGGCGGTCATCATCAACGAGTTTGGTGATGTCGGGCTGGATCACCTGCTGGTGGATCAGTCGAGCGAGGGCGTCCTGGAGCTCTCCTCCGGCTGCCTGTGCTGCACCATCCGGGGGGACCTGATCAACACGCTGGAAGACCTGCTGCGCCGTCTGGACAATGGCCGCATGGAGCGTCTGGCGCGGGTGGTGATCGAGACAACGGGTCTCGCCGATCCCGCTCCGATCCTGCACACGGTGATGCTGCATCCCTATCTGATGCTGCGCTACCGGCTGGACAGTGTCGTGACGCTGGTGGATGCGGTCAACGGTTCTGCGACGCTCGATGCCCATCAGGAAGCTGTGCGTCAGGCTGCCGTTGCCGACCGGCTGGTGCTGACCAAGACCGATCTGCTGGAGGGCGATGCGGGAGCTGCGACCCTTGACGCCTTGACCGCACGGCTGAAGGCGCTCAATCCCGGTGCGCAGCTTCTCAGCGGGCAGAAGGGCGAGGCTGATGCGGCGCATCTGTTCAATGCCGGGCTTTATGATCCAGCCACCAAGATCCCCGATGTGGCGCGCTGGCTGAATGCGCAGGCCTATGAAGCTCACGGTCATCACCACCACGGGCATGACCACGCCCACGGCCATCATCACCACGATCATGGGCACCATCATCACGATGTGAACCGTCACGACGACAAGATCCGCGCCTTCACGCTGACCGCGAACCGCCCGGTTCCTGCCTCGGCGCTGGAAATGTTCCTTGATCTTTTGCGCTCCGCCCATGGGCCGAAGCTGCTGCGGGTGAAGGGCATCATCCAGATTGCCGAAGATCCGGACCGGCCCGTGGTCATTCACGGGGTGCAGCATGTGTTCCACCCGCCAGTCACGCTGGCTGGCTGGCCGGATGGCGACAGGCGCACGCGGCTGGTCTTCATCACCTACGATCTTGCCGAAGGTTTCGTCCGCCGCCTCTTTGACGCCTTCACCGGCGCCATGGTCAGTGACACGCCGGACGCCCAGGCCATGATGGACAACCCGCTCGCCATCTCCGGCTTCAAGCCCGGGTGACGCCTCAGCTGCGCTTCAGCCGGATCAGGCCTTCCTGGGCGGTTGAGGCGATGAGGTGGCCGCTGCGGTCATAAAGCAGGCCCCGGTTCATGCCGCGCCCGCCGGATGAAGAGGGGGCGTCGGTGGCGTAGAGCAGCCAGTCATCGGCCCGGAACGGCCGGTGGAACCACATGGAATGGTCAAGGCTGGCGGCCTGGATTTGCGGGCTGAACACCGATTTTCCGTGCGGAAAGAGCGAGGTATCCAGCAGCGTCATGTCCGAGGCATAGGCCAGAACGCATTGGTGGATGCGGGTTTCGTCGGGCAGGGGGCTGGTGGCGCGGACCCAGACATATTGCTGCGGCGCCAGCTTTTTCTCGCTGAAATAGTGGGTGAGATCGACAGGGCGCAGTTCGATCGGGCGTTCCCGTTCCCAGTAGCGGCGCACGTTCTCCGGCGCCACCTTCAGAAACTTCTCCTTCAGGTCCTGCTCGCTGGGCAGGTCTTCCGGCATCGGCACGTCCGGCATGTCGATCTGATGCTCAAGCCCGTCTTCCAGCGTCTGGAACGAGGCGGACATGGAGAAGATCGCCTGTCCGTGCTGGACCGCTACAACGCGGCGCGTGGTGAAGCTGCCGCCGTCGCGGATGCGGTCCACGTCATAGATGATCGGCACCGCCGGATCGCCGGGCCGCAGGAAGTAGCCGTGCAGGGAATGGATGTGCCGTTCTTCCACCACGGTGCGCGAGGCGGCCACCAATGCCTGCCCGATCACCTGTCCGCCATAGACCCGCTGCCAGCCCGCCTGGGGGCTGCGGCCACGGAACAGGTTGTGTTCCAGCTGTTCGAGGTCAAGAATGGACAAAAGTGAGTTGATGGCCGTGTTCATTGCCGCATTCCTTGCTAAATGAGCGCATGGGGCTAAATGAGTGCATGGGATGCACCCGTGGCGCACCGTCCGTGAATGCCTGATTGGACGCGGTGTCCGGTCCGTGTCAATGCTGACCAAAGGGAAGACAGCCCGGAATTGTTTCGCAGCGCTGCGAAACGGCCGGGCGATCAAGGAGATGAAAATGCCCGAGTCCCAAGCCGCTGAAAGCCCAGCTCACGCGAGTGCGGCCGATGTGGTGATTGCCGGCGGTGGATATGTCGGCCTGTCCCTCGCTCTGGCGCTCAAGCAGGCGGATCCGTCGATGGAAGTGGCCGTGGTCGATCCCAAGCCCATGGACAGCCTTGCGAAGGACCCGCGCGCTTCGGCGATTGCCGCGGCGGCTTGCCGCATGCTGGACCAGCTTGGCATCTGGGATGAGATCCGCGCCACCGCCCAGCCGATCAACGAGATGATCGTCACCGACAGCAAGCTGCGCGACACGGTGCGTCCGGTGTTCCTGACCTTTGCGGGCGAGACCGGCAGCGCCCAGGGTGACGAGCCCTTTGCCCACATGATCCCGAACGGTGCCATGCTGCCGGCGCTTTACAAGGCGGCGCTGGCGCTGGGCGTGCGGTTCCATGCGCCCGATACGGCGCGCGATTTCCATCAGGCGGGCGATCATGTCAGCGTGGCGCTGGCCAGCGGCGGGCGCATCAGGGCCAAGCTTCTGGTGGCCGCTGACGGCGTGCGCTCGCGCCTGCGCGATCTGGCCGGTATCCGCACGGTGCACTGGTCCTATGGTCAGTCGGGCATCGTCACCACGGTGAAGCACGAGCGCCCGCACAATGGCCGGGCGGAAGAGCATTTCCTCCCTGCCGGGCCTTTCGCCATTCTGCCGCTGCCGGGCAACCGCTCGTCGCTGGTGTGGACCGAGCGGACGGGAGATGCGGACCGGCTGGTGCGCGCCGACGATTTCACCTTCGAGCTGGAGCTGGAGCGCCGCTTCGGCCACCACCTCGGCAAGCTGGAGCTGGACGGCCCGCGCCATGCCTATCCGCTGGGCCTGACGCTGGCGCGTGATTTCGTCCGCCCGCGCATTGCCCTGGCAGGTGATGCGGCCCATGGCATCCATCCGATTGCCGGACAGGGCCTCAATCTCGGCTTCAAGGACGTTGCGGCGCTGGCGGAGGTCATCGTCGAGGCCCGGCGTCTGGGGCAGGATATCGGCGGGCTCGACGTGCTGGAGCGCTATCAGCGCTGGCGCCGGTTCGACACGTTCCAGATGGGCGTCGTCACCGATGTGCTGAACCGGCTGTTCTCCAACGATGTGGATGTGGTGCGCGGCATCCGGGACTTTGGCCTCGGTCTGGTGGACCGGCTGCCGAAGCTCAAGGGCATGTTCATCCGCGAGGCTGCCGGCTTTGCCGGGCCTGCGCCCCGGTTGTTGAGCGGCGAAGCGATCTGAGCTGGCGTCAGGGGTTAGTTGGGCATCAGGGGGGAAGATGACGGCAACAGTTTCTGCCGGTGCCGATGCTGGCCCGCGCACCATCCTGATCACGGGCTGCTCCAGCGGCATTGGGGCTGCCTCTGCCCGCCTCATGCGCGGACGTAACTGGAGGGTCTTTCCGGCGGCACGCAAACCGGAGGACGTTGCGGCGCTGGCCGCGCAAGGGTTTGAATCGGTGCTTATCGATTACGAGCGGCCCGAAACCATCCGTTCCGGGCTGGCAAGCGTGCTGGCGAAAACTGGCGGGCGGCTTGATGCGCTGTTCAACAATGGCGCCTATGCTGTGCCCTGCGCGGTGGAGGATCTCCCCGTCGATGCCTTGCGTGCGCTGTTCGAGGCGAATTTCTTCGGCTGGCACGATCTGACCCGGCAGGTCATTCCGGTGATGCGCGCCCAAGGGACAGGGCGCATCGTGCAATGCTCGTCTATTCTCGGCTTCATTGCCATGAAATACCGGGGCGCCTACACGGCGTCGAAGTTTGCGCTCGAGGCTTATTCCGACACGCTGCGGCAGGAGCTGTATGGCACGGGCATTCATGTCAGCCTGATCGAACCGGGGCCGATCGGCACACGCTTTACCGAAAATGCGCTGGCAAACTTCCATCACTGGATCGGTAAGGAAGGCATGATGGCCTCGCCGCACCGCGCTACCTATGAGCGGCGGCTGAAGCGGATGGAGAACGGCGAGCCCGGCCCCTGGAAACTTCCGCCTGAAGCGGTGGTTGAAAAGCTGGTGCACGCCGTCGAGGCCAGCCGGCCGAGGGCGCGCTACCGGGTGACCAAACCCACCATCTGGATGAACATCGTCCGCCGGTTTCTGAGCACCCGCGCCCTGGACCGGGTGCTGCTGAAAGCGGCGGACGGGGAAGAGTGAGATCATATGCCTTCACAGGTCTGCGTCAGGCGGATCTGCGTAAGGGGGGCACAGCGGCGGCAGAAGAGTGCCGCCCGAGAGGTACAGGAAATGGGCAGTTTCTTTTATTATCTGGTTCCGGTTGCCGTTGGCGCGGTGGCGGTCGTGCTGCTGCTTGGGCTCTGGAACATGATGCGGGGCGGCAGCTCCAGCCGCTCGCAGCAGCTGATGCGCTGGCGCGTCGGCCTTCAGTTTCTCGCCATCGTCATCATCATGGCTGCGCTCTATTTCCTGGGACCCAAACCCTGACGCGCGCCTGAGAGCCGCATCAAGACACAAGCGCCCGGGAGGCATTGCAGCATGGTTGTTCTGAACAAGATCTACACGAAGACGGGCGATGACGGCACGACCGCGCTGGGCTCCGGTGAGCGGCGGCCCAAGTATGACCTGCGCATCGAGGCCTATGGCACGGTGGACGAAACCAACTCGGTGGTCGGTCTCGTCCGCCTCGCCCTCGACGGTGCGGATGCTGAGGTGGATGCCATCCTCGGCCGCATCCAGAATGACCTATTCGACCTTGGCGCCGATCTGGCGACGCCGGAAACGGACAAGGATCTGGGCTACGAGCCGCTGCGCATCACCGATGGGCAGGTCACAGCGCTGGAAAATGCTATCGATCTGCTGAATGCGGATCTGAAGCCGCTGCGCTCTTTCGTGCTGCCGGGCGGCTCACCTGCGGCCACCTATCTGCACCTTGCCCGTACCGTCTCGCGCCGGGCTGAGCGGCTGATGGTGCACCTGGCGGCGGAGGAGCGAATCAATCCTGCAGCCACGCGCTATATGAACCGTTTGTCCGACTTCTTTTTTGTCGCGTCCCGGTATCTGAATGACAAGGGCGCGGGCGACGTGCTCTGGGTGCCCGGCAAGAACCGGTAGGACCCCGGCCCTTGCGGCGTTTGAGCAATTCAGGGCTTGATGCGTTGGCATCTTTAGACTTGGCATAAGAGAAAACAGGGATCAGGCAGAGCCGGATGTTCTTTCCCCTCTACGACCATAACCCCTTGCGCCACGTGCTGCGGCCCGTGGTCACATGGTCGCTGATCCTCGCCAATGTACTGGTCTATCTGCTCATTCAGGGCGGGGGCTTTGGCGATGCAGCCATCGCCAGCGCCTATTCCTACGGGCTGATCCCGTCCGTGTTCTTCGATATGAAGGATCTGGCACCTGAGCTGATCATTCTGCCGGAAAAGCTGTCGCTCGTCAGTTATGCCTTCCTGCATGCTGATGTCATGCACCTGGCGGGAAACATGCTGTTCCTCTGGGTCTTCGGCGATAACGTCGAGGATGCCATGGGGCATCTGAGGTTTCTTGCCTTCTATCTCCTCAGCGCGGCGGCGGGCGGGCTGGCCTTCGCGCTGCTGGATCCGGCTTCGGACGTTCCGCTGATTGGTGCGTCCGGGGCTGTATCAGGCATCGTGTCAGCCTATCTGATGTTGCATCCTCGGGTGCGGGTCTGGGTGCTGTTCATGGGGCGTATACCCCTGCGCCTGCCTGCCCTGTGGCTGCTGGGCGGCTGGATCATCGTGCAGATCGCCAATCTGCTGCTGTTCCAGAAAAGCGAGGTGGCCTGGGTGGCTCATGCCGGAGGCATTATGGCCGGTGCCGTTCTTGTGCTGGTGATGCGCCGTCCGGGCGTGAGATTGTTCGACCGCGATCTGGAGGCCTGATGCGGATGTGGTCCGGCCAAGTCTTTGCGTTGCAGCAAGAAGCGGGTGGACCTTCCGTAGCGCCATCGTTGACACCCGGCGTCCGGGTGTTTACCGTCGCGCGCCGAATGCAAGTATTGGCTGAAACCCGCCATTTTCTTTGCGGGATGTTAAGCCGGCTCGACCTGTTGACGCAGTGCGGCAAAAAAGCCGCCGAAGCGGGAGGATAAGACCCATGAAAATCCTTGTGCCCGTAAAGCGGGTGATCGACTACAACGTGAAGGTTCGCGTGAAGCCGGATGGTTCCGGCGTCGAGCTGGCCAACGTGAAGATGTCGATGAACCCCTTCGACGAGATCTCCGTTGAAGAGGCCCTGCGCCTCAAGGAAGCGGGCAAGGCGGCGGAAGTGGTGGTGGTTTCCATCGGACCGGCTCAGGCCACCGAAACCCTGCGCACCGCGCTGGCCATGGGGGCCGACCGTGGCATTCTGGTCAAGACCGATGCTACGGTGGAGCCGCTGGCCGTTGCCAAGATCCTCAAGAAGGTTGTCGAAGCCGAAGAGCCGGGTCTCGTGATCCTCGGCAAGCAGGCGATCGACGATGACTGCAACCAGACCGGCCAGATGCTGGCGGCGCTGCTCGGCTGGGGCCAGGGCACGTTTGCCTCCAAGGTCAGCGTTGGTGACGGCAGCGTGGACGTGACCCGTGAAGTGGACGGCGGCCTGCAGACCGTGTCGCTGAAGCTTCCGGCCATCGTCACCACGGACCTGCGCCTCAACGAGCCGCGCTATGCGTCCCTGCCGAACATCATGAAGGCGAAGAAGAAGCCGATTGATGAGAAGACCCCGGATGACTTCGGTGTCGATGTGTCTCCGCGCCTGACCGTGCTGAAGACGGTCGAGCCGGCATCCCGCCAGGCAGGTGTGAAGGTTGGCTCGGTGTCCGAGCTTGTGTCCAAGCTGAAGAACGAGGCCGGCGTCCTCTGAGGACCCGTCACAGGAGGATAAAAACCCATGACGACACTTCTTGTGGCCGAACACGCCAACGGCGCCCTGAACGATGCAACCGCCAAGGCCCTGACCGCTGCCGCGAAACTCGGCGGTGATGTGCATGTGCTGGTGGCCGGCGAGGGCGCCCGCTCTGCCGCCGAAGCAGCTGCAAAGCTCGCTGGCGTTGCCAAGATTCTGGTGGCTGAGGGCGGCGCTGTGGCCCATCAACTGGCAGAACCGGTGGCAGATCTGATCGTTTCGCTGGCTGGCAGCTACGATGCCATCGTTGCCGCTTCCACCGCGAACGGCAAGAACATCCTGCCCCGCGTTGCTGCCCTGCTCGACGTGATGCAGATTTCGGACGTCACCGCCGTGATCGACGGCGAGACCTTCGAGCGCCCGATCTATGCGGGCAACGCCATCCAGACCGTCAAGTCGGGCGATGCCAAGAAGGTGATCACCGTGCGCACCGCTTCCTTCGCCGCTGCAGGCGAGGGCGGCTCGGCGGCCATCGAGGATGTGGCAGCGCCTGCTGACAGCGCCTTGTCCAGCTTTGCCGGTGAAGAGCTGTCCCGCTCCGACCGTCCGGAACTGGCTTCAGCCAAGATCATCATCTCGGGCGGCCGTGCGCTGGGCTCTTCGGAGAAGTTCCAGGAAGTCATCATGCCGGTGGCAGATGCGCTGGGTGCAGCTGTCGGCGCCTCGCGCGCTGCGGTCGATGCGGGCTATGCCCCGAACGACTGGCAGGTCGGCCAGACCGGCAAGGTGGTTGCCCCGCAGCTCTACATTGCCTGCGGTATCTCCGGTGCCATCCAGCATCTTGCGGGCATGAAGGACTCCAAGGTCATCGTTGCCATCAACAAGGATGAGGAAGCTCCGATCTTCCAGGTGGCGGACTATGGCCTCGTCGGTGACCTGTTCGAGATCCTGCCGCAGCTGAAGGCAGAACTCGAAAAGGCCTGATGGCACATCAAGAGCTTCAGGCTGCTGCGGACATCCCGGCAGCCTGAACTGCTTTTGAAGGGGCAGGCAGACGGAATGACCCGCTTTTGTTGCGCTGGTCCTTGCCCGATGCGATGAACCTTGTAAAGAATAGCGCGGCTTGCGTGCATATGCGGCACGGCCTGCAACAGGATCGGATGAGACGATGGTGGTCGAGATCAAGAAAGTCGGTGTGATCGGGTCGGGTCAGATGGGCAGTGGCATTGCCCATGTCTGCGCCGTGGCCGGATATCAGGTCTATCTGAACGACCTGTCCCGCGACCGGATCGAATCCGGTCTGGCGTCGATCAATGGCAACATGGCCCGTCAGGTGTCCAAGGGCCAGATTTCCGAGGAAGACCGCTCCGCAGCTCTCGACCGGCTGCATGGTGCGGAAAACCTCGACATGCTGGCCGATGTGGATCTGGTGATCGAGTCCGCCGTCGAGAACGAGCAGGTCAAGCGCAAGATTTTCTCCCAGCTCTGCCCGGTGCTGAAGCCGGAAGCGATGCTGGCGACCAACACCTCGTCCATTTCCATCACGCGCCTTGCTGCCTCGACAGACCGGCCGGAGCGCTTCATCGGCATCCACTTCATGAACCCGGTTCCGATCATGGAGCTGGTGGAGCTGGTGCGCGGCATCGCCACCGAAGACGAGACCTTTGAAGCCGCCAAGGGCTTTGTCGCCCGTCTGGGCAAGACCACCGCGGTGGCCGAAGATTTCCCGGCCTTCATGGTCAACCGCATCCTGCTGCCGATGATCAACGAGGCCATCTACACGCTCTATGAGGGTGTTGGCTCGGTGGAATCCATCGACACGGCCATGCGCCTTGGCGCCAACCATCCGATGGGACCGCTGCAGCTGGCCGACTTCATTGGCCTCGACACCTGTCTGTCCATCATGCAGGTGCTTTATGAGGGGCTGGCCGACAGCAAGTACCGCCCGTGCCCGCTGCTGGTGAAATATGTTGAGGCCGGCTGGCTTGGCCGCAAGACGCGCCGCGGCTTCTACGACTATCGCGGCGAAACCCCGGTTCCCACCCGCTGACAGCTGCATGAACCTCGCCCGCTACTGCCTTACCCGCGCTGCGCCCGATCCGGGCGCGGTGGCGCTGGAGGTGGTGGGGCCGGGCGGGGCGCTGCTGGAACGCTGGACCTATGGTGATCTGACTGCGAGCGTCCTGTCCGTGGCAGGGGGCCTTGCAGGTGAGGGGCTCAAGCAGGGGGACCGCATTCTCCTGCGCATTGGCCATTCCAGTGATTTTCCGCTCTTCTTCTTTGGTGCCATCGCTGCCGGTCTAGTGCCGGTGCCCAGCTCCGCGCTGCTGACCGGGCCGGAATGTGACATGCTTCTGGCTGACAGCGGGGCTGTGGCCGTCATTCATGACGGGCAAACGCCCCTGCCGCAGCCGCGTGATGGGGTGCGCTTCATCGGGCCGGAAGGCATTGCAGCGCTCAAGAGCGCGCCGCAGGGCAGTTTTGCGCCCACGCAGCGCGATGATCCGGCCTTCATCGTCTACACCTCCGGCACCAGTGGCCGCCCCAAGGGCGTGCTGCATGCGCAGCGTGCAGCGTCTGGACGCCGTCCCATGGATCAAGGCTGGTACGGGATTTCGTCTTCTGACCGGCTGCTGCATGCAGGCGCCTTCAACTGGACCTACACGCTCGGCGTTGGCCTGATGGACCCCTGGGCCAATGGTGCCACCAGCATTGTCTATGATGGCCCGCGCGATCCGCATGTCTGGCCGGATCTGCTGGAAGCCACAGGCGCAACCCTTTTTGCGGCGGTGCCGAGCCTTTACCGGCGTATTTTGAAATACGGCGATGTTACGCCGCACCGCTTCCCGGCCTTGCGTCATGGGCTGACGGCAGGAGAGGCGCTTCCCGCAGCGCTCCACGAGGAGTGGACGCGCCGCAGCGGCAGGCAGCTTTTTGAGGCGCTGGGCATGAGCGAAATCTCCACCTATGTCTCCAGCGGCCCGCAAGTGCCCACGCGCCCCGGCAGCCCAGGCAAGCCGCAGGCCGGACGTTCCGTCGCCATCCTGCCGGAAGAGGGTGGGGATACCCCGCTGCCTTCTGGCGAAACGGGGCTTCTGGCGGTTTCGCGGGATGATCCGGGCCTGATGCTGGGCTACTGGCAGCGGCCGGAAGACACGGCGGAGGTGATGCGCGGCAACTGGTTCCTGACAGGCGACCGTGCCCGCCAGGATGCGGACGGCTATCTGTGGTACGAGGGCCGCGCCGACGATGTGATGAATGCCTTCGGCTACCGTGTGGCTCCGGAGGAAGTGGAACGGGTTCTGGCCACCCACCCGGATGTGGCGGATGTGGCTGTCACGGCAGTGCCTGCCTCCAATGGCATCAGCCTCGTTACCGCTTTTCTGGTGCCGAGGGAGGGTGCGGCACTGGATGCAGATGCTGTGGCGGTGTTCGCCGCAGACCGGCTGGCGGAGTACAAACGGCCCAAGGTCTACCGTCTTGTCGACGATCTGCCGCGCACGCCTTCGGGCAAGCTGCAGCGCAAGGCTCTGTGGCGGGAACCATTCTGAGAGATATTAACGGCAGATTAACCTTCTGGCGCGACACTGGATCCCATCAGGAAAGGTAGATCCATGAGCAGCGCATCCATCGCAGCCGCGCTTGTCGGGGCAACACAGGCCCAGACCCAGCAGCAGCTTCAGGCCAAGATGCTGAAGATGTCCATGCAGCCGGATCAGTCGATCGTCGCCATGCTGGATCAGGCGGCTTCCTCCGGTTCAGGCTCTGCGCCGCTTGCCGCCGGGACCGGCGGTCTCGTCGACGTCATCGTCTGACCACATCCAGATTCGCTCCGCTCAAGCGTTCCCGGCCGGGCCAAATCCCGCTCGGGCTGAGATGCTGTGGCCGTTTACCAAGTTTTCCTCTGATAAAATCAACTGACGGAAATCGGGGTAGGGATTTCGCAATATTTTCGCCCTTTGGATTTATAGTTAAAAAATAGTTAAGTCTTTGTTCCTGCGATGCTGATTTTATTGGCTTATTTCTGTTCTAACCTAGCGTAATTCAACATTTTAATAAAATTTTATATAATTTGCCTGATTCGTTGTAATGTTTGCTTTGGCTCCATGGCCTATCTTATCCTTCGTGGCATTCCAGCAATCTGGCCGTTCGCCGGCCGATGCTCACGATGGAGGTTCACATGGCGGAGATCGAAAGCTACCGCGGTGTTCCAGCCTCTGCGCTGAGGGAGGAGAAAAACCTCTCGGAACGCCGCACTGAACGGTTCGAGGAATTCAACGCCCGGCGCAGCGCAATGCTGGCCGAGTCGGTGAATCGCGAAGCGGACAGAAAGGCGAATCGCGCAGAGCAATTGAGTGATGATGCCGATCGCATCGCGCGCCGTGCCGTCCTTGGCATGGGTGACCGCGTCGATGTGACGGTCTGATCCCGGCATTCTCCGGGCTCCGGCTGGCGCAGGCATCAACTGGAAAGGGCTTGAGTTATGGTTGCAATTTCCGGAACTGCATCGGCTGATCTCGCTGCGTCGGGCGTGCGTCCTGACTATTCCGCCAGGGCTGCGCAGGATACCGCCCGGGTTGAGCGTCAGGCCTCGGAACGCCAGACGGACGAGCGCCGCGAGACCGTGCAGGAGACGTCCCGCCAGGAAGAGCAGCGCGAAAGCCGCAAGATTCCCGGTCTCGGCAATGCGGTGGACATCACTGCCTGACAGTGGACGGCTTCAATAGAAGATCCATGGCCCCGCTCCGGCGGGGCTTTGTTCTTTTGGTGCCGGGCAACGCGGAGAGCCAGCTGCTGTTTACGCAGCTTGCAAGGGCTCTGTCCGCCATTTCAACCTGCGGCCTGTCCTGGTGCCTTTGCCCGCGCCGCATCAATCAGCTGCAGCGCATCCTCATGGTCCCATTCGGCCGGGCCATACATGGTGCCGATCTCGCAGCCGTCCGGGCCTGCCAGGATCGTTGTCGGCAGGCCAGTGGCGCGGGCCTTGCTGCGCAGATCCTGGAACACGGCATTTGACGCGTCCGAGTAGTAGGTCAGCGATGCAACGCCGATTTCCTCAAGGAAGGCCTTGGGCTTTTCCGGTCCGCCCCGGTCAAGGTTCACTGTGACCACAGCGAAGTCATCGCCATTGCGCGCCTGAGCCAGCCGGTCCAGCGCGGGCATTTCCTTGCGGCAAGGTGCGCACCAGGTGGCCCAGAGATTCAGCAGGACCGTCTTGCCGGTGAACTGGGCAATGCTCACGTCCTCCCCGTTCGGTCCCTTGAATTTCAGATCGCGAAGATCGAGTGGCTTTTGCGCTGGCAGGAAGGCGGCGACATCGCCTTTCGCAAGGGACTTGGCCGCAGAGGCTGCCGCCAGCGAGGCCTGGCAGCTTTTCCCAGCGCTTGTGTTGCCACCGGGGCTGCCAATCACGTATACCGCCGCAATGGCTGAAAGCAGACCGGCCGCAGCGACCGCAACCAGCGGACGCTTGTAACCGGAACGGGTCTGTCTTGTCGGCTTCATGTCTTCTTCACCTGGCAAGGGCACCTCTCCGGGGCGTCTATCAAGAGGCAGTCATATGAGCAACCGCATGTGGGGCGGCCGTTTCGCCGAAGGCCCGGACGCGATCATGGAAGAGATCAATGCGTCCATTGGCTTCGACCAGAAGCTATACAAGCAGGATATAGAGGGTTCCAAGGCCCATGTCCGCATGCTGGCTGCGCAGCAGATTGTCGCGGGCGAGGATGCCGAAAAGATCGTTCACGGTCTCGACACGATCCTGTCAGAGATCGAGACGGGCAAGTTCACCTTCTCCCGCGCCCTCGAAGACATTCACATGAACATCGAGGCGCGCCTTGCCGAGCTGATCGGTGCGCCGGCCGGACGCCTGCACACCGCCCGTTCGCGCAATGACCAGGTGGCGACAGATTTCCGCCTGTGGGTGCGCGATACGCTCGATACGCTCGATGGCCAGCTGGCCGGGCTGCTGGTGGCCCTGGCTGAAAAGGCAGAGACCCATGCCGCCGACGTGATGCCGGGCTTCACCCATCTCCAGTCGGCTCAGCCGGTCACCTTCGGCCACCACATGATGGCCTATGTGGAGATGTTTGCCCGCGACCGCAGCCGTTTTGCAGATGCGCGCAAGCGCATGAACGAGTCCCCGCTGGGCTCTGCCGCACTCGCCGGCACGTCCTTCCCGATCGACCGGGAAGCGACCGCGAAAGCGCTTGGCTTCGACCGGCCGATGGCCAATTCGCTCGACGGCGTGTCTGACCGCGACTTCATCATCGAGGCGCTGGCTGCTGCGTCCATCTGCTCGATGCACCTGTCGCGCTTTGCCGAGGAAATCGTGCTGTGGTGTTCGGCCCAGTTCGGCTTCATCAAGCTGTCGGACAAGTTCTCGACCGGCTCCTCGATCATGCCGCAGAAGAAAAACCCGGATGCCGCCGAACTGGTGCGCGCCAAAACGGGCCGCATCTACGGCGGCATGATGGCGCTGCTGGTGATGATGAAGGGCCTTCCGCTCGCCTATTCCAAGGACATGCAGGAAGACAAGGAGCAGGCCTTCGATGCCTTGCCGTCCCTGTCGCTGGCCCTTGCTGCCATGACCGGCATGGTGCGGGACATGGAACCTCAGGTGAAGCGCCTGAAGAAGGCTGCAGGCTCCGGCTATTCCACCGCAACGGATCTGGCCGACTGGCTGGTGCGCGTGCTTGGCATGCCTTTCCGCGATGCCCACCACGTCACCGGCAGGATCGTCGGCTATGCGGTTGCCGAAAGCGTTGAGCTTGAAAAGGTGCCTTTGGCCGTGATGCAGGAAATCGAGCCGCGCATCACCCGCGAGATCTATTCCGTGCTGACCGTCGACAAGTCGGTGAAGAGCCGCACGAGCTACGGCGGCACGGCTCCGGCCAATGTGCGCAAGCAGGCCCGCCGCTGGCTGAAGCAGCTGGCCAAAGGCTGAGGAACCGGTGAGGGCGCCTGGCTGGCAGGACCGGCGCCTGCCATCTTCCCGCACGGGGCTTGCTGCAGGCGGGAAGGCGTGCGACGACATCGCATCTGAACGTTACAAGCAACGAGGTCTGACATGCTGAAGAACCGGCGTTTTCTGGCTGCTGCCACCTGCATTCTTTGTCTTGGCCTGGCCGTTTCGGCCTGCGGCCGCCGTGGTTCCCTTGAAAAGGTTCGCCCTGCTGCTGCAATCGAGGTGACGCCGCATCTGGCCACCCTGCAGCTTGCCTGAAGGTCTGACCTGACAGCCTGATGCCTCTGCCGCCATGGCGCTGTGCCTGCGGCGTTCCTGGACTTGCCATGCATCATTTCGAGATGAAGGGCGGCGTTCTCCATGCGGAGGACGTCAGCCTGACTGAGATGGCGGAAGCCGTCGGCACGCCATTCTACTGCTATTCGGCGGCAACGCTGGAGCGGCACTACCGGGTCTTTACGGAGGCACTGAAGGACATTCCGTCCATGGTCTGCTTCGCGGTGAAGGCCAACTCCAATCTGGCCGTGCTGCGCACGCTGGCCCGGTTGGGTGCGGGGATGGATGTGGTTTCCGAAGGCGAGGCCCGCCGCGCGCTGGCCGCAGGCACGCCGCCGGAGCGCATCATGTTCTCCGGCGTTGGCAAGACCGAAGCCGAACACGCCTTTGGCCTTGAGCAGGGCATCTTCTGCTTCAACGTGGAATCAGAGCCGGAGTTGATCCAGCTCTCGCGTGTCGCGCAATCGCTGGGCAAGACGGCAAGGGTGTCGCTGCGCATCAATCCGGATGTGGACGCCCGCACCCACGCCAAGATTTCTACCGGAAAGTCCGAGAACAAGTTCGGCATTCCCTGGAAGCGTGCCCGTGAAGTCTATGCGCAGGCTGCGCGCCTGCCGGGCATCAAGGTCAGCGGCATCGACATGCACATTGGCTCGCAGATCACCGAGCTGGAGCCCTTCGATGCAGCATTTTCGCGGCTGGGCGAGCTTGTGGCGCAGCTGCGCTCCGACGGGCATGAGATTGATCACGTTGATCTCGGCGGTGGTCTGGGCGTTCCCTATGTCTTTGACAATGATCCGCCGCCGCACCCGGATGACTATGCCGCTGTCGTGCGCAAACATGTGCAGCAGCTGAACTGCCAGGTGATCTTCGAGCCCGGCCGCCTGATTGCGGGCAATGCCGGCATTCTGGTCACCCGCGTGATCTATGTGAAGAAGGGCGAGGACAAGTCCTTCGTCATCGTCGATGCGGCGATGAACGACCTGATCCGGCCGACGCTGTATGACGCCCATCACGAGGTTGGACCGGTGGTGGAACCGGCCGCTGACAGCGGGCGAATCATTGCCGACGTTGTGGGTCCGGTGTGCGAAACGGGCGACTATCTCGCGTTGGGCCGCGACCTGCCGGAGGTGAAGGCCGGGGACCTGCTGGCGGTTTATACCGCCGGTGCCTACGGCGCGACACAATCCTCCAGCTATAATTCCCGGCTTCTGGTGCCCGAAGTCCTTGTGAATGGCTCACAATATGCCGTGATCCGTCCGCGTCCGTCCTATGAGGACCTGCTGGGACTGGACCGGATGCCGGACTGGCTTTGAAACGGGCAACAAGATCACGGCTGATTTGATCAGCTGGGCGGGTTGCCGTCAGACCCGCTTTGCCCCACTCTAGAAAGCTGCGGGTTGAGGGCTGAACGCGGAGAGATACGGTTTGGCGGAACAGGACCCAGTTGAGCGCGCTTTTCCATCCGGGCAGGAGATTGCCGTGACGGATAGCGACAGGCTGTCTCTTCCGCAGGATCTGACGCGGGCGGCGGTGGACAGGCGGCTCAAGGCCGTGGTGTGGCGCAGCCGCGTTGCGCTGTTCTGGGAACGGCTCTGGTCCGCGCTCTATCAACCCGTTATCATTCTTGCCCTGTTCGCCGGTCTCTCGCTGGTCGGAACCTGGCTCATCGTGCCAGTCTGGCTGCGGCTTGTGCTGGTAGCTGTTCTGGCCGGGGCGTTCCTCTGGTCGCTGCGCCCGCTTCTCAGCTTGCGCTGGCCCGGCCGGCAGGAGGCTCTGCACCGGGTGGAGCTGGTCAGCGGCCATTCCCACCGGCCCCTGACGGCCATCGAGGATGACTTGCCGTCCGGCAGTGCCAGCCCGGAAACGCTGGCCCTGTGGGAAATGCACAAGCGCCGCATGGCTGAGGCGCTGCGTTCCATGCGGTCCGGCCTTGCCCACCCTGAGGCCTTCCGCCGCGACCCCTATGCGTTGCGCGTGGTTGCGCTGATGCTGCTGGTGACCGGATTTGCGGTCACGCAGGACGGCATGAGACTGAACCGGCTTGGCTCGGCCTTCACCTCGCCTTTGGACTTGCAGGAGGTTGCAAGCCGGATCGACGCCTGGGTGACGCCGCCGCTCTACACGGCCCGCGCGCCGATCTATCTCACGGGAGAAAGTGCCGCCCTGCGCGATCCTGCCGTGCCGCTGAGAGTTCCGGCCGGCAGCGTGCTGACGCTGCGGGCACAGGGTACGTCCGGCCTTGCCATCTACAAGGATGGCGAGATTGTCACTCCGGCGCAGGAGGATGAGGCTGGAGTTGCGCAGAACACCGGCGTTGAAGAGCAGCGCCTGACGCTTTCCGAAAGCGGCTCCTATGAGCTGCAGCAGGGAGGTGCCGTCATTGCTTCCTGGCCGTTTGACGTGCAGCCGGATCTGCCGCCCACCATCCGCCTGCTGGATGATCCGGAAGCCCAGCTCAGCGGTGCGCTGAAGCTCAGCTATCTGGCGCAGGACGACTACCGGGTTACAGGCGCCGAGGCGCAGATCGAGCCGGCACCGAAAGCGTCCGACGGCAATGAAGAGCCGCGCCCGCTGGTCGAGGCGCCGCAGTTTCCCCTGTCCGTGCCGCCGCATGCCCCCGGCTCGGCCAAGCCGGGCGAGACGATCCGCGACCTGACGTCTCATCCCTGGGCGGGCTCCGAGGTGCTGCTGACGCTGATTGCCCGCGATGAGGCGGGGCAGACGGGCACATCGGAACCGGTGGTCTTCACCTTGCCGCAGCGCCGCTTTTCCAAGCCGCTGGCCAAGGCCGTGGTGGAGCAGCGGCGGGATCTGGCTCTGGATGCCAATTCCCAGCTTAGGGTGATCGATGCTTTCGATGCACTGCTGCTGGCGCCCGAGGCCTTTGACGTCGAGCCGCGCGTGCATCTCGGCCTTGCTTTTGCCTACCGCAATCTGGTTGCCGCCCGCAGCGACGAGCAGTTGAAGGAGCTGCTGCCGCTCTTGTGGGATCTGGCGCTGACCATCGAGGATGGCGACCTTTCCATGGCCGAACGGGCCTTGCGCGACGCGCAGGAGGCTTTGCGGAAGGCTCTGGAAGAGGGCGCATCCGATGAGGAGATTGCCCGCCTGACACAGGAGCTGCGGCAGGCCCTGCAGGACTACATGCAGGCGCTGACCGAACAGCTGCGCCAGAACCCGCAGGCCATGCAGCCGTTCAACCCCAATCAGCAGAGCCTGAGCACGCGCGATCTCGATGAGATGCTGAACCGGATCGAGGAGCTGGCGCGCAGCGGCTCACGCGATGCGGCCCGCGACCTGCTGGCGCAGATGCAGCGGATGATGGAGAACCTGCAGACCGGCCGCCCGCAAATGGCACCTGACGGCCTCACCAACGAAATGATGGAGATGCTGAACCAGCTTGGCCAGATGATCCAGCGCCAGCAGGAGCTGATGGACCAGACCCACCGTTTCAACCAGCAGCAAGAGCAGCAGGGCGAGAACGGCCAGAACGGTGAACAGCAGCAAGGTGAAGGTGATCAGCAGGGCGGCCAGAATGGCGGGCAGGGCCAGCAGATGACCGAAGAGCAGCTGCGCGGCCTGCTTGAGCAGTTGCAGAAGGGGCAGGGCGATCTGGCCCAGCAGCTGCAGCAGCTGATGGAGCAGATGGAGCGCAACGGCCTGTCGCAGAACGAAGGTCTGGGCGAGGCCGGTGATGCCATGGGACAGGCCCAGAGGTCACTCGGGCAGGGACAGGGCGATCAGGCGGTCGGCCAGCAGGGTGATGCCCTCGACGCGTTGCGCCGCGGCGCCCAGCAGCTGGGTGAGCAGATGATGGGCATGGGCGAAGGGCAGGGCATGAGCCAGCGCTCGCCGATGGACACAGACCCGCTCGGCCGTCCGCGCCGCAATCAGGGGCCGGATCTGGGCAGCCAGGTGAAGGTGCCGGACGAGATCGACGTGCAGCGCGCGCGCCGGATCCTGGAAGAACTGCGCCGCCGCTTCTCAGATCCCGCCCGGCCGAGGCTGGAACTCGACTATCTGGAGCGGCTGCTGCGCAGCTATTGATGGGCGCAGGGGCGGATTGCGCGCCCGCAAATCACGTGGCGGCGCGTTTGAAGATCATGTCCTTCGCCGCGATGACGGCGCCGATGGTGATCAGAATGCAGGCTGCGCCGACGATCCAGGTGAAAGTACCGAAGCCGAAGGCGATCAGCAGCAGCGTGGAGAGGAGCGGGGCCGAATAGGCGGCCGCGCCCAGAACCTGAATGTCGCCGCGCTTGACGCCAATGTCCCAGGTGAAGAAGGCAAGGCCGACCGGCAGCAGGCCAAGCGCCACGACACTGGCCCATTCCACCGTCCCGGACGGCCAGATGGTGTCTTCCAGCACCAGATGGCAGATGGCCGAAAGCAGCGCCGTCATCAGGCAGAAGCCGGCCACAGCTTCCGTCGGCACTTCGCCCATGCGGCGGGAGAGTACCGAATAGGTGGACCAGAACAGGGAAGAGGCGACCGCCGCGCCATAGCCAAGGGCATAGGCGGGATCAAGGCTGAGGCCCTCTCCCTTGCTGACCAGCAGCGCCGCACCGCCAAGGCCCAGCACGGTGCCCAGCACGTGATGCAGTTTCAGTCTTTCACCCGGCAGCAGGGCGGAGAACACCACGATCAGCAGCGGCCAGGTGTAGTTGATCAGATTGGCATCGACCGGCGGCGCGTTGCGGATCGCAGTGAAATAGAAGAAGTGAAAGCCGAACAGCCCCACCGTGCCGAAGGCCCAGACCTTCAATGGCTGGCGCAGGGCGGAGAGCTTTCCGCGAAAGCCGAGCCACAGGCAGGCGAGAAGACCCGACAGACCGAAGCAGAGCGCATTGAGCAGGAACGGCGGCACCGCCCCGGACCCGGCACCGAAGACGCCAAGAGTGGCCCACATGAGCACGGCCGTGAGGCCAATGAGTGTGGCGCGGAAGCGGGCGGCTTGGTCGGTCATGGCATCCTGAGGACATTGTGCGGCGGGTCTGGCCATGACAGAAATGCATAGTCCTTGAGGTGGCGCAAGGACAGGCGTGCCTCATCTGCGTGCATTGTGCAGCTGTAACAGCTTTAGCAAGGCTCAAGCGCCCATGGGGTGGTTATGCCGCCGCATCAGGTGCTTGATCGTCCCGCCGGTTCGGGACATGTTGCGCATGTAACGATGATCCGATCCATAGCGGAGACCGAATTGACCAAGCTCGACATCAAGGCTCTTGGCCCCGACGATGCCCTGCACCTTGCGCCCCTGATTGCTGAAAATGCCCAGGCCCTCAAGCGCGGCGCCCCGCGCCGTCCGGACCAGTTCTATGCCGAGCGCATTCTGGGTGACCGCTCCGCCGAAGTGATCGGCGCCTTCGTGGACGGGCAGCTTGTCGGTTTTGCGGTCTTCTTCGATCTGCCCGAGCTGATCACGGGCCTGCGCGCCGGCCAGATGGACCACATCTACGTGCGCCCGGAATTCCGCCAGAAGGGCATTGCCCGCAAGATGATCCAGACTCTCGTCACCGAGGGCCAGAGCCGCGGCTGGCTGCAGCTGCGCTGGATCGTGCCGAGCAAGAACGCTCCGGCACTTGCGCTCTATGACCAGATCGCCGAGCCCGATCACCACAAGAGCTACATCATTGCCATCGACCGGCTGGCATCGGCCTGAGAAGCCTGTGGTGAAGCGCCCCGGATGCTGCGTGCCAGATCCGGGGCAGCCTCGCCGAAGTTTGGCCGCAGACGCGCTTGCTCCGCCCTCCTTTCCGCACATCAGCGCAGAAGCCAGATGACAGGCATCGGCATGGATGCCATGGGCGGAGCCATGGCATGACGAATGCGCTGGGGTCTCACGCGGTCAAAGGGACTTGAATCTTCCCTCAATACACCGGATCAATCTGCGCAAACGGCAGGATGCCGATGCGGGCGGAGCCGTTGGTGAGCTGCACCTTTGCTTCCACCGCCGCCTTTCCATCCACTTGCGTTGCCTTGCCGAAGCTGATGACGGCACCCTGCAGCGCTTCGGGGAAGCCAGAATCGGACGGGAAAAAGGGCGCAAGAACGGCCTTGATGCCATCGGGTTCCACCGCTGTCAGCGGCAGCTCCCCGGACAGGGTGCCGTTGGTTTCCAGCCGGATCTGACCGGTGGTGCTGAGGCGGGTGCCTCCGGACGTGAGCTCCAGCGAGGTCACCGTCAGCGCCGGGTGCCCGTCCGTGCTGGCAAAAAGGGTCTGGGGCACGGTGCCTGACAGCAGCGGCGCCCCGCCGGAAATCTGGCCGATGAAGCTGCCGTCACCGGGCTGGTCTTCCGCCGCAACCTTCAGGCCCTTGAAGCTGACGGCCAGATCCAGATCGTCCGGCTGTGCCGGGTTGGGCCGCAGGTGCAATTCTCCGCCCGCCAGAGATACTTCACCTGCATCGGGGTTCTCGGACGCAAAGAAACGGGGTGCCGCGATCACTGCATCCAGCTGGCGCAGGCTTGTGCCGTTGAAGCGCAGGCTGGCGCGCAGGCTCTCCCATGCCCCTTCCTGGATCGGGCCGTCGCCGGGCGCAAAGGCGGCCATCGGGCTGTCTGCCTCGATGATGATGTGCTGCGGATTATAGGCGAGCGCGACGGCACGCAGCTCGGCGACACTGACGAAGTGGCCCACCGGCGTGCGCAGGGCGAAGTCCTTGCAGGTCAGCTCGAAGCGGAACGGATAGCCGCCAAGGCTGCGCTCGCTGCAGGCGATCTCGAAGCCCATGGCCGCTGCATTCTGCAGGGCGGCGTCAATCTGGCTGTTGACGAAGCTGCGGGCCGCGACCCAGGCCGCACTCCATCCCCCCACCACAAGCACCACGGCTCCGGCGAGATAGATGAACTTGCGGCTGGAGGATTTTCGCGGCGCGGAAGGGATTTCGGTCATGTCTGTCCTCTGGTGCCGCAGTCCACTTGCAGCACTGCCATTGAAACTTGCCCGGCGCATTGCTAAGTGCGCGGCTCAGGCAAAACAAGGTATCGTGACCGATATGGGCGATTTGTGGGTTTTTGGCTACGGCTCTCTCATCTGGAAGCCCGGTTTCCCGTTTGAGGAGAAACGTCCTGCGCTGCTGCACGGCGCCCACCGTTCGCTCTGCGTCTATTCCTGGGTGCACCGGGGCACGCCGGAGCGGCCCGGCCTTGTCTTTGGCCTTGATCGCGGCGGCGCCTGCCGGGGGATGGCCTTCCGCGTCCGGGAACAGGACCGGGATGGCACGATCGAATACCTGCGCGCCCGCGAACAGGCGACCATGGTCTATCTGGAAGCCCTGCGCCCGGTGCGCTTTGCCGATGGCACCAATGCCACAGCACTCACCTATCTGGTTGACCGGCAGCACCCGCAATATGCCGGCGTGCTGCCTCTGGAGCGTCAGCTGGAGCTGGTGGAAGGGGCTGTGGGCCAGTCCGGCGCCAATCCGGAATATGTGCTGAACACGGCCAGCCATCTGGAAGAGCTGGGCATTCACGATGCCCGCGTCTCCTGGCTCGCCCAGCGGCTGAAGCAAATGGCCTGAGCTTTACCGCCTGCAGCCGGATCAGACGCTGCGGGGCGCAATGCCGGCGAGAACCGGCGAGGGCCGCTCTGCCTGCCGGGCTTCCTCGATGAGGCGGTTTGACGCGGCTTCGATCTGCCCTGTCAGCGTTTCGAAGAAAACTGCTGGCTCAAGGCCCGGCTTGATCACAGGCAGGAACTCCACCACCACCGTGCCCGGATGAATGAGGAAACCCTTGCGCGGCCAATAAAGCCCCGCATTGAGCGCCACCGGCAGCACCGGGCAGGCAAGATCCCGGTAGAGATGGGAAATGCCGTATTTGTAGGCCGGTTCGGCACCGGCCGGCCGGCGCGTGCCTTCCGGGAAGATGAGGATCTGGCGGCCTTCGGCAATTGCCTCGCGTGCTGCGGCCATCATCGCAGCCAGTGCCGCTGAGCGTTTGCCCCGGTTGATGGGGATCTGCTTCATCTTGGCCGTGTACCAGCCGAAGATCGGGATCCAGCGCAGTTCCCGCTTCAGAATGTAGGTCGGGTCCGGAAAGAACGGGATGAGAGCGAAGGTTTCCCACGCGGACTGATGCTTGGATGCCACCAGAAAGCCGCCCTGCGGGATATTCTCAATGCCCCGGTACTCCACCTTGAGCCCGGCGATCCAGCGCAGCAGCGCCAGATTGACCTTTGCCCATATTGGCACCACCACCCAGGCCATCCGGCGCGGAGCCAGAAAGACGAAGGGGCTGTAGACCACCATCTGGACCAGTGTCAGCAGATAGAAGGCAATCTGAAAAAAAAGCGAACGCAGATAGATCATCAGGGAACCTGACTGGAGACAGAAACGGGCTGGAAGCCGGGCAGACCGAGCGGCGCGGCCGGGTTCAGGCCCTCAGCCAGCAGCAGAGACACCAAGCGTGCTCACCCGCAACCGCGCGAGGGTATACTTCACAAACTCCCTCAGGAGAAGCCGTAAGGTCCTCGGCTCCGCGTACCATTGCTTCACATTGAAGTCGCCCGCAAAGACCGGATAGGGAATGACCACCAGATCCGGCATGACCGCATTCAGCTCCATCTCGGCGCGCGGCATGTGGTAGGCGCTGGTGACGAGCACGAGTGAGGCATAACCGTTCGTCTTGGCCCAGATGGCAGCTTCGCTGGCATTGCCGATGGTGTTGAGGGCCTTTTTGTCGAGGTCGATGCAGCAGCTGAACAGGTCGCGCTCAGCCTCCGTGCGCAGCCGCAGCTGCCGTGCAGTTGTTGCCGGATAGACCCCGGAAATGAGCAGGCGCTGGGCGCGGCCCTGCTGCAACAGCTGCACCGCCGTCTCGATCCGCTCCTGGCCGCCGGTCAGCACTACGATCGCATCGGCGCGCGGGTCTTCCGGCTGATCGATGGTAACGACATCGATGGTGAAGCGGATGAAGGAAATGAGCAGCCACAGGCAGACAAGCACTGTAGCTACCCCCAGCGCCTTCAGAGCCAGCCAGCGCTTGTAGCCCCGGCGGCGCGGCGGAGCCTGCCGGGCAGGCCCTAGTTGCTGCCCTGGCTGTTCTCCGGCCGGCTGTCCAGCTTCGCGCGCAAGGGTCTGATTTGCCTCGTCCCTTGCCCCGTCCTGCGCGGCAGCCAAAGACGGCTCGGCCCGCAGCCGGTCCTCCGGGACCGGTGCAGGGGCGGCAGCATCAGGCTGTTTTTCCGAAGGCGCAGGTTTCATCGTGCGAAGATTATAGACCAATTCTGCTGTTTCTTGGATGGATGTTGCAGTCAGTCGATTTTGGCAAGGTGGGATTTGACAGCAAGGCCGGAGGTAACTGCCGTCAGAACGGCGACGATGAACACAATGCCGACCACTCCGAAGTAACCCGGTGTGCCGACTGCCACGGAGCCAAACAGCGCAGACATCTGGTCAGCACCTGCCATGCCGGACGTTTGCCGGGTGAAGACTTCCAGCAGAATGAAGCAGAAGGACGCAGCAAGCCCGCCGGCAATCCCGCCCTTGAGACCCAGCACGAGGAAGTGGCGCTGGAACTCGCGGGCGATGAAGCCGTCACTTGCGCCGACGAAATGCAGCACGGACACAACGTCGCGGTTTCCGGCCATGGCCGCACGGGTAGCAAAGATGACGCTGAGCACCATGGAAAACAGCACCAGAGCCAGAATGCCGAAGCCCCCGGCCACCACAGCCCCGGCCATGGCGGCAAGGCGGGAGGTCCAGATGCTGTGATCATCAAGGCTCGCGCCGCGCACGTTCTGTTCGATCGACTGCTTCAGCGCCGGAAGATCCAGCTCCTGCGGATTGCTGACCGTCACCTGGATCAGGCGCGGCACGGGCAGGGTTTCGAGGTCAAGGCCGGCGCCGAGCCAGGGCTGCAGCAGCTGACGGGTTTCTTCATCCGACAGGGCGCGCACCGTGCCGATGCCGGGAAACTCCTGTGTCAGCGCCACGGCCTTGTCGATCTCGCGCAGCATGTCCACCCCGTCAGCGGGGCGGATCTGCACAGTCACTTCCCGCACGAGGTCATTGCTCCAGTCATGGGCCGCTTCCCAGACGACAGACACGGAGCCGACGGTGAGGCAGGCCAGAAAGCTCATGATGGCGACGACGAGCGTCAGGGCGCGCCCAGCCACCGACTGGGACGGAACGATGGCCGCAGACGGCCGCAGGCGCGCGTCCTGCCCGGCTGCAGCAGCTTTCGCCTTGCTGCGCAGGGGCAGCTTCAGCGAAGGGCGCGGCAGCTTGGGCTTGCTCTTCTGCTGCTGCGGCGCCTTTGCGCCGGTCTTCTTTGGTGGCGGGGCCTTGGATGCCATGCGTGGTGCCTTCCCCATGCCCTCAGTCAAAAATGGACAGGCGCCCGTCCGCCAGAACCATGCGGCGCGCCTCGACCTGTTCAAGCAGGGTGATGTCGTGGGTGGCAATCACAACGGATGTGCCAAGCCTGTTGAGTTCAATGAACAGCCGCAACAGCCTGCGGGCAAGCGGCGGGTCGACGTTTCCCGTCGGCTCATCCGCCAGCAGCATGTCCGGCCGTGTGATCAGCGCCCGGGCAATGGCCGCGCGCTGCTTTTCGCCGCCCGAGAGAACCGGCGGCAGCACATGCATGCGCTCGCCCAGGCCCACCCATTTCAGCAGTTCCACCACGTCCGAGCGGTAGCTCGCTTCTTCCTTGCCCAGGACGCGCAGCGGCAGGGCGACATTTTCGTAAGTCGTCAGATGGTCCAGTAGCCGGAAATCCTGAAACACCACACCGATACGGCGGCGCAGCTCTGGCAGTTCCTTCTTGGCAATCGTCGCCATGTCCCGGTTGAACACGCGAATGAGGCCGCGCGTGGGCCGCAGCGACAGAAACAGCAGCCGGATCAGCGTTGTCTTGCCCGCACCGGAGGGCCCGGTCAGGAACTGAAACGACTGTGGTTCGATGCTGAATGTCAGGTCGCGCAAGATCTCCGGCCCCATGCCGTATCTCAGCCCGACGTTCTCGAAACGGATCACGCAAAACCTCCGTGGACGGCGCTCACCCTAGAGCCATCCCTTTAACGCTTCATTAAACATATGAATGTCCTCTGAACCAGAATTGGGGGAGCTCTAACGCAGGTCTTCCCCCCAATTCAGCACCGGACTGCTATCATCCGCATCATGGATGGCATCATCAAGGCCCCGCGAGGCCGTGGAGCGAGGGTCTCCCGAACATGAAGATCACCTGTCCGGACTGCGATACTTCCTACGATATCAAGCCGGAAATGGTCGGACCGGAAGGGCGCAGCGTGAAATGCGCGCGCTGCGGAAACCGCTGGTTCATCAGCCCGCGCAAGGAAGATATCCCCGTCGCTGCTTCCCCGGCCGCCTCTTCCGGAGGCGCCGCAAAGGCGGCTGCAAAGCCTGCCATGGCGATCGAGGACGAGCCGGAGACAGACGAGGACGAGGATGAAGCGGCATGGGCGGAGGACGCTACGGAGGAAGAAGCCCTTGTCCAGGCACGCGCGCTTGAAGACGATGAGCCCGAACCTGCCAAAGGATCTGTGGATACTCAGGGTAAATCAAAGACTGGTAGAGACGCTCCGCCGGAATACCCAGATGTAGTGGATGCCGATGAAAATGATGAAACGGACGAAGAGGAAAATGCTCGCCGTACGATTGACATCGAGTCCCTTGCCAAGCGCAAGAAGATCAAGGTTAACACGAAAAAACCCCGGCGGGAGCGCGACTGGTCATTCCTGACCCGTCACGTGACTGTGAACAACCTGCGCCGCGCAGGTGGCCTTTTGATCTTTCTTGTTGCGGTGGGACTCAGCGCGCTCATCTTCACGAACCGCCAGTTTGTGGTCAAACATGTGCCGGACCTTGCCAGTCTGTTCGACATGATGGGACTTCCGGTGAACTTGCGCGGACTTGAGTTCCGTGATTTGAGAACATTCAGGGAAGTCGACGAGGGGACCATCGTTCTGGTTGTCGAGGGGACAATCCAGAGCGTATCGGAACAGCCTGCCGCAGTACCTGCGGTGCGCCTGTCGCTGCGAAGCGAGGATCAGCAGGAGATTTACGCCTGGACCCTCGAACCGCGTGCGGTGGCATTGGAGCCGGGCGCAGATACGCGCTTCAGGACCAGGCTGACAGATCCCCCCGCAGACGCCGCAGACATTCAGGTCCGCTTTGTGGACCGCCGCTCAGGACAAGCAGCAGAAGCGACAAAATGAAGCCGGTGATCCATACCCTTTACGATGAAGCCGAGATCGCCGCACGGGTCGAAAGCCTTGCCAGCGAAGTGGCTTCTTCCCGTCCGCATCAGCTGCTGGTCGTGGCTGTGCTCAAGGGCAGCTTCATTTTCGCAGCAGATCTGGTGCGCGCCATGCACCGTGCCGGTCTGGAACTCGAAATGGAGTTCATGCATTTGTCCAGCTACGGGGCAGGGACCGTAAGCTCTGGAAATGTTCAGGTTCTGCGTGACGTTGAAAGTCTTGTTAAGGATCGCGATATCATACTGGCGGATGATATTCTGGAATCCGGACGTACCCTGAAGTTCGCCAAGGACAGGCTTCTTGAAAGGGGCGCGCGTTCGGTCAAGGTCGCCGCACTTCTGGACAAACCGCATCACAGAAAGGCCGATATTCAGGCTGACTATGTGGGCTTTAATTGTCCGGACAAGTTTGTCGTGGGTTACGGGATGGACATGGGGCACGCCTGGCGGCAGTTGCCCTTCATCGGGTATGTAGCCGGGGAAGAGGCTACACCCCCTCGCGAAACAACGGGAGTGTGATATGGCCCGGATTCTTCTGACGGAAGATGACGAGGCGGTTCGCAGCTTTGTGAAACGCGCCCTTGAACTGGATGGCCACACCGTCTGCGCCTCGGAAGATGGCGGAGCGGCGCTGGAAACACTCGTCCGCGAGAGAGGCAGCTTCGATCTGCTGCTGTCCGACATCAAGATGCCGGTGATGGATGGTATCGCCCTCGCGCTGGCCACCGCCCGCGACTGGCCGAGCCTGCCGATCCTGCTGATGACCGGTTTTGCCGATCAGCGTGAACGGGCCAACGGCCTCGACGAGCTGGTGCATGATGTCATCACCAAGCCCTTCTCGCTGGCCGATATCCGCCAGGCTGTGCGTGATGCCATCCACGGGGTCGTTCGCGAGCAGCGCCGCCTGTCGGCCTGAGCAGCTGTCTCCTGTCTTACCGGACGCAACAGGTCCGGCACATGTGAACCCGGCGTTTTCGCCGGGTTTTATTTTGGGCGGCTCAGCGCTGCCGCGCCTGAGAGCTTCAAGAGATACCCGCCGAAAGGCGAGTGGAAAAAGCGGCCGCCACCGTCTAGCTTTTGCGTTCCAGCTTTTGCACTGCACAAACGCAGTGCCGCCAAGATCTGCAGGAGGACGGCCCGTGACCGCAAGCTTCAAGCCCCGCCGCTCGGCGCTCTACATGCCTGGCTCCAATGCCAGGGCACTGGAAAAGGCCCGCAGCCTCGCCGTGGACTGCCTGTTGCTGGATCTGGAAGATGCCGTGGCTCCCGATGCCAAGGAAGATGCCCGCCGCCAGGTGTGCGAGGCCGTGATGGCTGGTGCCTTTGCAGGCCGTGAGGCGGTGATCCGCATCAATGGTCTTGATACCCAGTGGGGTGAGGCGGATCTGGAGGCGGCAATCGCGGCTGCGCCCGGCGCAATCCTCCTGCCTAAGGTTTCGTCCCTCGCCGATGTGGAGCGCGTGGCGCACCGGCTGAAGCTGGCAGGTGCTCCCGCCTCGGTAAAGCTCTGGGCGATGATGGAAACGCCGCAGGCCATGCTGCATGCAGCCAGCATTGCCTCGGCGGGACGGGACCCCGAAACCCGGCTTGCCTGCCTCGTCATGGGCACTAATGACCTTGCCAAGGAAACCCGCGCCCGCCTGCTGCCGGGCCGGACTGTCATGATGCCCTGGCTGATGACCTGCGTGGCCGCCGCAAGGGCGGGCGGGCTCGATATCCTTGACGGTGTCTACAATGATTTCAACGATCTGGACGGTTTTGCCGCCGAATGCGCGCAAGGGGCGGAGATGGGCATGGACGGCAAGACGCTGATCCATCCCAAGCAGATTGAGGCTTGTCACGCTGCCTTCTCGCCCTCGGAGGCTGAAATCGCCTGGGCGCAGAAGATCAACGATGCCTTCGCCCTGCCGGAAAATGCCAGCAAGGGGGCGATCCAGATCGACGGCAAGATGGTGGAGCGGCTTCACGCGGACATGGGGCTCAGGGTGCTGGCCATCGCCAAGGCCATGGCGGCAGCTGCGCAGGAATGATATGCCGGAGTCATCTTTGTTCCTGGAAAGATTGCCATGAAACTCTACCGCTTTATCACCGGTCCCGATGACAGCCAGTTCTGCCACCGCGTCACGCAAGCCCTCAACAAGGGCTGGGAACTGGCCGGTGCGCCGCAGCTGACCTTTGATGCCACCCGCGGCATCGTTGTCTGCGGTCAGGCGGTGACCAAGGAAGTGCCGGGCGATTACACCCCGGATATCAAGCTCGGCGACTACTGAGCCGCTTGATGAGCACCGCAGGGCGGAAGGCAGGGGCTGCCGGCGTCGCTGGCTGGGTTCTGTTCGACTGGGCAGCCCAGCCCTTCTTCACACTGGTGACGACCTTCGTCTTCGCGCCCTATTTTGCCTCCGCCCTTGCCGCCACCCCGGCGGAAGGGCAGGCCCTCTGGGGCTATGCCACCTCGGCGGCGGGTCTTGCCATTGCACTGCTCGCCCCGTTCCTCGGCTGCGTTGCCGATGCAGGGGGCGCGCGAAAGCCGTGGATTGCGGCTCTGGCCGTGCCCTATGTCCTGTCCTGCGTTGCCCTATGGTGGGCCATTCCCGGCACCGGCTACGGGATTGCCGTGGCGCTGGCGGGCTACGCGCTGGGCACGCTTGCCATCGAATTTGCCACGGTCTTCAACAATTCCATGATGGGCTCGCTGGTGGCGCGGGACAGGCTTGGCCGACTGTCGGGCGCGGGCTGGGCAGCCGGCTATCTGGGCGGGCTCGTCAGCCTCGTCATGGTGCTTGGCTTCATGGCGGCCAATCCGGAAACGGGCAAGACCCTGCTGGGCGCAGACCCGCTTTTCGGGCTTGATCCGGCCTCGCGCGAGGGGGACAGAGCGTCGGGGCCATTCTCGGCGCTGTGGTTCCTCGTCTTCGTGCTGCCGATGTTCCTCTTCACGCCCGATGAGCCGCGCCGCATGGAGGTGGGGGCCGCTGTCCGGCAGGGCCTTGCCTCCCTGCGCCGCAGCCTTGCAGAGCTGCGGCAGGTGCCCGGCATGGCGCGGTTCCTCATTGCCAACATGCTCTACAACGACGGACTGGTGGCGCTGTTTGCCTTTGGCGGCATTTATGCAGCCGGTGTGCTCGGCTGGGGCACGATCCAGATCGGCACCTTCGGCATCCTGCTCACCATCACCGGCACCATAGGCGCGCTGACCGGCGGCTGGCTGGATGACCGGATCGGCTCGCGCCCGGTGATTCTGGGAGCGCTTGGCGGTCTCATCCTGTGCGGCCTTGGCCTTGTTTCGGTGGACCGGGACACGGTGTTCTTCGTCATTGATGTAACGCCTGCCGCCCCCGGTGTTCTGTTCGGGTCTCTGCCGGATCTGATGTTCCTTGTGCTTGGCGGCTGTATCGGTGCGCTCGCTGGCCCGTTGCAGTCCGCTGCACGCAGCCTTCTGGTGCATCTGGCGCCTGCTGGCCGTCAGGGCCAGTTCTTCGGTCTCCTCGCTCTCTCCGGCAAGGTGACGAGTTTCCTGGCCCCGCTGGCCGTTGCCCTCGTCACCACCGCCACCGCCAGTCAGGCGGCAGGCATGGCGGTGATCCTCGTGTTCTTTGCCGGCGGGGCTTTTGTTCTTGCAGGCCTGAAGCCGCGCTGAAACGGCAACAGCCCCGGCGGATGCCGGGGCTGTTGAGTTCGTTCTGTCTGTCCTGGTGTTCAGGCGCTCTGGCGGATGTCCCGAAGGAACTGCTCCACCTCCTGCCGCAGTTCGCTCGCTTCCTGCTGGAGGATCGCGGCCGAGGAGCTGACCTTGCGGGCCGTTTCGCCGGTCTCATTGGCCGACGCGGACACGGCAACGATATTGCGCGTCACTTCCTGCGTGCCGTTCGAGGCTTCCTGGATGTTGCGGGCGATTTCGGTGGTTGCCAGGCCCTGCTGGTCCACGGAGACTTGGATGCTGCCGGAGATTTCGTTGATCTGCTCGATGGTCGAGGAGATCTCCTGAATGGCTTTCACCGCATTGGCCGTTTCCGACTGGACCGACTGGATCTGGCTGGAGATTTCCTCTGTCGCCTTGGCCGTCTGGTTGGCGAGCTCCTTCACTTCCGCCGCCACGACCGCAAATCCGCGGCCTGCCTCGCCGGCACGGGCGGCCTCGATGGTGGCATTGAGGGCGAGAAGGTTGGTCTGCTCGGCAATGGCCTGGATTAGTGCCACCACCTCGTTGATGCGGCTGGCGGCATCTGCCAGAGCCTCGATCTTGCCATTGGTGGCCTGCGCCTGATGCACAGCCTGCCCGGCAATCCCGGCAGACTGTTCCATCTGACGGCGGATCTCCGACACGGAGGCCAGCAGCTCTTCGGCGGCGGAAGCAACGGCTTCCACGTTGGCTGCTGCTTCTTCAGAGGCGGCCGCAACGGCTGTGCTCTTGGCGCTGGTGTCGTCGGCGCCGACCGTCAGCACGTTGGATGCATTGTTAAGGTCACCGACGAGGCTCGAAACCGTTTCCGTAAGTTTCGAGATCCGGGCATCGAACGACTGGGACAGATCCCGCACAGCTTCGGCGCGCAGGATGCGCTGGCGCTGCTGTTCTTCCTGCTCGGCCACCAGCTCTTCAGCCTGCTTCGCCTTTTCACGGAAGATTTCGAGTGCCTGATTGATGTGGCCGATCTCATCACCGCGATCCTTGTCCGGAATGGTGATGTCGTAGCGCTGGTCGATCAGGGCATTGATGGTGGTGACAGCCCGTTCCAGCGGACGGCGGACGATGCGGTTGCTGAAGAACATGACCGCAAAGGCGACGACAGCGAGCAGAACCGCGCCAATGCCGAGGATTGTATAGATGATCTGTGTCGAAGCGGCATTCACCGTTGCCATGGGCACGCTGACCACCACGGCCATGGTGGCGTCCGTGTTGCCGATGGCGACGGGGCGGACGATGTTGATCATATCTCCGCCCGCCGCGTCTGCGTATGCAGTGTAGGAGAAGGGCTGGGCTGACTTGACCGCATTGAGAACCTGAGAACCAAAGGCCGCTTCTTCAGAGCCCTTGGCTTCGGCCCATGTTTTGCCCAGGAGCGCCGGGTCTGTGTTGGCGATCCAGACACCCGCCTGAGACAGGAGATTCACCTGACCGGTGCCCATGGGCTTCTGGGAAGACAGGGTTGTCGTCAGATCGGTGAGCAGAAGATCGCCACCGGTCACGCCGATGACCTTGCCACCATCCCGGATCGGGGAGCTGAAGGAAATGCCGGTCATGACAACGCCATCAGTTTCCCAGGTGTAGGGCTCCGTGGCGAAGTCCTTGCCGGTCTTGTAGGAGACATGGAACCAGTCGCCCTCAGGAGATGGCTTGAGCGGCGGGATGGGGCTGAAGTCGACCTTGCCTTTGTTCCTGTAGAAGTAGGGGCGCCAGACACCGGCCTCATCGTGGCCCGGCTGGCCCGTAAACTCTGCATCGCGGCCGTCCAATGCATTCTCAAGAACCATACCCCAGGTTCCGGCCATCTGGGGATAGGTCTGCATTGCATCCTGCAAGATGTTGGTCCAGGCCTGCCTGTCGACCGGACCGCTGCGCTTCAGTGCGTTCAGCGCACTGCCGAGACCTTGCGCGGGCAGAAGGCCTTGCTCGATCACCCGTGCAACATACTCGGCCTGTTCCTGCGCAATGGCTTCCACTTGCTGAATGGCAAGCTGCTGCGTTGCTGAGGTTGCCTGATATCCAATGACACCAATTCCAACAGCAAGAACTCCGGCCAGCGCAGTCACGCTGACGGCCGCAAGCTTGGTTGCGATCTTTGCCTGCTTCAACATACGGGCACCCCTTCTGGCCTCCGGGAATTCTCTTGTCCCGGCAGGACTCTCCTAGGGTCAGGAAACGCTGAATCCCGTTAAGGAAAAGCTTCCAGAAGCAGTTTTTTCGCCTCTGGAAGCTAAAAATTTTTTTCAACTATTAGGCATTGTAATAATTCTCAATGCACCTACTGTCAGTGACGGAAGTGACGCATACCTGTCAGAACCATCGCAAGACCTGCCTCATCTGCAGCCGCGATGACTTCATCATCGCGCATGGAACCGCCCGGCTGGATGACGGCGGTTGCTCCCGCTTCGGCGGCGGAGAGCAGGCCATCAGCGAAGGGGAAGAAGGCATCGGAGGCGACCACGCAGCCCTTGGTCAGGGGGGTGGAAAGGCCGGCCGCTTCGGTCGCATCCAGCGCCTTGCGGGCTGCGATGCGGGCGCTGTCGACGCGGCTCATCTGGCCTGCACCCACGCCAACCGTTGCGCCATCCTTGGCATAGACGATGGCGTTGGACTTCACGTGCTTGGCAACGCGGAAGGCGAACTTGAGGTCGGCAAGTTCCTGCGCCGTCGGGGCGCGCTTCGTCACGACTTTGAGGTTGAGATCGTCAATGACGCCATTGTCGCGCGACTGGACCAGCAGGCCGCCTGCGACGGACTTGATGGCCAGACCTGCGGCGCGCGGATCGGCGAGACCACCGGTGACCAGCAGGCGCAGGTTCTTCTTCTTCGCGACGATTTCGATGGCTTCGTCCGTGGCTGCCGGGGCGATGATCACCTCGGTGAAGATCTTGACGATCTCTTCGGCCGCTTCCGCATCCAGCGTGTCGTTGAGGGCGACGATGCCGCCGAAGGCCGAGACCGGATCACAGCGAAGCGCCAGTTCATAGGCTGCTTTCAGGCTGGAGCCTTCCGCAACGCCGCATGGGTTGGCGTGCTTGATGATGGCAACGGCCTTGGTACGCTTGGGGTCAAACTCGCTGACCAGCTCGAAGGCGGCGTCCGTGTCATTGATGTTGTTGTAGGACAGGGTCTTGCCCTGCAGCTGGCGGGCGGTGGCCACGCCGGAGCGGCGCTCGCCGGTGGTGTAGAAGCCGGCCGACTGATGCGGGTTCTCGCCGTAGCGCATGACCTCGGCCAGCTTGCCGCCCATGGCGCGGTAATCGGGGGCCTCGACAGCGGTTTCACCGGCCAGCCAGTTGGACACGGCGGCATCATAGGCTGCGGTGCGGGCAAAGGCCTTCTGGGCGAGCTTCTTGCGCAGTTCCAGCGGTGACTGGCCGTTGTTCTCGTCCAGCGCGGACAGAACGGCAGCATAGTCTGCCGGGTCCACGACGACGGTTACATAGGCGTGGTTCTTGGCCGCTGCACGGGTCATGGCCGGGCCGCCGATGTCGATGTTCTCGACGCCCGTCGCATAGTCCGCGCCGGAAGCAACCGTGTCTTCGAAGGGATAGAGGTTGACGCAAAGCAGGTCGATGCCGCCGATGCCATGGGCCTCCATGGCTGCCTTGTGCTCCGCGTCGTCACGGATCGCGAGCAGGCCGCCGTGCACCATCGGATGCAGGGTCTTGACCCGGCCGTCCATGATTTCCGGGAAGCCGGTGACTTCGGAAATGTCCTTCACCGGCAGTCCGGCGTCCGCCAGCGTCTTGCGGGTGCCGCCGGTGGAAATAAGCTCCACGCCGCGCTCGGACAGCCCGCGGGCGAAGTCGAGCAGCCCGGTCTTGTCGGAAACGGAAAGAAGGGCGCGCTTGACGGAAACGAGCGGGGGAACGGGAACTCCCTTGGACACCACGGCCATGGCCTTGCCTCGCAGATCTGAGGATGGAAAGTGGCCGTGGCCCTAGCACGATCAGGGCTGAAACGGAAGCGCAAGAAGCCACAGGGAGCGAATCAGCTTTCGGTTTGCCTACAGCGGCAGTTCCGGCTCTTCAGCTGTGCTGCGTTCGCGCCGCACATTGCGGGCACCGGCTGTGCGGCGGAACTGCCAGGCTGCCTGGCTGGACTGGCTGATGCGGCCATAGAGCACCAGCTGCTGAGTGCGGCGGTGGCCATAGACATCCGAGAGATAGACGGATTCCTCCAGCACCAGTTCCGCGCCGGAGGCGTTGAATTCCCAGGCTTCGCCATCGGGCGCCATCAGCAGCGCTGCGGTGCCCGCGCGCAGAAGGCTTGGCTTGATCAGCGGATGCAGATGGAAGCGGATGGTGAAATGGTCGTGATGCGTCAGGGCACCCAGCGTCGAGAACAAATCGATGCCGTCCAGTACGGAGCCATCACTCGACAGGCGGATGTCGCGCTCGTGCAGTACATTGTAGCGGTGGGCATAGCCATCATGGGAGGCGGTGACGCGGGTGCCCATGGCGTCTTCCTCGCGGTTGACAGGCACGCTGGTCGGGCCGGTCAGGATCGGTGAACCGAGCCAGCCGGTGAAGGGCTTTTCCGTCAGAAAACGGCAGGAGGAGCTGTCTTCCATGCCGGCTGTCGAATGGGCGGCCGTGGAGCGGGCGACCTGGCGCCAGCCGTCGCTGGCCCAGCCGGATACGCCGCAATTGACCACCAGCCGGTGACGCCCGGAGGACATTTCAAGGGACAGGCAGCCGGCGTGGGCGGATTCGCTCAGCAGTGGCGGCGGCGGTGTGCCGGTGTCCATCAGCACCACCGTGTCCCCGCCCATCAGCCGCTGATAACCGGAGAATGGCGCGTTGCCGGGAGGCGCGCCGCGTGCATCATCATAGGCAAGGATCGTTGCCACCAGATCTGTCGGAGTGGAGCCCATGCCATTAAAGTGGGCGAAGGCACCGTCCACGTGGCGGAAGAAGCGCACCATGGGCATCATCCGGTCGATGGCCTGCATCATGCCGGCGGGCGTCTCCAGCCCTTGCGTGACGAAGGCCTGCCGGATGGGCAGAAGATCGGTGAGAATGTCGAGGATCGCGCCCGGATTGCGCGACACGTGACCACCATCCGGCATGATCTGGCGCTGCAGCTCGTGCTCCAGCCTCCTGAGGCTCTGGCGCACATAGCGGCCCTGACCGGCCATGGAAATGCTGGCAGCTGCAACGGCAAGCGCCGCCTGAAGACGCGGCACGCCATCAGGGGTCTCGTTGATGGTACGGCGCAGATAACGGACCTGACGGCCAAGCGAGCGCAGGAAACGGCGGTAGAATTCGGCATCGCCGTCCTCCAGCACCAGCGGCGACTGGGCAAGCCAGGACAGCACGCGCCGCGCCACGACCGGCTGTTCCCAGGCGATGGGGTCCCAGCGGCCGCACAGGCGGATCCAGTCGTCGACTAGAGCGCGGGCGTTCTGGCGGGCGACAAGGCTCTCGGCGGCGCGCAGGTCGCGCAACCAGCCGAAACTGTGCAGCTCGCGCTGCCAGGCCGGATCTTCCCCCTTCAGTTCGAAGGGGGAACGGCCTCTGGCCTCGACCACCTTACCGGAGAAGAGGAAGCGGCCGCCGTATATATCGAGGGCATTGGTCTGGTCGGCGGTGCGCAGGTCCTGGGGGGCGATGAGCAAACGGGAGGGCGTTCCCGCAAATGGCTGCCAGCGGAACAGGGGTCCGCCATGCAGCCAGCGCAGGCCATTTTGCCAGAGATGATGGAGCAGCAGGCGCCCTATGCGCCCCTGCTCACCCATCGCCCGGATCGTCATGGCAGTGTCTCACTGCCCTTGTGCTGGCGCCGGAATGAAATTGACTTGCCCTTTCACCATAAGAGGTAACGAACTGTTAGGGTTAGCTCTCAGTTGTCCATTGCGGGTCAGAGTGGTTACGGGGCAGTTAAAGCCGCCGCAGCCGGGCGGCAAAAAAACCGTCAAGGCCGCCTTCCGGCTCCGTGCCGCCGCCCAGATGACAGGGCAGGGTGCGCAGATAGCCTTCCGGTGTGATGCACTCGGCAAGGCCGCCGATTTCCGCAGGGAGCACCGGCTCCAGCGCGATTCCCGGCATCTCTGCCAGCAGCGCGGCGATCTGGTCTTCGCCTTCCTCACGCTCCATCGAGCAGGTGCAATAGACAAGGACGCCGCCCGGCTTCAGCCAGGTCACGGTCTTGCGCAACAGCTCTGCCTGAATGGCGGCCAGTGTCGTCACATCGGCGGGACGCTTGGTCCAGGCAACATCCGGGTGGCGGCGCATGGTGCCTGTGGCGCTGCAGGGCGCATCGAGGAGGATGGCGTCGAAAGGCTCGTCCGGCTCGTAGCTGCGCAGATCAGCCGCAACGACGCGGGCCGAAAGGCCTAGCCGCTCGAGATTGGAATGGACGCGCTTCAGCCGCTTTTCGGAAATGTCCACCGCCGTCACATCGGCGCCTTGCGTGGCAAGCTGTGCTGTCTTGCCGCCGGGGGCAGCGCAAAGGTCGGCGGCGCGCTTGCCGGTCAGGTCGCCCAGCAAGCGGGCGGGCAGGGAGGCTGCGGCATCCTGCACCCACCAGCCGCCTTCGTTGAAGCCCTCGAACCCGTCCACGGCGCCCTTGCGCGACAGGCGGACCGATCCGGCTGCCACCACACGGCCGCCAAGGCGCTCCGCCCAGCCTTCCGCATCGCTCTTGACGGTCAGATCCAGTGCGGGCTCTTCCAGATGCGCCCGCAGGATCGCCTCGAAGGTCTCCGCGCCATAGGTTTCGCGCCAGCGGGTTGCGAGCCAGAGCGGCAGGCCTGCCGGACCCGAACCGGTGATGGTGGACAGCGTGTCCTTCTCCCGCGCCAGACGGCGCAGCACGCCGTTGACGAGGCCCTTGTAAGGCCTTGCCCGCTTGTCGGAACCGGCCAGATCCACCGCGAGCGACACAGCGGCGTGGTCGGCAACGTCCAGGAAGAGGATCTGCACGGCAGCGACGTGGAGAATATCGGTGACGCGGCCCGTGCGCTCCGGAATGGGCCGGTCGAGCAGCTCCGCCAGAATGGCATCGAGCTGACCCCGCCGGCGCAGGGCAGCGGCCACGATGGCCTTCACCAGCGACCGGTCCTTTGGCTCCAGCGCGCGGAAACCGGAGTGGCCCGAGGTCACGTCATATTCGGCATCCAGCGTGCGGTGCTTGTGCACCACATTGCCCAGAATGTCGGCGGCTACCTTGCGGGCGGCAAAGCCGGGGGCTGGCCGGCCGGGCGAACCGCCGCCGGTTCCCGGACCGCCTGCCTTGGCGCCCGGTCCCTGCTTGCGGGCGGGTGCACCCTTGCCGCCCGTGGGGCGGGAGGGGGACTTCGGGCGGGAGCCAGTGGGTTCGTTCAAAGCGGTTGCCTTTGTTGGGTTGGACAAGATGCGGCTTTGAGTCAAAGCGCCGCGAACCGGTGCTCGCGGCGCTTGATGCAAAACATGTCTGGTGGTCCTGCAGCGCGGAATTGGCTGCGGTGCCGTCCGCTGCGCGAGGCTGCGATCCGGAGCTTTTACCGCAGATCAGCCGCTAGGCTCAAGCCCAAGCCGTTTCAACCCCATGGGCCCTTTGGTTTGTCAGAGGGGCGTGTGCTTCCAATGCCGCTTCCTCCCCACGGGCCTGAGGGAGCGGAACTGTTTCCAGCGCCGCCCCAAGGCTGGCTGCGCGTCTGCGCGGGAGACGGGCCCCATCCGCCGCCAAAGCCGCCAGAACCGCCAGAGCTGTTACCGCGTCCGCCCATCTGCCCTTCCAGATCACGCAGGGCGGCGATGCGGTTGGCAGTGTTCGGATGGGTGGAAAACAGATTGTCCATCCGCTCGCCCGACAGCGGGTTGATGATGAACATGTGTGCCGTCGCCGGGCTGCGTTCTGCATCCGGATTGTGGATCTGCTCCACACCGCCGGCGATCTTGGCCAGTGCAGAAGCCAGCCACATCGGGTGGCCGCAGATTTCGGCGCCCATGCGGTCGGCGGCATATTCACGCGTGCGGGAAATCGCCATCTGCACCAGCATGGCGGCAAGAGGGGCAACGATCATCGCCACCAGCACGCCGATGAAGCCGAGCGGATTGTTGTTCTCCCGGTTGCCGCCGAAGAAGAAGGCAAAGTTGCCGAGCATGGAGATGGCTCCGGCAATCGTCGCGGTGATCGTCATGATCAGCGTGTCGTGGTTCTTGATGTGCGCAAGCTCATGCGCCATCACGCCAGCCACTTCTTCCATGGTCAGGCGCTCCAGCAGGCCTGTGGTTGCGGCCACGGCGGCATTCTGCGGGTTGCGGCCCGTGGCAAAGGCATTCGGCTGCGGATTGTTGATGATATAAACCTTCGGCATCGGCAGCTGCGCATTCTGCGCCAGCTGGCGCACCATGCGGAACAGCTCGGGGGCGCTGCGCTCGTCCACCTCCTGCGCATGGTGCATGGACAGCACCATCTTGTCGGAATTCCAGTAGCTGAACAGATTCATCGCACCGGCAATCACCAGTGCGATCATCATGCCGCTCTGTCCACCGATCAGGAAGCCAATGCCCATGAACAGGGCGGTCATGGCGGCCAGCAGCATGGCAGTGCGGAAATAGTTCATTGCCTTCGGTCCTCGTCGCGCTTAAGTGCGGGCGGTATGCCGGACGGGAGTTTTCCGCTCCCGCATCTCCTCTATATGATGGGGGCGAGCCCGATTTCCCGCAAGCCTGCCGGTCTTCAACCTGTCTTGAAGCGGCGCCTGGCGGGGCAGCAGATGGAGATATCCATGCACGACGACGAGAACAACGAAGCGAACGGCCCTGAAGCTGGTGTTGCGGAGAGCCGTGGCGTGGTCGTTCCCTTTCCCCAGCGTGCCGCGCCTGCGGAGCCGGAGGCCGTTGTAGAACATGCCCCCGCACCGCAGCGGCGATTCGAGGATCTTCCTCCCGCAGCGCAGCGGGCACTGAAGGAAGCCGAAGCGCGCCGCGCAGAAATCGACGCCCGCCAGCAGGCTATGGCAAAAGAAGTGGACGGGCGCGGCGGACTGGAGCCAACCCGTTATGAGGATTGGGAAATCAAGGGGATTACCGTCGATTTCTGACAGTGGACAACTGCCTGCGCGGCAGCGGGAAATGGCTGCTGCCGCTGCTTGGTTAATGAGGGATTTACCAGAGGCGCGTTACCGTCCGGACCAATAGTGTGTTCGAGTGTCCGGAAGGTCAGATGACGTCCACGATGCCTGCCTCAACCCCGCGCGCGGCCCTGCCCGACGCCAATCCGTTCCAGCGCCTTGCCGCGCTCCTGGGCGATACGCGCCCCGGTGCGGATCCGATTGTGCTGACCATTGGCGAGCCGCAGCATGCGCTGCCGCCCTTCACGGGCGAGGTGCTGATGGAAAATCTGGCCGATTTCCGCCGGTATCCGCCCATTGAAGGCTCGCCTGCCTTCCGTGCGGCCATCGCAGCCTGGCTGGACCGGCGCTACAATCTTGGCGGCACCATCGACAAGGACAAGGGCGTTCTGCCGCTCAACGGCTCGCGCGAGGGCCTGTCCTTCGGCGCGATTTCCGCCCGTGATCAGCTGGCCAAGGATGTGGCGCGCCCGGCGGTGATCCTGCCCAATCCGTTCTACCAGACCTATGCAGCCGCCGCCCACATTGCCGGAGCCGAGGCGGTTATGCTGGACACCGGCGCGGACACCGGGTTCCTCCCGGATCTGGATGCGCTGGAGCCGGAGCTGCTGGACCGCACCATCGCCTTTTACGTGGCATCGCCCGCCAATCCGCAAGGGGCAGTGGCGAGCCTTGCCTACTGGCAGAAGCTGATAGGCCTTGCCCGCCGCCACCGGTTCTACGTTTTCGCGGACGAATGCTACTCGGAGATCTACCGCAGCACGCCGCCTCCGGGCGTTCTGGAAGCGGCCCATGCGCTGGGTGAGGGCTATTCCATGGTGGTGGCGCTCAACTCCCTGTCGAAGCGGTCGAACCTTGCGGGCCTGCGCTGCGGCTTTGCCGCCGGTGACCCGGATTTCCTCTCGCGCTGGGTGAAATTCCGTGGACTCGCCGCCCCGCAGGTGCCGCTGCCCGCGCAGGCGCTGGCCGTGCGCGCCTATGGCGACGAGGCGCATGTGATCGAGAACCGCCGCCTTTACAATGAGAAATACGAAATCGCCGAAAGCCTGCTGTCGCCGATCCTCGGACCGGTCACGCCGGAGGGCGGTTTCTTCCTGTGGCTGGATGTCAGCCGCTGGGGCGGTGCAGTCAGCGTGACCGGGCGGCTGTGGACCGAGGTTGGCGTCAAGGTGCTGCCGGGCTCCTATCTGGCCTCCACCCAGGCCGATGGCCGCAATCCGGGCGACCCGTATATCCGCGTTGGCCTGTGTGCCCCGTCCGCCCTGACCGGCGAGGCGCTGGAGCGCGTGGCACGCTGGCTGGGAGGTGCGGCATGAGACGGGCAACAGCCATGCGCGGGTCCGGGCGGGGCGCTGCACATATTCTCGACACCGAAAGCCCGTTGAAGCGCTTCGTCCGCCGCAATCTGGTGGGCGCGGCAGGACTGGCGGTCGTTGCCCTTGCGGCAGCGCTTGCCGCGAGCCTTGCCACATGGTCGGTGAACGATCCGAGCTTCAACCATGCGACGGGCGAGCCGGTGCGCAATGCGCTGGGCACGCCAGGGGCGATCATTTCCGATATCCTGATGCAGTCCATCGGGCTTGCGACGGCCGTCTTCCTGGTGCCTGTGGTGCTGTGGGGATGGCGGCTTCTCTCCGGCAAGACCATGCGTATCGGCAGCCGCCGGATCATGTTCTGGTTCGTCGGCACCCTTCTGGGCGCTGGTGCCGTGGCTGCGCTGCCCGTGCCGGAAAGCTGGCCGTTGCCGACAGGCCTCGGTGGCTTTGCGGGCGATGCCATGCACTATGTCCCCTCCCTGCTGACGCAGAACCTGACGCCGGGCGCTGCCACGATCACGGGTGTGCTGGGGCTGGGGCTTCCGGCCGTTTTCCTGCTGGTGGCTGCCGGTGCCTGGTTCGGCGACATGCGCGAGCGCTATCAGGATGAGGAGGACGATGTCCCGTCCCTGCCGTCCCGCACCGCCCGCCAGCAGATGCGTGGCCGCAAGGCGCAGGAACAGCTTGATTTTGATGATGACGAAGAGGACGAGCGCGAACCGCGGTTTGCCGCTCTCATGGGGGCTGCCGCGCACTGGCGCCTGCAGGCTCAGTCCGCCGTCCAGCGTATGACGGGTCTTGGCCTGTCCCGCCGCCGCGTGCGGGAGGATGAGGAAGACGAGTATGTCGAGGAGGATGCGGATGACGAATATGCTGCTCCGCCCACAAGCCGTTTCGGGTCCCTGCGCCGTGCGCTGAAGGACCGTTTCGTTCCCGGCGAGGAGGACGATGGCCTTGACGATCTCTATCCCGATGCCCGCGGCACCCGCGAGGCGCCACGCCGCGTGACGTCACGTGGTCCGGTCATGGGCCGGGCGCCGCAAGTGGAAGAGGACGAGGACTATTACGAGGACGAGGAGGACGCCTCGGCCTATGACGAGCCGCCGTTCGACATGGACGATGACGGCTACGATGTGGAAGAGGCTGGGCCGGTCGCACCGCGTGGCCGTGGCAGAGCGCGTGATGAGGCCCCGCTGGACCGCCCGCCGCTGGGCCGTCCCGTTGGCATCGCCAGCCCCGATCAGGGCCGGACAAGGCAGGCTGCTCCGGCACAGGGCGGCGCCCGTGTCGTGCCGCAGGCTCCGCGCCCGCAGCCCGGCCGCCGGGTTCAGGCCGAGGCACAGCCCTCGCTGCTGGACGCGCCCGATGTCTATGAACTGCCGCCGCTGCGGCTTCTGGCCGAGCCCAAGCCGGCCGGCAAGACGCCGGGCCTTTCCGCCGATGCGCTGGAGCAGAACGCCCGCATTCTGGAAGGCGTGCTGGAAGACTTCGGTGTGCGCGGCGAGATCATCGAGGTGCGCCCCGGTCCGGTGGTGACCCTCTATGAGCTGGAGCCCGCCCCCGGCATCAAGTCCTCGCGCGTCATCGGCCTTGCCGATGATATCGCCCGCTCGATGAGCGCGATTTCCGCCCGCGTTGCCGTGATCCCCGGCAAGAATGCCATCGGCATCGAACTGCCGAACCAGAAGCGCGAGACAGTGTTCCTGCGCGAGCTGCTGGCGGCTGAGGATTTCGAGAAGTCGAAGGCAAAGCTCGCCATGGCGCTGGGCAAGACGATCAACGGCGAAAGCGTGATCGCGGACCTTGCCCGCATGCCGCATCTGCTTGTGGCCGGTACCACCGGTTCGGGCAAGTCGGTGTCGATCAACACCATGATCCTGTCGCTGCTGTACCGGATGACGCCGGACCAGTGCAAGATGATCATGATCGACCCGAAAATGCTGGAACTGTCGATCTACGATGGCATCCCGCATCTTCTGACCCCGGTGGTGACCGACCCGAAGAAGGCGGTCGTGGCGCTCAAGTGGACCGTCCGCGAGATGGAAGAGCGCTACAAGAAGATGTCGAAGATGGGCGTGCGCAACATCGACGGCTACAACATGCGCGTGAAGCAGGCGCTGGAAAAGGGCGAGAGCTTCTCCCGCACCGTGCAGACGGGCTTTGACCGCGAGACCGGCCAGCCGATCTACGAGGAAGAGGATCTGCCGCTGGAGCCGATGCCCTTCATCGTGGTCATCGTCGACGAAATGGCCGATCTGATGATGGTGGCTGGCAAGGACATCGAAGGCGCGATCCAGCGCCTTGCGCAGATGGCCCGTGCCGCCGGCATCCACATCATCATGGCCACCCAGCGTCCGTCGGTGGACGTGATCACCGGCACGATCAAGGCCAACTTCCCGACGCGTATCTCCTTCCAGGTGACGTCCAAGATCGACAGCCGCACCATTCTGGGCGAGCAGGGTGCCGAACAGCTGCTGGGCATGGGTGACATGCTCTACATGGCTGGCGGCGGCCGCATCCAGCGCGTCCATGGCCCGTTTGTCGCCGATGACGAGGTGGAGCAGATCGTCGCGCATCTCAAGCTTCAGGGCTCGCCCCAGTATCTGGAAGCGGTCACCGAGGAAGAAGAGCTGCAGGAGAACCCCTATGATGCGGTCTCCGGCTCCGATGAGGGCAATGACCTCTACGACCGTGCGGTGGCCGTTGTGCTGCGCGACAAGAAGGTCTCGACGTCCTACGTGCAGCGCCGTCTTGGCATCGGCTACAACCGTGCCGCCTCGCTGATCGAACGGATGGAACAAGAAGGCGTGATCAGCGCTGCCAACCACGCCGGAAAGCGCGAGATCCTTGTGAAAAACGGGGTGGACGAGGACTACTGATCCGCCCTGTCCGCCGCAACCTTGCCACAAGCGGGAACTAGAACGGCTATCAGGCATTGAGGAAAGCAGTCAGATTGCCTTCCTCCCGCGCCGCCCTGAAGGAGCCCTGAGCACTATCATGACGTTCATCCGTTCGCATCGCATCCTGTCCTGGTCTGCGGCCATCGTGCTGACCTTGGCGGCAGCCCTGTCGCCTGCCGCCGCGCAGCAGCGCGTACCGCTGAGCCCGCAGGAGCAGGAGACGCTGAACGAGGTCAACACCTACTTCAACTCGGTGAAGACCATGCATGGCGACTTCGTGCAGTTCGGGCCCGAGGGCGGGCAGGTGGAAGGCAAGTTCTATCTGGAGCGCCCGGGCAAAATCCGCTTCTACTACAATCCGCCCGCACAGCTCGACATCATCGCCGATGGCAAGTCTGTTTCCGTGCTCGACCGCAAGGTGCAGACGCAGGACATCTGGCCGCTGAGCGAAACGCCGCTGCGCTTCCTGCTGGCCGAGCAGATTGACCTGACCAAGGACACCAATGTGGTGGGCGTTGTGGTGGAGCCGGACCTTGTGACCGTGGTTGTGGAAGACCAGACCACCTTCAATTCCGGCAAGCTGACGCTCATTTTCGATGCCCAGACTTTCGATCTGAAGCAGTGGACCGTGACGGATGCGCAAGGCATGGACACGTCGGTGGCAATCTATAATGTGACGGCGAACGGGCCTTCGAATCCGAAGCTCTTCGTCATCGACTATCTGGCAGCCGCCCGCCAGAACCGGAACTGATCCGGTCCCTTGCAGCGGCTGCCCGCTTCAGGGCCTTGCCGCTGCATGACTTCCGATCCTTCCCGCCGTGAGCCTCTGGCACTTGTGCTGCTGCGCCGTCATGCGGCAAAGCATGGGCTGACCGTCTTTGCCGAGCCTGCCTATGGCTATGCCGGCTATGTGGAGGCGCCGGGCGGGCGCCGTGCCTTCTTCAAGGGCGCGGGCTTTGATATCAATCCCGCCGCTGCTTCTGCCATCGCCCGCGACAAGGCCTATGGCGCCTTCTTTCTGGAGGCGGCCGGCCTCCGTGTGCCGCGCGGAGTGCTGATCAGTTCGCAGCGTTTCATCCGTGACATAGAGGTGAAGAACCCGGCGGTTGCCGCAAAACTGAATGGCGAGGCTGAAGCGCTCGCCTTTGCCCGCGAAACGGGGTTTCCGCTGTTCGTGAAGCCCAATGACGATTCGGAAGGGCGCGGCATCCTGCGGGTGCAGGACGAACAGGGGCTTTCCTCTGCGCTCACGATCCTGGGCGCCTCTTACGACCGGATCCTGGTGCAGGAGGAGGTGAGGGGGCGCGATTACCGGGTGCTGGTGCTGGATGGGGAGGTGCTGGCCGTCTTCGAGCGGCGGCCCTTCTCGGTAACCGGCGATGGCGTTTCCCAGCTCCGGGCTCTGATCACACAGGCAACGCAGGGCTTTGCCGCTGGCGGCAAGGGCTCGAAGATTGCAGCGGATGATCCGCGCATACTCGCCTTTCTCGCCACCAGCGGCCTGGATCTCACCCATGTGCCGGAAGCCGGTGCAGCCGTGGCGCTTTTGCCCAACGCGAATCTCTCTTCCGGCGGCAGTGCGGTGGATGTGACCGGCACGATCAGCTCCTATTTCGCGGAAATAGCCCGCAAGGCGGGGGAAGCCGTGGGCTTGCGGCTATTCGGCCTTGATCTCATTTGCCCGGATATTGCGGCAGGGTCTGGCCCCTATGCCATTCTCGAGGTGAATGCGGCGCCGGGTCTCAGCCATTTTCACCGGCTTGGCCCGCAAGAGGCGCTGCGCGTAGAGGAAATCTATGCGAAGATCTTTGAGGCGCTGACCCGTAATCTGAGGTCCGGGGGCAATGCTGGAGATGCAGCATGAAACTTTCCGATCTTGCCGAGAGCCAGATTCTCAAGGCGCAGGCCGAGGGCCAGTTTGACAAGCTCAAAGGGGCGGGCAAACCGCTGAACCTGACAGCCGATGGCGGCAGCGCGGAGGCCATAGGCTTTCGCATCATGGCCGAAGCCGGGGCAGTGCCGCGCGAAATCGATCTTCAAAAGGCGGTTCAGGAACAGGCTCTCGTCCTCAAGGAGACGGAGGGCGAGGACGCCCGCAAGCGCGAGCTGAAGAAGCTCGCCGATCTGCAAATGCGCCTCGAGATGGAGCGGGAGGCACGCCGCCGCTTCTTCGGCGAATGAAACAGGGGCCGCAGGCATGAGCGTGATCATCGAAACGCCGGAGCATATCGCTGCGGGCCTTGTTGCCCTTGCTGCCGCTGATCCGCGCCTGCCTGCGGTCATTTCCTTTGCTGGCGAAGTTCCCTTGCGCCGCAGGCCTCCAAGCTTTGCGGCGCTGGTGCAGATCATCATCTCGCAGCAGGTGTCCGTCGCCAGCGCCAATGCCATCGGCGCAAGGCTTGCTGCCCTCGTCGATCCGCTGGAAGCGGATGTTTTGCTCTCCCATACGGAAGAGGCGCTGGGCGGGGCAGGGCTGTCACGGCCCAAGATCCGCGCCGTACGGGCGCTGGCTGATGCCGTGAGCGGGGGGCTGGATCTTCAGGCGCTTGCGAGTGTTCCGGCCGATGTGGCGCGGGAGGAGCTGTGCCAGGTCAAGGGCATCGGCCGCTGGACGGCGGATATCTACCTGCTCTTCTGTGCAGGCCATCCGGATATCTTCCCCAGCGGTGACATTGCCCTGCAGAATGCGGTGCGAGATGCCTTTGCTCTGCCGGACCGCCCCAGCCCCCGTGCGCTGGATGAGCTGGCGGAGACCTGGGCTCCCTGGCGCGGCGTCGCTGCCCGCCTGTTCTGGGCCTGGTACAAGGCCGCCCGCGAAGGGCGCGACAGCCAGCCGCTGTAAGCGTGCGGGTGGCATCAGCCTTTGACATTGCTGCAGCGGCGGGGAATATGCAGGCCGCAACAGAGGGAACGGATCACCGCCCATGGCCTTTTGGCGCCTCAAATCCGGCAGCGGCAAGACGGAGACGGCTTGCGACCCCCGCCGGGCTGATTATGCCGTGTTTGATCAGGTGAGCCTGAAGCGCGGGGACAAGACCGTGCTGGAGGGGCTGAGCCTCACCTTGAGCGAGCGCCGGATTGCGCTGATCGGGCTGAATGGATCTGGCAAGAGCAGCTTCGTGCGCCTGCTTAACGGCCTGCTGCTGCCTGACAGCGGCACCTTGCAGATTTACGGTGCGGACACGCGGCAGGCGCGGGCGAACCTGCCGCGCCATGTGGGCTTTGTCTTCCAGAACCCGGATCATCAGGCGATCTTCCCGACGGTGGAGGAGGAGATTGCCTTCGGCCTGACCCAGCTTGGCCAGTCCCGGCAGGACGCCCGGCTCAATGCCCGGCGCTTTCTGGAGGCCCACGGCTGCGCTCATCTGGCGGAGAGGCCATTTCTGGACCTGTCCGAGGGGCAGAAGCAGCTTATCTGCATTCTGGCGGTGCTGGTGATGCAGCCGGGGCTGATCGTCTTTGACGAGCCCTTTTCCAGCCTCGATGGCCTCGCCACCCGTCAGATCATGTCGCTGATCCGGGGGCTGGAGCAGAAGCTGATCATGGTCAGTCACGATCTGGAGCTGATCCGCGATTTTGACCGGGTACTGTGGCTGCAGGACGGCCAGATCCGCATGGACGGCGAGCCTGGCGCGGTGCTGCCTGCCTATGTGGATGATATCGAGCGGCGCGCCGCCGTCTCCGGCCTGTTGTGAGGCGCGCGTGATCTCGCTCTATCTGCCCGGAATCAGCCTTCTCCACCGCCTGCCTGCCGGCGTGAAACTCACCGGTCTGGCCGCCGCCAGCCTGATGTTCTTCCCCGTGGAAAATGCCGTCATTCTGGCGGCTGGCTGTGGCTTGGTTCTGGCCGCCTATGCGGCGCTGGGCCGGGCGGCCCTGCGGCAGCTTTCGCTCTTGCGCCCGTTGCTGCCATTGTTTGCCGTGCTGCTGGCGCTGCACTGGCTGTCCGGCTCGCTCATGGGCGGCGTTGTGGTGCTGCTGCGGCTCTTGCTGCTGGTAATGCTGGCCAATCTCGTCACCATGACGACGCGCATGGATGACATGCTGGAGGCGGTTGCGCCCCTGTTCCGGCCACTGGCCTTCTTCGGCGTTTCGCCGCGCCGCCCGGCGCTGGCCGTTACGCTGGTCCTGCGCTTCGTGCCGGTGCTGCTGGCGCTGAGCGCTGCTCAGCGCGAAGCCTATCAGGCCCGCACCGGCAAGCGCAGCAGCTGGCGGCTTCTCGCCCCCTTCGCCCTTCAGGCCCTCGCCATGGCCGACCACGTGGGCGAAGCTCTTGTTGCACGTGGCGGCGCTGACGGGTTTGGGCCGTTGGAACGGGGGAAGAGGCGGGGCTAGTGGTCCGCACGCCTCTCCGCCTGCCTTGCGGTATTTCTATCCGCATTCGTCGTGCCATGACTTAATCATGGCATGACGGAGTGGGGGAGGGGCAACGAACCCTCACCCCCGCCCGCGGTAGGGCTGCACGCCCTGCTCAGGGATCCACACACCCTCAGGTGCCGGGCCGGTCTGGTAGAACACATCAATTGGAATGCCGCCGCGCGGATACCAGTAGCCGCCGATGCGCAGCCATTGCGGTGAGAGGAATTCCACCAGCCGCTTGCCGATCGATACTGTGCAGTCCTCATGGAAAGCGCCGTGGTTGCGAAAGGAGCCGAGGAAAAGCTTCAGCGACTTGCTCTCCACCAGCCAGTCACCGGGCACATAGTCAATGACGAGATGGGCGAAATCCGGTGCACCGGTGATCGGGCAGAGCGAGGTGAACTCGGGTGCCACGAAACGCACCATGTAGCCGGTACCCGCCTGCGGGTTGGGAACGCGCTCCAGCACGGCGTCTTCCGGGCTCTGGGGCAGGGCGGTGGATGACCCGAGCTGGGTCAGGTTCTGATAGATGGTCTTGTCACTCATGGTCACACTCCGCGAAGGTTGCCCCAGATGAGGGTATGAAGTTGCGGCAGGATGCTGGCCTCGAACCAGCGGTCATTGGCGGCCCGGCCGATCAGCCAGCGCAGCCGCTCCATGATGCCGGGAATGTCGATCACCGCATCCTCCTGATCCGCAGGCGGCGGTGTGTGGTTGCCGGGCTGCAGATAGACCGGCAGATGCGGATAGGCGCCTGCCACGTCTCTGGCAAAGCCGTAGTCCGCCTCGTCAAAGACGACGAATTTCAGTGCAATGGCCGTATTGGGGCCAGCGGCAGCTATGGCATCCGCCAGCGCCTTGCGGTCAAACGCCATGCCGCTGGATGGCGGCTTGGGGCTGAGGCTGAGGACGTCGAGTGCCGCAAACCAGTCCCGCGACAGGCTGCCTTGGGTTTCCAGCGCGAACCGGTAGCCCTCGCGCTTGCCCAGTTCAATCAGCCGGCCCAGCGGCTGGATGGCCGGGTTGCCGCCCGATACAGTGACCATCAGCGGCTCGCCGCCGGACAGGCGCCGCACTTCATCCATCACGGCGTCAGCGCTCATGGGCGTCCAGGTGTCCCGGTAGGCGCTGTCCACCGCATGCAGCGTGTCGCACCAGGAGCAGCGGAAATCGCAGCCGCCGGTGCGCACGAAGACGGTGGCCATGCCGATCAGCGCGCCTTCGCCCTGAATGGTGGGACCGAAGATCTCGCTGATGCGCAGGGTCTCGCCGCTCATGCGCCGCACCCGCAGCCGCAGCTGCCTTTCGGACGGTACTCGGCCATGGTCTTGGGGGTTTCGCGCACACGCACGGCGCTCACCTCCGGCCAGCGCGCCTTGCACCAGTCGTAGAAGAGTTTTGCCATGCGCTCGGCGGTGACATTGCCGTTGCCCAGCACATCGTTGAGATGGCGGTGGTCGAGGGTGTCATCGAGCCAGTTCTTGAAGGGCCCAAGCTCCCGGTAGTCCCGCACGAAGCCAACGCTGTCCAGCGTCTCGGACATCAGCTCCACCTCGACCACATAATTGTGTCCATGCAGCCGGGCACAGGGGTGGTCTTCGGGCAGGCCGAAGATCTGGTGGGAGGCGGAGAAATGAAACTCCTTGGCGATCCTAAACACCGCAGGCCTCCTTCCAGAAATCCGGGTCGGCATAGGTGGTGGGATCTTCCGCGCCCGCCAGATGGAAGGCCTCGCGCCGCTCCACGCAGGTGCCGCAGCGCCCGCAGTGGATTTCCCCGCCCTTGTAGCAGGACCAGGAGCGGGTGTAGTCGACGCCAAGCCGCACACCTTCTGCGGCAATGGCGGCCTTGTCCGTGTGGACATAGGGCGTGTAGAGCCGCACATCCGCGACGCCTGCCAGCGCCTGGCGCTGCATCGTCTCGAAGGCTTCCGTAAAGCCGGGGCGGCAGTCGGGATAGATGAAGTGATCCCCGCCGTGGACGGCGGTTGCGACCGCCTCGGCCCCGCGTGCCGCAGCAATGCCGAAGGCAATGGCCAGCATGATGGCATTGCGGTTCGGCACCACGGTGATGCGCATGGTTTCTTCGGCATAGTGGCCATCGGGAACGGCCACGTCATCCGTCAGGGCCGAACCGGAGAGCTGGCGGCCGATGCCGGAAATGTCGATGACGATATGCTCGACGCCCAGATCATCCGCACAGGCTCTGGCAAAATCCAGCTCCTTGAGGTGCCTCTGGCCGTAGTTGAAGGAAACGAGCCCGATCAGCTCGTGTTCTTGCGCAACCTTGTGCGCAAGGGTGACGGAATCCATTCCGCCGGAACAGACGACAAGCGTTTTCAAAGATGTGTCCCTTGTTTTCGCTGGAACCGGGTAGGCTGCGACCGGTTGACCGCCCGAAGGCAGACGGGCGCCTTTTAGCAGCAGTTCTGCAAAAGGGAAGGGAAAACGCCCGGATTTTGCCGTTTACCTTGCGTAAAGAATCGTTAACTCTTTGTTGAGATGATTCGGCCATGTCCTGTTCGAAACGGGACAGAGACGGAGGGCCAGAAGGCCCGGCAGGCCGCCACAGGCAGCAAAATAGCCAGGAGGGCCCCATGTCATCAGGATTGGAACGGGTGTTGCCGCCATCCGGTATCGTGCAGGCAACCGAACACAGCGACCATCGCCGCCGCGAGCGGGAGCATGAGCAGCACAACGAGCAACAGTCGGGCGAACAGCAGTCTGGCGAGGGCTTTGAAGACGCCCTGACAGGCGAAGGCAATCTGATGGCTGGCGCGATTGCCGGACCGCAGGCGGAGGAACCGGCCGTTCTGGTCGAGACAAGCCCGGAAGTCAGCCATACGCTGGATGGCATCGCGGCCTACAGGGCCGCTGCCGATCAGGCTCAGCGCAGGCCGTCAGGTCCGCACAGCGCCCTTCCGGCCAGCCGCCCCCTGCCGCAGCGCGCCACCCGCGACCATCAGCCGCCCGCCGTTGTGCGCCATGCCTATGAGGACCACGGCGGCCAGATCGAGCATCACGCCGTCAACGTAGCGACGTGAGGGGCAGAAGGGTGTGAGGCAAGGGGACGGCTGAACTCCAGCCCTTACCGCGCAAGCCCTGCAATCGCCTCGGCAAAGTCTTCGGCGGAGAAGGGTTCGAGGTCGTCGATACCTTCGCCGACGCCGATAAAATGTACCGGCAGCTTGTGCCTTGCGGCGATGGCAACAAGAATGCCGCCGCGGGCGGTGCCGTCCAGCTTGGTCATGACGAGGCCGGTGACTCCTGCCACCTTGCCGAAGATTTCGACCTGGTTCATGGCGTTCTGGCCCGTGGTGGCGTCCAGCGTCAGGATCACGTCATGCGGGGCATCGGGGGTCTGCTTGCGGATGACGCGGACCACTTTTTCCAGTTCCGCCATCAGCTCGGCCTTGTTCTGCAGCCGGCCGGCCGTGTCGATCAAAAGCACGTCGACGCCCTTGTCCTTCGCTGCCTGCATGGCATCAAAGGCAAGTCCGGCGGCATCTGCGCCTGCTTCCCGGGCCACCACTTCGGCGCCTGTCCGCTGGCCCCAGATCTTCAGCTGTTCGACGGCAGCAGCGCGGAAGGTGTCACCCGCCGCCAGCATCACCGTCTTTCCTTCGGCGGAGAGCTTTGCAGCCAGCTTGCCGATGGTCGTGGTCTTGCCGGTGCCGTTGACACCCACCATCAGCACCACATGCGGGCTGTGGCCCCGGTCGAGGTCCAGCGGCCGGGCGGCAGGCTCCAGCACCTTGCGCACCTCTTCGGCGAGCACCTTGCGGACTTCTTCGGGAGAAATTTCCTTGTCGAAACGCCCTTCGGAGAGGCGCTCCGTGATGGCGCCGGCTGTCTCAAGGCCAAGATCTGCTTGAAGGAGAATGTCCTCCAGATCCTCCAGCATCCCCGCATCCAGCTTGCGCTTGGTGAAGATCGCCGAAATACCTTCGGTTAGCGCCGACGACGAGCGGGCAAGGCCCTTGCGCAGACGCTGGAACCAGGAGAGCTTCTCTTGCGGTTCAGTGACGGCAACCGGCGCAGGAACCGCAGCGGGAGCGGGGGGCACTGCCTCTGCCTCTGCCTCTGCCTCTGTTGCCGGTTCATCCTCCGGCTCGGGTTCTGCTTCGGCCACGGCCTCAGGTTCCGGCTGTTCTTCGGGAAGAACCGTTTCGATGGCCGCTTCTTCAGCGGCCTCAACCTCAGCCTCAGGGGCTGGAGATGCAGCCTTCTCGCCGGTCAGGATCTCCGTTTCCGGCTTCAGCTCTCCGGCAGCCGTGCTGTCTTTGCCGCCGAACAAACGGCCCAGAAAGCCGCGCTTCTTCTCGTTCATGAACCTGTCCTGCCGCTGAAGTCTGTCCCGCCCTCAGGCGGCCTGTGAAAGAAGCGCGCCGAGAAGATGGCGCCCGGTGTGGCCGGTGATGCGGGTTTCGATGATCTGCCCGGCCTCGCCGCCATCCACCTCGACCTGTGTGAACTGCTCGGTCCGCCCCAGCCCCTCGCGCTCCAGCAGAATGGGGCGCAGCAGGCCGACTTCAGCACTGAGATGAGCCGCCAGCGCCGCCTCGCCCTTGAGGCGCAGCCGTGCGGCGCGCTCCTTGATGAGGCCCTTGGCCAGCTGCGGCATGCGCGCAGCCGGAGTGCCCGGACGGGGGGAGAAGGGGAAGACATGCAGATGCGTCAGCCCGCATTCATCGACGATGGCCAGAGTATTGGCGAACATCTCTTCCGTCTCGGTGGGGAAGCCGGCGATGATGTCGGCGCCGAAGACAACATCCGGGCGCAGGCGCCGTACCTCATCGCAGAAGCGGATGGTGTCGGCCCTCAGGTGCCGCCGCTTCATGCGCTTCAGGATCATGTCGTCGCCTGCCTGCAGCGACAGGTGGAAATGCGGCATCAGCCGCTCGTCTTCGGCAATGACGCGCATCAGCTCGTCATCGGCCTCGATGGAATCGATGGATGACAGCCGCAGCCGCTTCAGGTCCGGCACCAGCTTCAGGATCTTGGCCACCAGCGTGCCAAGGCGCGGCGTGCCGGGAAGGTCGGCGCCATAGGAGGTGATGTCCACCCCGGTGATGACAATTTCGCGATAGCCGTTCTCCACGAGGCGCCGCACCTGATCAACGACGACGCCCATGGGCACCGAACGTGAATTGCCCCGGCCATAGGGGATGATGCAGAAGGTGCAGCGGTGGTCGCAGCCGTTCTGCACCTGCACGAAGGCGCGGGCGCGGCCTTCCAGCCCGTCAATCAGGTGACCGGCGGTCTCGCGCACGCTCATGATGTCGTTGACGCGCACCTTCTCGCTGGCATCAAGGCCGAACTGGGCGATGCGGCCATAGGAGGCGCGCTCCAGCTTTTCCGAGTTGCCGAGCACCAGATCCACTTCCTCCATTTCGGAGAACTTGGCCGTTTCGGTCTGGGCGGCGCAGCCGGTGACGATGATCTTGGCTTGCGGATTGTCGCGGCGGGCCTTGCGCACGGCCTGACGCGCCTGACGCACCGCTTCGGAGGTGACCGCGCAGGTGTTGATCAGGATGGCATCCTTGAGGCCCGCAGCTTCCGCCTCGCGCTTCATCACTTCCGATTCATAGGAATTCAGCCGGCAGCCGAAGGTGACGACATCAATGCTCACAGGGCGGTCTCCATGGCGGGGGCGGCGGCATCCAGCTCTGCATCCCCCGGTCCGGTGCGGGTGAAGGTCATGGCCTTGAAGTCCACTTCACCCTCGTATTCAACTTCTGTCAGGCCGGTCATCAGCACGTGATTGTCACTCTCGCGCCAGCTGATCGTCAGTGGCCCGCCCGGCAGATGCACGGTGGAAGTGCGGTCCGCGCGGTTGTCTCGGGCAGCGGCCACGGCGACGGCACAGGCGCCGGTGCCGCAGGCGCGGGTAAGGCCTGCGCCACGCTCCCACACCCGCACGCGGATTTCCTTACGGGATATCACCTGCGCCAGCGAAATATTGGCCCCTTCCGGGAACAGCGGATGATGCTCAAGCAGCGGGCCGATCCGGCCAAGATCGTAGGCGTCCACATTGGAAACCCAGAACACCGCATGCGGATTGCCCATGCTGACCACGGCAGGCGTGTGCAGGATGGGGTCATCAATCGGGCCGATCTGCAGCTCCACTGCACGGGTGTCGGCAAACTCTTCGGCAAGCGGGATCTCGTTCCAGTTGAAGCGCGGCTCGCCCATGTCGACGGTGACCGAACGCGGGCCGTCTTCTGCCTTGCGGGCCAGCAGCAATCCGGCGCGCGTCTCGATGCTTACTGCATCAACGCCCTTTTCCTCCATCAGCAGGCGGCCGATGCAGCGGGTCGCGTTGCCGCAGGCAGAGACTTCCGATCCGTCGCGGTTATGGATGCGCATGAAGGCATCCGCCCCGGAAGGCGAGCGCTCGACGGTGATCATCTGGTCAAAGCCGATGCCGGAGGCGCGGTCTCCCAGCGCGGCAATCACCTCAGGGCTCAGCCGCAGCGGTGCCTCGCGGGCATCCCAGACAACGAAATCGTTGCCAAGGCCATTCATCTTCAAAAACGGTCTGCGCATCGGCGCTGTGCCTGTCAGGTTCTGCAAGCAGGGCTGCAGAAGGTTTGTGCCGGGAGGTGCGGGATCAGCGGACCCCGTTTCCTCCTATATGGCGGAAATGGCGGCGGATTGCCAGAGCTTCGGCCTGTAGCTTCGGCCAACAGGGCTAACGGCGGATCTCCATCACCGCGCCGGGGCGCAGGGCCTTCAGCAGGCGGCGCATGTGAGGTTCTGCCACCGCCACGCAGCCCTCGGTCGGCGTGTAACCGGGCCGGGCGAGGTGGAAGAATATGGCGCTGCCCTTGCCTTTCACTGCGGGCGTCAGGTTGTAATCCAGCACCACGACGATGTCATAGACCCCGTCCTGCCGCCACATCTTCTCGTGGCTGGCGGCAAAGGGCAGGCGGACGGGGGCGTTGTAGCGCGGGTGGCGCGGATCGTCGCACCAGCCGTCGTCCGGGCTCAGCGCCGTGACGGGCAGGGCCGTTTCCGGCCGCCGTCCCCGGTCGGGCCGGTAGAATACGTCCAGCACGGCAAAGCGGCCAACCGGCGTCGCCCCGTCGCCTTCACGTTTGCGCAGGGTCAAGCCGCCCTTGCCAAGGGCACAGGGCACGGTCAGGCTTCCCAGCGTCAGCGTGCCATATGAGGGGTGGCCCGGCAGGGCGCGCACGATGAGCCGCTTGTCCGCAGAAAGGGCAGGATAGGTCATGGTCCGTTTTGCTCGCATTGCATCCGGTTGATCCATCGTCATCAATCGGATGTAAAGTGGATGTGAAGCAGAATTGACGGATGAAGCTAAAAACCACCGTGATTTTTTCCCGCCTTTACGCCATTGCATGAAAGGCACTGAATCTGCCGCAGCCAATCTGGTCAGAAGTGCCGAAAGGGAACGAGGACTGCAGATGAACGCACGCACCATTCTCATCGTGGATGACGACAATGACCTGCGCGAGGCGCTGGTCGAGCAGTTCTCGCTCTATGACGAATTCACCACGCAGCAGGCCTCCAGCGCCTCCGAGGGCATTGCCGCTGCCAAGGCCGGGCAGGTCGATCTTCTGCTGATGGACGTGGGGCTGCCGGATCTTGACGGGCGCGAGGGGGTGAAGCTTCTGCGCAAGGCCGGGTTCAAGGCTCCGGTGATCATGCTCACCGGGCATGATACGGACAGCGACACGATCCTTGGCCTTGAGGCCGGGGCGAACGACTATGTGCCCAAGCCCTTCAAGTTCGCCGTGCTTCTGGCCCGCGTGCGCGCCCATCTGCGCCAGCATGAGCAGAGCGAGGACGCGACCTTCACCATCGGCCGCTATTCCTTCCGCCCCGCTGCCAAGCTGATGGTCGATGACCGCGGCAGCAAGGTGCGGCTGACGGAAAAGGAAACCTCGATCCTGAAATTCCTCTACCGGGCAGGCGAACGCGCGGTGACCCGCGATGTGCTGCTGCATGAGGTCTGGGGCTACAATTCCGGCGTCACCACCCACACGCTGGAGACCCACATCTACCGTCTGCGGCAGAAAATCGAGCGTGACCCCTCCAATGCCGAGCTTCTGGTGACGGAAGCCGGTGGATATAAGCTTGTGCCGTGAGCCATTTGCGGCATAACACTGAGGCATGAGCCTCGTTCAGGACATCGCGATTCTTCGGCAGATTCCCATGTTGTCGGATTTTTCCGACGACCAGTTGCGCCTGCTTGCCTTCAGCGCAGAGGCCATGGATCTGATTTCAGGGTCCTTTGTCTTCGACGAGGGCGAGCGGGCCGACAGCGGCATCGTCATTGCCAAGGGTAATGTCAGCTTGCAGCGCAAGAGCACCCACGGCTTCATGGAAGTGGAAATGGCGGGTCCTGGCGTGCTGCTGGGCGAAACTGCGATGCTGGTGGAAACCCGCCGTCCCGCCCGTGCGGTCTGCATTGGCCCGGTGCGCGTCATCCGCATCCGCCGTGCCCTGTTCAAGCGCATGGTGCAGGAATTCCCGGAGCTTGCCCGCCGTCTCTTCGACAGCTACGCCGCGCGCTTCCAGACCACCGTCGCCGGTCTCGCCCCCATCGGCGAGAAAATGGCCGAGCTGAACACCATCATGGATGAGCTGAAGGCGCGCGTGAAAGGCGAATAGGCCTCACTGCCGCCGCCGTACCGGCTGCGGCAGCAGCCTTGCGCTGATCAGCGGCAGCAGCGCCGTGATCAGGCCTGCCAGCACTACCCACCAGGACGGACGTATATGTGCGGGCATGGTGAAGAGCTGCCAGTTGAAATTGGCGAGGAACACCCGCTCTGCCGGAACGCCTGTCGCAAGGTGATACCAGAGATATTCGATGCCTGCCGTTCCAAGCCCCGCCAACAGGCCAAGTCCCGCCAGCATCAGTGGTGAAGAGAGCGGCAGCTTCAGGCGCGCAGCCCCCCGGTAGATCATCACCAGCAGGAACAGCCCCGCCAGCAGGGTGGCCTGGCTCACATCCGATTTTGATTGCAGGAAATAGTGGAAAGCGGCCAGTGCGGCGGCCGGATATACCAGCTTGTGCAGCTTGTGCCAGCGCGGCCCCATACGGCGGATGGCGCTGTCCGTCGAGGTCACTCCAAGCGCCACCATGGCCGCCAGCGCGGCGAAGCCGATGGTGAGATAGAAGCGCAGCACGATTTCGGAGGTGACGCGCCACAGGTCGAGGTTTTCGCGGATCACGTAGAGCAGCAGATGGGCAAGGCCATAAGCCAGAGCCGTGAGGCCCAGCATGCGGCGGATGCCTGCCAGCTTGCCCCAGCCGGTGATGCGCCGCAGCGGCGAGACGGCCAGCGTTGCCACGAGAAAGCGCATGGCCCAGTCGCCGCTGACAAAGACAAGCTGGCGCGCTGGTTCCGGCTGGATCAGCCCCATGGCAGCGCGGGTGAGATACCAGAGCGCCGGAGCGATGGCGATGAGGAAGACGGCAAGCTTCAGGCCCGACAGCCGCCCCTGCCGGTCTGTCCAGGGCAGGAACACCGCCACCGGGCGCAGGCCTGATACATTGCTCATCTTGTCAACCGCTCCGGAAAATTCTCAGGCCACGTTCTAGCCTGTTTACGGAACACCTGCGCCTCAGGATTTTTCAAGCCTGCGTGAAAGGGGCCTTAGCCCTCCGGCTTGCGAACCAGCAGCTTGTCGACGCGGCGGCCATCGAGGTCAAGGACTTCGAAGTGCCAGCCTTTTGCCGTGAAGGTTTCGCCAAGCGCAGGCAGATACTTGAGCGTGTCGAGGACAAAGCCCGCGACGGTCTCGTAGTCCGGGTCCGGATCCAGCGGAAAACCCATTTCGGCGGCGAATTCGTCCACGGGCATCCAGCCAGCGACCAGCCAGGAGCCATCTGCGCGCTGGACGATGGCCGGTTCGGCTGCCGCCTCGTCTTCGAATGCGCCGGTCACGGCCTCCAGCACGTCACCGGGGGTGATGATGCCTTCGAAATGGCCGTATTCGTCATAGACCAGCACCATGTGGGCAGGGGCCCTGCGCAGGGTTTCGATCGCGGCAAGCGCAGCTGTCCGGTCGGAGACGGCGGGTGCATGGCGCATCAGTGGTTCGATTTCCGCATCCGGTCTGTCCAGATAGGCCCCGAGCACATCCTTGACGGCCACAACGCCCAGGATTTCATCTGAGCTGCCGCAGCGCACGGGAAGGCGCGAGCGGACGGTTCGGCGGAGCTGGTTGCGGATCTCATCCGGACTGTCCTCAAGGTCGAGCACCTCAACGTCGCGGCGCGGCGTCATCAGCCCGCGCGCGGTGCGGTCGGCAAGACGCATGACGCCGGAAATCATCTCGGACTCCTCGTCCTCGATGACGCCCGCATTCTGTGCCTCGGCCAGAACCGTACGGATTTCCTCATCCGTCACCGTTTCGCCTGCGCTGTCCTGCTGGCCCAGAAGCCGCAGCAGGCCACGGCCCGACCGGTCGAGCAGCCAGACCAGCGGCGCGGAAATCTTCGATAGCATCAGCATGGCGGGAGCCACACGGGCGGCAACGCTCTCCGGTGCGCGCAGGGCGATCTGTTTGGGCACCAATTCGCCCACGATCAGCGACATGTAGGTGATGGCCATGACCACCGAACCGACACCGAGCGCATCGGCCGCCGCAGGCGGCAGGCCCTGCGTCAGCAGCCAGCCGGACAGCCGCGCCCCCAGCGTTGCGCCGGAGAAGGCGCCCGACAGGACGCCAACCAGGGTAATGCCGATCTGCACGGTGGAGAGAAACCGCCCCGGATCTTCCGACAGGCGCAGGGCCACCGCAGCCCCCCGGCTTCCCTGATCCGACAGCAGCTTCAACCGCACGGGCCGGGACGAGACAACGGCAAGCTCCGACATGGCCAGAACGCCATTGAGCAGGGTGAGACAGACGACGATGGCAATTTCAAAATACAAGGAAGCCGGTCCAGAATATCAAGGGACGCCCGCTTTATGCGGGCAACCTGCACGCAGTATATGGGTGAAGCGGCGGCGGACGGAAGTGGAGGCTTTGCCAAACGAATAAAGGCCGCCCTTGCGGACGGCCTTCCAGATCGTCTTGTCACGCCTTGCGCGATTATGCCCAGGGGCGGCTTTCGGAGGTGGCGCCTTCGAAGCGGTCGATCGAGGGAGCCTTTTCCATGGTCAGGCCGATGTCGTCGAGGCCGTTCATCAGGCAATGCTTGCGGAACGGATCGATCTCGAAGGAGATCACGCCACCGTCCGGGCCGCGGATTTCCTGGGCTTCCAGGTCCACCGTCAGGGTGGAGTTGGCGCCGCGCGAGGCGTCATCCAGCAGCTTGCCGTGCTCTTCCTTGCTGACGACGACCGGCAGGATGCCGTTCTTGAAGCAGTTATTGTAGAAGATGTCGGCAAAGCTCGTGGAGATCACGCAGCGGATGCCGAAATCGAGCAGGGCCCAGGGGGCATGCTCACGGGAGGAGCCGCAGCCGAAGTTGTCGCCCGCCACAAGGATCGTCGCGTCCTTGTAGGACGGCTTGTTCAGCACGAATTCGGCGTTGTCCGAGCCATCCTCGTTGTAACGCAGCTCCGAGAACAGCGCGGTGCCGAGGCCGGTGCGCTTGATCGTCTTCAGATACTGCTTCGGGATGATCATGTCGGTGTCGATGTTGATGATCGGCAGGGGCGCCGCAACACCGGTGAGGGAGGTGAACTTCTGCAAGGCGGTCTCTCCAAAGGCTCTCTGAATGTCTTTGTTGTTCTTGTGCCCTGCCGCGGTCAGGCGGCAAGGCTTTCGGCCGGGTCTGCGCCCAGCATGATGTTGAGGTTCTGTACGGCAGCGCCCGAGGCGCCCTTGCCCAGATTGTCATAGACGGCGATGACCACGGCCTGTGCGCGGGCGTCATTGGCAAAGACATAGACGCGCATCATGTTGGTGCCGTTGAGGGCCTGCGGGTTCAGCTCCGATGCCCGGTCGAGCGGCGACAGCGGGGCTACCTCGACAAAGCCCTTGGCCTGACCGGCAAAGTGATCGGCAATTGCCGCATGCAGCTCAGCGCCCGTGGGCACCTTCGGCAGGCGTGCCAGATTGAGCGGCACGCTGGTGATCATGCCCTTGTAGTAGTTGCCCACCGCCGGAACGAACAGCGGTGCGTCAGTCAGGCCCGAATAGGTCTTCATCTCCGGCAGATGCTTGTGGCCCAGCGCCAGCCCATAGGGCAGGAACACGTTGGCCGCATCGCCCTGCGCCTCATAGTCTGCGATCATCGACTTGCCGCCGCCGGAATAGCCGGAGATGCCGTTGACCGTGACGGGGAAGTCTGCCGGCACGAGCCCGGCTGCCACCAGCGGGCGCAGCGCGGCAATGACGCCCTGCGGCCAGCAGCCCGGATTGGAGACGAAACGGGCGGCGGCAATTGCCGCGCTCTGGCCCTTGTCCATCTCGGCAAAGCCATAGGTCCAGCCGTCCGCCACGCGATAGGCGGTGGAGGCGTCGATGACGCGGGTGGTGCCGTTGGTGATCAGCGACACGCTTTCCTTCGCTGCATCGTCGGGCAGGCAGAGGATGGCCACATCGGCGCTGTTCAGCATGTCCGCGCGGGCGGACATGTCCTTGCGCTGGTCCGGGGCGATGGACAGCAGTTCGATGTCGCGGCGCACGGCGAGGCGCTCGCGGATCTGCAGACCCGTCGTGCCGGCTTCGCCATCAATGAAAATCCGCGCCACCATTGCGCCCGCTCCCTCATTTGCAAGGACATAAGAATGGAGCGGGTTTTACACACATTCCGGCAGCCTGTCACGGGCAAGCGGGGCCTTCAGTCCGGCAACGTTCTCAACGGGCCATTGAGTGATACTCATCATTCGGGCGCATTTCGGTGGCCGCAGCCATGCGGTTGGACATGTTGTAGAACGCAGCAAGGGCGGCAATGTCCCAGATATCCCGGCCGGTAAAGCCCGCATCGCGCAGCGCCTGCCGGTCTGCCTCCACCACTTCTGCGGGGCGTTCGGTCAAGAGCACGGCGAAGTCCAGCATGGCCCGCTGCTTTGCCGTCAGATCCGCCACCCGGTAGTTCATCACCAGCATGTCGCCGAGCACCGGATCTCCGGACAGCTGGCGGACGGCGGCGCCATGGGCAGCGAGGCAATAGAAGCAGCGGTTTACGCTCGACACGGCCACGGCGATCATCTCCCGCTCCAGCTTGGAGAGGTTTGAGGGGCCCAGCATCAGATCGTTATACATGTCGGTGAAGGCGCGCAATTTTGTGTCGTTAAAGGCGTATGCGCGCAGCACATTTGGAATAAATCCTATTTTTTCCTCACACTTTGCAAAGTATCCCTGCGTCGCTTCACTCAACTCGCCTTCGGCCGGCAAATTTAGCGCCATTACATCTTTGTTCGTCATTTTAGTGAATCCTCCCAGATGCCATTTTTTAAGCGGCATTGGCAGCCTAGCATGCCGCCGCTGATTCGCGGGTCAGGAGGACAGAGATGGCGCAGGCACGGGAAATCCAGAAGGCAAAGCTCATTGAAGAGGTGAGCAAAATTCTGACGTCAAAGGCGGAGACGGCAGGGTCCGGCCTCGCGGATTTTGCAGCTGAACTTTACCAGCAGGGTGCTGCAGAAGATCTTGTCGCCTATTCTGCGGACGAGCTGGCTGCTTTCGCGCGTGCAGCGTTCCACGACTTCAGCTTGCATCCTAAGGGCACCAGCCGGATCAGTGTGGCGAACCCTTCCTTCAAGACCAAGGGCAAGATGGCCGGTGAGGTGACGGTCATCGAACTGGTCAATGACAACATGCCCTTCCTGGTGGATTCGGTCATGGCCGAGCTGCATGACAGCAAGCTGACCGTCCATCTGGTGCTGCACCCGATTTACAATGTGGAGCGTGGGGCGCAGGGCGAGCTTGTATCCTTCAGCGGCCACCAGGGCGGGGCTGCGCGGGAAGACCATCAGGAAAGCGTGATCCACATCCACGTCAGCCGTATTGCCAGCGATGAGGCCCGGCAGGGACTGGAACAGCGCCTGACGCGCATCATGGATGACGTGCGCGCAGCCGTCGTCGACTGGAAGGCCATGCGCAAGCGCCTGACCAAGGCGGTGAACACCTACAAGACCGCGCAGGCTGACGGCTCCAGCAACGAGCTGTGGGAAGCGATCCAGTTTCTTGAGTGGATGGCCGATGACAATTTCATTTTCCTCGGCATGCGCGAATACACGTTTGATGGCGGCGCGGGCGAGGGAGAACTGACACCCGTGGACAGCACCGGCCTCGGGCTTCTGGCTGATCCGGACATGCGCGTCCTGCGAAGGGGCGGCGAGTTCGTGCAGATCACTCCGGAGATCCGCGAGTTCCTGATGCGTCCGGACCCGCTGATCATCGCCAAGGCCAATGTGAAGAGCCGCGTGCACCGGCGTGTCTATATGGACTATGTTGGTACCAAGATGTTTGACGCCTCCGGCAAGATGACCGGCGAGCTGCGCATCGTCGGCCTGTTTGCCTCCACGGCCTATAACGAGCCGACAGGCACGATTCCGTTCCTGCGGCGTAAGGTGAGCAATGTGCTGGCGAAGGCGGGCTTTGATTCCGACAGCCACTCGGGCCGCGCCCTCACCAACGTGATGGAAACCTTCCCGCGCGACGAGCTGTTCCAGATCGATCACGAAACGCTCTACGATTTCGCCATGGCGATCCTGCAGCTGGATGAGCGCCCGCGCATTCGCGTGCTGGCCCGGCCGGAGAAGTTCGACCGTTATGTCTCGATCCTCTGCTATGTGCCGCGTGACCGCTACACCACGGAAGTGCGTCTCAATATCGGCACCTATTTTGCCCATGTCTTCGATGGCCACCTGTCTGCCTGGTATGTGACCTATCCGGAGGGGCCTCTGGCGCGTGTGCATTTCATCATCGGCCGCTCCAGCGGCAAGACGCCGTCCGTGGCGCAGGACGAGTTGGAAAAGTCCGTTGCCTCCATCATCCGCACCTGGCCGGACGGACTGATGGATGCCTTCAAGGAAAACTTCAGCCCGGAAGTGGCCGAGCGGTTGTCGGACCGCTATGCGCTTGCCTTCCATGGTGGCTACAAGGAAGTCTACAACGCAGAGAATGCGCTGGCAGACGTCCAGAAGATCGAGAGCCTGTCGGAGGACCGCCAGACCACGATCACCTTCTTCCGCAGCTCCGGTGCGCCGGACACACGCCTGTCGCTGAAGGTGTTCCATCTGGAAGCCCCGATTCCGCTGTCGGCCCGCGTGCCGCTGCTGGAGAATATGGGTTTCAAGGTCATCAACGAGCGCACCTACCGGATCACGCCGGAAGGCATGCCCTTCTGCTACCTGCATGAAATGACGCTGGAAGCGGCCAAGGGCGGCAGCATCGAGCTTTCGTCCGATCTCAAGGGCCGTCTTGAGGCCCTGTTCATGGCCGTGTGGCTGGGGCAGGCAGAAAGCGACGGCTACAACGCGCTGGTGCTGACGGCGAACCTCGGCTGGCGGGACATCGCCATGGTCCGAGCCCTGTCGAAATACCTGCGCCAGGTGGGCATCCGCTATTCCGAAGACTACATGTGGACCACGCTCAACAACTATCCGGTCATTGCCGCCAAGCTGGTCGAACTGTTCCACGTGCGCTTCAACCCGGCGCTCAGCGAGGCAGACCGCACGCTCAATGCGGCGCGGATCGAGAACGAGCTGTCGTCCGAGTTCGACGCGGTTGTCAGCCTGGACGATGACCGCATCCTGCGGCGCTTCCAGAATGTCATCGATGCCATCCTGCGCACCAATTTCTTCCAGCTGGATGCGGACGGAAAGCCGAAGCCGACCTTCGCCTTCAAGATCGACTCGCGCCGTATCGACGACATGCCGCAGCCCAAGCCCTTCCGGGAGATTTCGGTCTACAGCCCCCGTGTCGAAGGCGTGCATCTGCGCTTCGGCAAGGTGGCGCGCGGCGGCCTGCGCTGGTCCGACCGGCCGCAGGACTTCCGCACCGAAGTGCTGGGCCTTGTGAAGGCGCAGCAGGTGAAGAATGCGGTGATCGTGCCGGTGGGCTCCAAGGGCGGCTTTGTGCCCAAGCGCCTGCCTGCGGGCGGTGACCGCGAGGCCGTGTTTGCCGAAGGCACGGAGGCCTACAAGATCTTCGTCAGCTCGCTGCTGGATGTGACCGACAACCTCAAGGGTGACCAGATCCTGCCGCCGCTGGAGGTGGTGCGCCATGACGGGGACGATCCCTATCTGGTGGTGGCCGCCGACAAGGGCACGGCAACCTTCTCCGACACGGCCAATGGCATCTCGACGAGCCGGGATTTCTGGCTGGGTGATGCCTTCGCCTCGGGCGGTTCGGCAGGTTATGACCACAAGAAGATGGGCATCACCGCACGCGGCGCCTGGGAGGCGGTGAAGCGCCATTTCCGCGAGATGAACCGCGATATCCAGAGCGAGCCCTTCACCGTGGCCGGTGTGGGTGACATGTCGGGCGACGTCTTCGGCAACGGCATGCTGCTGTCAAAGGAAATCCGCCTTGTTGCGGCCTTCGACCACCGCGACATCTTCATTGATCCCACCCCGGATGCGGCTTCCAGCTTTGCCGAACGCAAGCGGCTGTTCGACATGGGCCGCTCGTCCTGGGCGGACTATGACAAGAGCCTGATTTCCGCCGGTGGCGGGGTCTTCTCCCGCCAGCTGAAGTCGGTCCCGCTCAGCGAGGAAGCCCAGCAGCTGCTTGGTATTCCCCGGGCGAAGGCAACGCCGCAGGAGGTGATGACCGCCATCCTGAAGCTCAACGTTGATCTGATGTGGTTCGGCGGCATCGGCACCTATATCCGCGCCAGCACGGAGACAGATGCGGACGCAGGCGACCGTGCTAATGATGCCATCCGCATCACCGCGCGCGAGGTGCGGGCCAAGGTCATCGGCGAGGGCGCAAACCTCGGTATGACGCAGCGCGCCCGTATCGAGTTTGGCCGCCGGGGCGGGCGTTCCAACTCGGACGCCATCGACAACTCTGCCGGCGTGAACTCGTCGGACATGGAAGTGAACATCAAGATCGCGCTGGGCGCTGCCGTCCAGTCGGGCAAGCTCGACATTCCCGCCCGCAACGTGCTTCTGGCGCAGATGACGGACGAAGTGGCGGAGCTGGTGCTGCGCAACAACTACCTGCAGTCCCTCGCCATCTCCATGACGGAGCAGCGCGGGCTGGAGGACTTCGGTTATCAGGGCCGCATGATGCGCCAGCTGGAGCAGGCGGGCCATCTCGACCGGCAGGTGGAATTCCTGCCCGACGATGCGGCGCTGGCAGAACTGGAGAAGGCCGGGTTGTTCCTCACCCGTGCCGAGCTTGGCGTGCTTCTCGCCTATGCCAAGATCACGCTCTATGACGCGCTGCTGGAAAGTGACGTGCCGGACGATGATTATCTGGCGCGCGAACTCTTCCGTTATTTCCCGGACCAGATGGCGGATGCCTATGCCGAGGAAATCCGGGGCCACCGGCTGCGGCGGGAAATCATTGCAACGATGCTGGCCAACTCCATGGTCAACCGCTGCGGGCCGACCTTCATCACCCGTATCGCCGATCAGACCGGTGCCAGCGCCGCCGAGATTGCCCGCGGCTTTGTCGCCGTGCGCAACAGCTATGGCCTGACGGACCTCAACGAGGAAATCGACGGGCTTGACACGAAGATCGACGGCAAGGTGCAGCTCGATCTTTATGCCGAGGTGCAGAACCTGTTCCTCGATCAGGTGGTCTGGTTCCGCCGCCATGTTTCCTTCAAGGACGGTATCGAGGCGGTGGTGGAACGCTTCCGCGCCGGGATTGACGCGATGCGGCCGCATCTGGAGAAAGCCGTCACGCCCGCGCAGGCGGCGCTTCTGGCTGCAGCGGTGGAAGAGAACGTGGCCAAGGGCGTGCCGGAGCCGCTGGCCCGCCGTATCACCTGGCTGCCCGTGGAAGCGACCATTCCGGATATCGTGCTCATTGCCGGCGAAACCGGCGCAGAACTGGATGCAGCGGCCTCAACCTTCTTCGTGGTGGCGGCGCATTTCGGCATTGCCGAGATGGGAATCCGGGCACGGAATCTGGTGGTCGCGGATTATTACGACGGGCTTGCACTCGACCGGGCTCTGGCAACGCTTTCCGATGCGCACCGCCAGCTGACGGCGGCAGCGCTCAGGGCTGGCGGCTTTGTCAACTGGCTGGCTGCGCACGAGGCTGAAGTTGCCCGGACGACCCGCTCGGTGGCGGAGATCCTGGAAGGCTCGATCAGTGTGTCCAAGTTCTCGGTCGCTGCAAGCCTGCTGGCGGAAATCGCCCGCTAATGCCTGCTCCGCCGGTCCGGGCTTGGTTGCCCGGACCGGCTTTTACCGGCTCAGCATCCCTGCCATAACGCGTCATGACCGCCGTTTTCCGCTTCGCGCCTTCCCCCAATGGCTATCTGCATCTGGGGCACGCCCTGTCGGCGCTGCTCAACCAGAAGCTTGCGCAAGCCGCTGGCGGGCGGATGCTGCTGCGGATCGAGGACATCGACACGGCCCGCTGCACGCCCGCACTGAAAGCGGCGATGCTGGAGGATCTCCGCTGGATTGGCTTTGCCCATGAAGAGCTGCCTCGCCGCCAGTCAGAGCATTTCGGCGAATATGCTGCAGCTCTTGCCCGTTTGCAGTCCATGGGGCTGGTCTACGAGGCCTATCTCACCCGCTCCGAGATCCGGGGCTTCGTTGCCGAGACGGAGGCGCAGGGAAAACCCTGGCCGCAGGATCCGGACGGGGCGCCGCTCTATCCCGGCGATGCGGCCTTGCTGGGCGCGGGCGAGATTGAACGCCGCCGGGCATCCGGCGCGCCCTTTGCCCTCCGGCTCGACATGCGCAAGGCTGTGAGCCTGCTGAAAGGGCCGCTGTGCTGGCAGGAAGAAGGGGCGGAAGGCCAGGGCCGCACGGTTACGGCTGATCCGCTTGCCTGGGGTGACGTCATCCTTGCCCGCAAGGACACGCCGACGAGCTATCATCTCTCCGTCACGCTGGATGATGCCCTGCAAGGGGTGACGCATGTGGTGCGGGGGCAGGATCTGTTTCTCGCCACTTCCGTGCACCGCCTGCTGCAGGTCCTGCTTGGCCTGCCGGAGCCGCGCTATCATCACCACCGGCTGATCCTGGGGGCGGACGGGCGGAAATTGTCCAAGTCGGAAGGCCACACGGCCCTGAGGGAATTGCGTGCTGCCGGATGGACGGTGGAGGACGTGCGCCGCCGGATCGGGATCTGAATTCAGATCAGTCCCAGCATGTCCAGCGCCAGCACCCATGCACCGCAAGTGACGACGGCTGCGGCGGTGGTGAGGGTGATGGAATTGGCTGACATGGCGTGTCCCGTGCCATAGCGGTTGGCGAAGATGTAGACATTGACGCCAGTCGGGCAGGCGGCTGTCAGCGTCATGGCCGCAGTCCAGACTGGCGGCAGGGCAAAGACATAGGCGCAGAGCACCAGCACGATGGCGGGCATCACCAGAACCTTCAGCACGCTGAGGATGATGCCTGCGCCCAGATTGCCGCGGATGCCATAGAGCACCATGCTCATGCCCAGCGAGAACAGGGCGACGGGCAGGGCGGTGGAGGAGAGCCGGTTGATCACATCCGCCGGAATGCCCGTGAGCGGCAGGGAGAACACCCGCCACACCAGCGAGGCAAGGATCGCCACAACAATCGGATTGGTGATCAGGCTGGCGAGGATCTTCTTGAGAAGAACGGGGAGTGACTGGGATCCGCCGGCGCCATCGGCTGCGGCCGCCCGCTCCATCAAGACCGCGATGACGATGGTCATCACCGGCAGATGCACGGAAATCAGCAATACCAGCGGCAGCAGGCCGTCCGGACCCAGAACGGAAGACACAAGCGGAATGCCGACCATCACGGTGTTGGCAAAGGCGGCGGATACGCCCGCAATTACCCCTGCCCGCGAATCACGGGCAAAAATCTTGCGCACGATCAGCGTGGCGGTGGCCCAGGTGAGGGCAACGCCGCTGAAATAGGCCGCCCAGAGCGCCCAGGGAAAGCCGTGATCCATCGAGACCGTTGCCAGTGTCTTGAAGATGAGCGAGGGGATCGCCACCACAAAGACGAACTGGCCGAGCCCTTCGCCCACGGACTGGGAGAGAAGGCCCGTGCGCGCTGCCAGATAGCCGAGCCCGACAAGCACGAAAACGGGAACAACGATGGTCAGGATCTGCTCAAACATTGCGGGTTCCAGAATGCATCCGGGATGGATATCAGAGCGGGCACAGCAGAGCGCTGCGGACAAGGCGGGACGGCAGGTGTACGGCGCATGGACCAGCCCAGGGCACCGTGACACAATGGGATGAAGCCGCGCGATTCAGGCATGCGGCGCAGCCGCATCACGGGTGCAACTGTAGAAGAGGCGCGGCTTGCCGGTCAACCGGAAGCCCTTATGACGCTGGTGGCAGGGGAACAGCATGACGGGTAAGGAGAAGGGCAGTCCCGAAAGCCAGCGGCTTGCCCTCATGGCCCATGATCTGCGCACGCCGCTCAATGCCATGCGGCTGACGGCGGAGCTGATCGGCATGGAGCCGCTGAGCCCTCTGCAGCAGGTGCGCCTTGCAACGCTGATTGCCGCCATCGACGGTCTTGCGGAGATGACCTCCGGGGTGCTGAACGAGGGCCGTGCAGCGGCTGGTCTGGCGCCTCTGCCGCAGCCTGCGCGGGCCGCGCAGGAAGGTGCAGATGCCGGGCGGATGGTGCTGGAAATTGCCGGTCTGTTCGAGCCGCTTGCCAAGGCCAAAGGTCTGCCTCTTGCCGTCAGCGTGCCGGAGGCGCCGCTTTTCTGTCCGCCGGAGCTGCAGATGGCTCTGCGCCGTGCGGCTACCGTGCTCCTCGACAATGCCATCCGCTACACCCCGCGCGGGCAGGTGCGGGCGGTGCTGCGCGAGGAGGCGGGTACTCTTTTGCTGGAGATCACCGACACGGGGCCAGGGATTGGTGTGATGGAGCGCCGCCGCCTGTTCCGCCCTTTTACACGCGGAACCGCAGGCCGCGCCGGAGATGGCAGCAGCTCGGGCCTTGGCCTTTGGGGGGCGGCGGAGGTGGTGAAGGCAGCTGGCGGGCGGCTGGATCTGGATGACGCACCGGGCGGCGGCTGCCGTTTTTCAGTGCATTTGCCGCTGCCGGGCGGCGGGGGCGCCTCCGGGTCTGGTTCCGCCCAGCCGGGGCCGCATGTGCTGATCGTCGATGACAACGAAACCAACCGGCGTCTGCTTGCCGCCTTGCTGGAGTCCTTTGCCATGACCAGTGACGCAGCCGGGACCGGCCAGCAGGCCGTGAACATGGCAGCGGCAACGGCTTATGACGGGGTGCTGCTTGATCTGCATATGCCGGGCATGGACGGCATGGAAACCGCTGCCGCCCTGCGCCTCGGGCCGGATGGCGCTCGTCTGCCGCTGATTGCGGTGACGGCCGCGCTGGAATCAGTGGGCGACCGCAAGCTGCGGCAGGCCGGGTTTGACGACGTGCTGCCCAAACCCATTTCTCCCTCGCAGCTCTACCAGACCCTCAACCTCGCCCGAACCCGGCACAAGCTGCGGCTGGAGGAGATGGCGGGGTAGGGGGTAGTGGTTCCATTTCTTCTCCATCGTCATCCCGGCCAAGCGAAGCGCGAGCCGGGACCGGTGAGCCGGGGTGCGAGTTGGCTTGGCTGGCGGGTTGAGCCTTTCACCGCATAAGGTGTTCGCATCCAAGTTTGCGTTCGAACCGGTAGGCCTCGGCTCACCGGTACCGGATCTCCGCTTCGCTGCGTCCGGTATGACGATGGAGGGGCTGCGCAAAGATAAGGGCCGCCCCATGTGGAGCGGCCCTTTCCGTTTTGCGCTTAAAGGATGGTCAGCTGCGCACGAGGTTGCGCAGGACGTAGTGCAGGATGCCGCCGGCCTTGATGTATTCCAGCTCGTCCAGCGTATCGACCCGGCACAGGCATTCGATGTTCTTCACCGTGCCGTCCTCGTAGGTCACTTCCACGTTCATCATCTGGCGCGGAGTGATGTCTGCGATGCCCTTGATCGTCACCCGCTCCTTGCCGGTGATGCCATGGGACTGCCAGCTCTCGCCTTCCTTGAAGGTCAGCGGAATGACGCCCATGCCGACAAGGTTGGAGCGGTGGATGCGCTCGAAGGACTGGGCGATGACGGCGCGGACGCCGAGCAGCGTGGTGCCCTTGGCGGCCCAGTCACGCGACGAGCCGGTGCCATATTCCTTGCCCGCGAAGATCACCAGCGGGATGCCGGCTTCCTGATACTCCATGCAGGCGTCATAGATCCACTTCTGCTGGCCGTCCTTCATGGTGACGCCGCCTTCCACGCCAGGAACCATCTGGTTCTTGATGCGGATGTTGGCGAAGGTGCCGCGCATCATCACATGGTGATTGCCGCGCCGCGCACCGTAGGAGTTGAAGTCGGTAACGGCAACCTGATGCTCCGACAGGTAGGTGCCTGCCGGGCTGCTGGCCTTGATGTTACCGGCCGGGGAAATGTGGTCGGTGGTGATGGAATCGAGGAACAGGCCCATCACGGCGGCGCCCTCGATGTCCGTCAGTGGCTTGGGCTCCATGGTCATGCCCTCGAAATAGGGCGGATTGGCCACGTAGGTGGAGGAGACCGGCCACTTGTAGGTCATGCCGCCTTCCACCTTGATCGCCTGCCAGTGCTCGTCGCCCTTGAACACGTCCGAATAGCGCTTGCGGAACATGTCATCGTCGATCGAGGCGCGGATGATCTGGGTGATCTCTTCCGTCGAGGGCCAGATATCCTTGAGGTAGACCGGCTTGCCGTCCTGGTCCTCGCCCAGCGGGTCCGTGGCAACATTGACGTTCATGTTGCCCGCGATGGCATAGGCCACGACCAGCGGCGGCGAGGCCAGATAGTTGGCGCGCACATCCGGGTTCACACGGCCCTCGAAGTTGCGGTTGCCCGACAGGACAGCGCTGACGACGAGGTCATTGTCCGAAATTGCCTTCGACAGTTCCGGCGCCAGCGGCCCGGAGTTGCCGATGCAGGTGGTGCAGCCATAACCGGCGAGATTGAAGCCGAGGGCGTCGAGATCGTCCTGGAGCCCGGCCTTGAGGAGGTAATCCGTCACCACCTGCGAGCCGGGTGCCAGCGAGGTCTTCACCCAGGGCTTGACCTTCAGGCCCTTCCTGCGGGCATTGCGGGCGACAAGGCCGGCGCCGATCAGCACGCTCGGGTTTGAGGTGTTGGTGCAGGAGGTGATGGCGGCGATGACCACATCGCCATGGCCGAGGTCATGGCTGCGGCCTTCGACCGGCACACGCTTCGACAGCTCATCCGCTTTCTTGAACTCGTCTGCCATGGTCTTGGCAAAGCCTGCGGCGACGGCATCGAGGTTGATGCGGTCCTGCGGGCGCTTGGGGCCGGAGAGGGCAGGCACGACGGTGGAGATGTCGAGCTCCAGCGTATCGGTGAAGACAGGATCGGGCGAAGACGCATCGCGGAACATCCCCTGTGCCTTCGAATAGGCCTCGACAAGGGCAACACGCTGCGGATCGCGGCCGGTGGCCTTCAGATAGGCAAGGGTTTCGCGGTCGACGGGGAAGAAGCCGCAGGTCGCGCCATATTCCGGCGCCATGTTGGCGATGGTGGCGGCATCCTCAAGGCTGAGGTTGTCGAGGCCGGGGCCGTAGAATTCCACGAACTTGCCGACCACGCCCTTCTTGCGCAGCATTTCGGTGACGCGCAGCACAAGGTCTGTCGCGGTGATGCCTTCGTTGAGCTTGCCGGTCAGCTTGAAGCCGATGACTTCCGGGATCAGCATGGAAATCGGCTGGCCCAGCATGGCGGCCTCTGCCTCGATGCCGCCGACACCCCAGCCGAGGACCGCAAGGCCATTGACCATGGTGGTGTGGGAATCGGTGCCCACCAGCGTGTCCGGATAGGCGATGGTTTCGCCGTTCTCTTCCTTGATCCAGACTGTCTGGGCCAGATATTCGAGGTTGACCTGATGGCAGATGCCGGTGCCGGGCGGCACGGCGCGGAAATTGTCGAAGGCGGACTGGCCCCAGCGCAGGAATTCATAGCGCTCACCGTTGCGCTGGTATTCCAGCTCCACGTTCCGGGCAAAGGCATCCTTCGTGCCGAAATAATCGATCATAACCGAGTGGTCGATGACCAGATCCACCGGCACCAGCGGGTTGATCTTCTTCGGATCGCCGCCGAGCTTCACCGCTGCATCGCGCATGGCGGCAAGATCGACCACGGCCGGAACGCCGGTGAAGTCCTGCATCAGCACGCGGGCCGGGCGGTAGGAGATTTCATGTTCGGAGGTGCGGGTGACGAGCCACTTGGCCACCGCGCGGATATCGTCAGCGGTCACCGTGCGGTTGTCTTCAAAGCGCAGCAGATTTTCCAGCACCACCTTCAGCGAATTCGGCAGGCGGGAGACGCCCTCAAGGCCGTTCTTCTCGGCGTCCGGAATGGAGAAATAGGTGTAGGTCTGGCCGTTGACTTCAAGGGTTTTCCTGGACTTGAAGCTGTCGAGGGATTGGGTCACGTCGAGCACTCTCCTCTCAAGACCGGGCGCGGCGGCGGGATGGTGCCTGCCCGGAGGATTAAAGATCTCTGGTTCCGGCCATTGCCGGATCTGACTGGCCTCTTGCCGGGCCTCGCCTTTGGTGCCGCGCAGAACCCGCCGCTGCCCGCAGTCGGGCAGGGCAAGAGGCTGCTGCATGCTGCCCCTATAGCCGGTTTTGGCTTTTGCGGCGAGTCATGCACGAAGCATCTGCAACTGGAACCGGTCCGCAGGCGTTGTTTCAACCTTTTGGGCCGGCCTTCGGGACGCCTCGCAGTAAAAGGCTTCGGCATCAGATATTGGGTTTATTTTTCAAAGGGCAACAGGGGTCAAGGACAAAGACCCGCATTCAGTTTAAGGGTAATGGAAAGCGCTTGAATGACATTGCATACTATTGTATACCGCGCTGAAAAATAACACTCAGCCCGCTTGCCCCGGCCCGCCAGAAGTGACCGCGATCCGGAGGTTGGCACTGACCAACAAGGGATTCCGGGATCACCATGAGCCTTTACACCGACTATCTCGCCGAGATCGAAGCCCGCAAGGGTCAGGGCCTTCACCCCAAGCCGATCGAGGATGCCGCGCTCCTCGCCGAGGTGATTGCCAATATCAAGGATACGGGCAGTGCGCATCGCGCCGATTCGCTGCAGTTCTTCATCTACAACACCATTCCCGGCACGACGAGCGCTGCTGGCGAAAAGTCCCGTTTCCTGAAGGAGATCATTCTGGGAACCGAGGTGGTGCCGGAAATCTCCCGCGCCTTCGCCTTCGAGCTGCTGTCCCACATGAAGGGTGGCCCGTCCATCGCCGTGCTTCTGGATCTGGCGCTGGGCGAGGATGCCTCCATCGCCCGTGACGCTGCCGAAGTGCTGAAGACCCAGGTCTTCCTCTATGCCGCCGACACCGACCGTCTGAAGGCCGCCTTCGAGGCCGGCAATCCGGTCGCCAAGGACATTCTGGAGAGCTACGTCAAGGCCGAGTTCTTCACCAAGCTTCCCGAGGTTGAGGAAGAGATCAAGGTCGTCACCTTCATCGCCGCAGAAGGCGATATCTCCACCGACCTGCTGTCGCCGGGCAACCAGGCGCATTCGCGCTCGGACCGCGAACTGCACGGCAAGTGCATGATCTCCGAAGCCGCCCAGGCCGAGATCCGCGCCCTGCAGGCGCAGCACCCGGACAAGCGCGTCATGATGATCGCCGAAAAGGGCACGATGGGCGTCGGCTCCTCGCGCATGTCGGGCGTCAACAACGTGGCGCTGTGGACCGGCAAGCAGGCGAGCCCCTATGTTCCCTTCGTCAACATTGCCCCGATCGTGGCCGGTACCAACGGCATCTCGCCGATCTTCCTGACCACCGTCGACGTGACGGGCGGCATCGGCGTCGACCTGAAGAACTGGGTCAAGAAGCTGGATGACGAGGGCAAGCCGGTCATCGACAACGCCGGCAACCCGGTGCTGGTGCAGAAGTACTCCGTCGACACCGGTACCGTGCTGAAGATCAACAGCAAGTCCAAGAAGCTCTACAGCGAAGACGGCAAGGAAGAGCTGGCCGATCTGTCTGCATCCTTCCGTCCGCAGAAGATGGAATCCATGCGCGCCGGTGGCTCCTATGCCATCGTTTTCGGCAAGAAGCTGCAGACCTTTGCGGCCGAAACGCTGGGCGTCGAAGCACCGCTGGTGTTCTCTCCGGCCAAGGAAGTCTCTCATCCGGGCCAGGGCCTGACGGCGGTCGAGAAGATCTTCAACCGCAATGCGGTTGGCGTTGCGCCGGGCAAGGTGCTGCACGCCGGTTCCGACGTGCGCGTGCGCGTCAACATCGTCGGCTCGCAGGACACCACCGGCCTGATGACCGCGCAGGAGCTGGAAGCGATGGCGGCCACCGTCATTTCGCCGCTGGTGGATGGCGCCTATCAGTCCGGCTGCCACACAGCTTCGGTCTGGGATCTGAAGGCACAGGCCAACATCCCGAAACTGATGAGCTTCATGCACAAGTTCGGTCTGATCACCGGCCGTGACCCGAAGGGCGTCTATCACTCCATGACGGACGTGATCCACAAGGTGCTGAACGACATCACCGTGGATGACTGGGACATCATCATCGGCGGCGACAGCCACACCCGCATGTCCAAGGGCGTCGCCTTCGGTGCTGACTCGGGCACTGTGGCACTGGCTCTTGCCACCGGCGAAGCCACCATGCCGATCCCCGATTCCGTGAAGGTGACCTTCAAGGGCTCCATGAAGGATCACGTCGATTTCCGCGATGTGGTGCACGCCACCCAGGCCCAGATGCTGAGCCAGTTCGGCGACAACGTCTTCCAGGGCCGCGTCATCGAAGTGCATATCGGCACGCTGCTGGCCGACCAGGCCTTCACCTTCACCGACTGGACCGCAGAAATGAAGGCCAAGGCCTCCATCTGCATCTCCGATGATGAGACGCTGATCGGCTCGCTGGAACTGGCCAAGTCGCGCATCCAGGTGATGATCGACAAGGGCATGGACAATGACGCCCAGGTTCTGAAGGGCCTGATCGCCAAGGCAGACAAGCGCATCGCCGAAATCCGCTCCGGCGAAAAGCCGGCGCTGGCTCCGGACGAGAACGCCAAGTACTTTGCCGAAGTCGTCGTCGATCTCGACCAGATCGATGAGCCGATGATCGCCGACCCGGATGTCAACAACCCGGATGTGTCCAAGCGCTACACCCACGATGCCATCCGCCCCGTGTCCTATTACGGCGGCGAGAAGAAGGTCGATCTCGGCTTCGTGGGCTCGTGCATGGTGCATAAGGGCGACATCAAGATCGTCGCGCAGATGCTGAAGAACCTCGAAAAGGTGCATGGCACCGTCGAGTTCAAGGCTCCGCTGGTGGTGGCAGCCCCGACCTACAACATCATCGACGAGCTGAAGGCCGAAGGCGATTGGGAAGTGCTGCAGAAGTACTCCGGTTTCGAGTTCGACGACAGCGCGCCGAAGAGCAAGGCCCGTACCCAGTACGAAAACATCCTGTATCTGGAGCGCCCGGGCTGCAACCTCTGCATGGGCAACCAGGAAAAGGCCGAGAAGGGCGACACGGTTCTGGCCACCTCCACCCGCCTGTTCCAGGGCCGTGTGGTGGAAGACAGCACCGAGAAGAAGGGTGAGTCCCTGCTCGCCTCCACCCCTGTGGTGGTGCTCGCCGCCGTTCTGGGCCGCACGCCCAACGTGGACGAGTACAAGCAGGCCGTGGAAGGGATCGATCTGACCAAGTTCTCCCCGCCGGTCGAAAAGCTGGCAACGGCACGCTCGGTTCACTTCTGAGCCGCCAGAGCCATCTGAGCCTCTGATGGCCTGACTTTCAGCGGCCGCCCGTCCTGCGAGGATCCTATCGGATCTGACCCGGACGGGCGGCCGTTCTGTTGTGAGGCACAGCTCTGCCCTCTCTCTACGCAGTTCTAGCTGCTTGCCATCGTCCGGGGGGCATCCTAACAAGGACCGGAATGAAGCGCGGAGCTGTCCCCTGAAACTGATTGCCGACAAACTTGCCGTGGACCGGGGCGGGCGCCGGGTGTTCGCCGGATTGAGCTTTCAGCTCGAGGCGGGCCGGGCGCTGGTCATCACCGGCGCCAATGGGGTCGGCAAGTCGACACTGTTGCGCACATTGGCGGGGCTTGTGCCGGTGAGTGAGGGCAAGCTGGCACTGGAGGGCGGTCAGCCGGACCGGAGCCTTGCCGAACACGCCCACTATTTCGGCCATGAAAGCGCGGTGAAGCGTGCCCTGAGTGTGCTGGAAAACCTTGAGTTCTGGCGCAGCTTCATGGTCCCGGCCCGGCCGGAGGGTTTTGCAGGCGAGGTGTTGCAGCCGCTGGATATTCTCGACCGGCTGGGCATCGCGCATACGGCGAACCTGCCTGCGGCCTATCTGTCGGCTGGGCAAACCCGGCGGCTGGCGCTGGCGCGCCTGTTCGTGACGCCGCGCCCCATCTGGCTGATGGATGAGCCGACATCGGCCCTCGACAAGGCCTCCGAAGCGCAGCTTCTCGGTTTCATGAACGCGCATCTGGCTGCAGGCGGGCAGATCGTCACTGCCACCCACTCAGAACTTGCGCTTCATCCCGCCGATGCGCTGCATCTGGCTGCTCCCGAGCAGGGAGACGAGGTTGAAGATGAGGGAGATGAGGCATGAACGGCTGGTTCCTTGCCCTCGTTGCCCGTGAATTCCGTCTTGCCGTCCGGGTTGGCGGGGGGGCGCTGATCGGCGTGCTGTTCTTTCTGGCCGTGGTCACGGTCATTCCCTTTGGCGTCGGGCCGGATCTCAATCTTCTGTCCCGTATCGGCCCGGCGATCCTCTGGATCGGCGCGCTGCTGTCGGCGCTGCTGGGGCTCGACCGGCTGTTTCAGGCTGACCGGGATGACGGTTCGCTGGATCTGATGCTGATGGCCGGCCAGCCGCTGGAACTGGTGGTGCTGGGCAAGTGCCTTGCCCATTGGGTGGCGACCGGCCTGCCGCTGGTGCTGGCAGCGCCCGTGCTGGCCGTTTTCCTCAATCTCGGGCCGGTGGCCATGGGGGCGGTGACGCTGACCTTGCTGGTGGGCACTCCCGCTCTGACGCTGATCGGTGCAATCGGCGCGGCGCTGACCGTGTCGTTGCGCCGGGGCGGTCTGCTGCTCGCGGTACTGGTGGTGCCGCTGACGATCCCGGTGCTGATCTTTGGTGTGAGCGCGGCAGATGCTGCGGTGAATGACCCGGTGCCCTTCATGACACCCTTCCTCATTCTCTGCGCGCTGACGCTGTTTTCGGCTGTCCTCGGGCCCGTGGCGGCGGCGGCTGCCCTCCGGTTTGCGGCGGATTGAACCCGTCAGGGCATGACGCTTTCGTGATTGCGGTCACATGGGGGCTTGACCCAGCGCAAGGCAATGCGAAAACCCTTGAGGCATAGAGAGCGGACCTGCGGCCTTGCATTGCAGCGGCGGGTGAGAGGGATTAGAACCATTCCATGGCACTTGTTGATCTGGCGAACCCGACCCGTTTCATGAGCCTTGCCCGGGCCATCCTGCCCTGGGCAACGGGCCTGTGTGTACTGCTGTTTGCCATCGGGCTCTACATGACCTTCTTCGTGGCGCCGGAGGATTACCAGCAGGGCGACACGGTACGGATCATGTATATTCACGTACCCGCCGCCTGGCTGTCGATGATGTGCTATTCGGTCATGGCCCTGTCCGCCCTCGGCACGCTGGTGTGGAAGCATCCGCTGGCCGATGTCTCGGCCAAGGCGGCAGCGCCGCTGGGGGCTGCCTTCACCTTCATGGCGCTGATCACCGGCTCGCTCTGGGGCAAGCCCATGTGGGGCACCTATTGGGTGTGGGATGCGCGCCTGACCTCGGTTCTGGTGCTCTTCATCATGTATCTGGGCCTCATGGCCCTGTGGCGGACGATGGATGACCCGATCCGGGCGGGCAAGGCAGCGGCCGTGCTGACGCTCGCCGGGGTGATCAACCTGCCCATCATCAAATTCTCCGTCGACTGGTGGAATACGCTGCACCAGCCGGCCAGCGTCATCCGCATGGACGGGCCGACGATCCACCCGGATCTGCTGTGGCCCCTGATGGTGATGGCGGCAGCCTTCACGCTGCTGTTCCTGGTGCTGCATGCCCATGCGATGATCAACGAAATCCTGCGGCGGCGGGTGAGGGCGCTGCGCATGCGGGCTGCCGCTGTGCGCCCGGCAGGTGCCAGCGCGGCAACGCCGGTCGCAGCGGAGTGACATGACAATGGCAGCTTTTGACCTTGGCCCCCACGCGGGCTTCATCATCGCCTCCTTTGTGATCTGCCTTGGCGTCGTTGCCGGCCTGACCGGCTGGGTGTGGCTGGACCGGCGGCGGCTCAATGCGGAACTCAGGGCGCTTGAGGCGCAAGGTGTGCGCCGCCGCACGGCAGCCGGGACGCAAGGCCAATGAGCGCGCCGGATCAGTCTTCCGCCGCCAAGCCGGATGCGGGCTCACGCCGCCGCATTCCTGTTTTCGCACTGCTGCCGCTGGTGATCTTCGCCGCGCTGGCGGTGCTGTTCATGTTCCAGATGTTCTTCGGGCGTGATCCGTCCGAACTGCCTTCTGCGCTGCTGAACAAGCCCGCGCCCCGCATGGAGCTTCCTGCGGTGGAAGGGCTGACGGACAATGGTGCGCCTGTGCCCGGCATCACGGCAGCCGATCTTGAGGGCGGCGTGTCGGTGGTCAACGTCTTTGCCTCCTGGTGCGTGCCCTGCCGTCAGGAGCATCCGGTGCTGGAGGAAATGGCGAAGGATGGCCGGTTCCGCATGTACGGGATCAACTACAAGGACCAGCCCGAGAACGCCCGTCGCTTCCTCGGCACGCTCGGCAATCCGTATGACAAGGTGGGTGCGGACGCTGGCGGGCGCGCGGCGATCGAGTGGGGCGTCTATGGGGTGCCTGAGACCTATGTGGTCGATGGCAAGGGCGTGATCCGCTACAAGTTCATCGGTCCGCTCTCGCCTGAAAGCTACGAGCAGGTGCTTCGGCCCCAGCTGGAACGGGTTCTGGCCGGCGGCAGCTGATTTCAGGGTTTTGATATAAAAAACGCCGCCTTTGCCTTCCGGCAGCAGGCGGCGTTCTCATGTCTGCGGCAGGGGTGTGCCTGCCGCAGCATCGGGTGTTTCTCAGCGTCCTGTAATGCCCGGGAAGGCGATCAGCAGACCGACAGCCAGCATCTGCAGGGCGATGAAAGGCAGCAGCGCGCGGAAGATGACGCCCAGCGTGATGCCAGGGGGGGCCACGGACTTCAGATAGAAGGCTGCGGGACCAAAGGGCGGTGACAGGAACGAGATCTGCATGTTCATGCAGAACAGGACGCCGAACCACACCGGATCAAGACCGAGCGACTTGATGATCGGCACGAAGATCGGCATCGTCAGCAGGGCAATGCCGACCCAGTCGAGGAAGGCGCCGAGCACGAACAGGATGGCCATCATCACCAGCACGATGACGGTTGGATTGTCCGAGATGCCGGTGATCATGCCCGAGACGAAGTTTACCCCGCCCATCAGGTTGTAGACGCCGACAATGGCCGTGGCGCCAATTCCGATCCAGACGATCATGCCGACCGTGGAGAGCGTCTGCATCGCCGCATCGCGCAGCAGCTTCAGCGAAAATTCGCCGCGCAGGATCGTGGACAGGATCACGCCGCCGACGCCAATGGCCGAGGCTTCCGTCACCGAGGCGACGCCGCCATAGATCGAGCCAAGAACAATGGCGACCACCAGAACCGGCAGTGCCAGCCCTTTCAGCAGGCGCAGCTTTTCCTCACGCGGGATCGGCTCCGGATCCACCTGTGGCACCACATGCGGCGTCAGCCAGGCCCGTGCCAGGATGTAGGCCACATAGAACATGGCCAGCATGAAGCCCGGCAGGAAGGCTGCGGTGAACAATTCGCCGATGGAGACATTAGCAGTCAGGCCGTAGATGATCAGCACGATGGACGGCGGGATCATGGTGCCCAGCGAGCCGCCCGCACAGACCACGCCGATGGCCAGATTGCGGTCATAGCCCTGCCGCAGCATCTGGGGCAGGGCGATCATGCCCAGCAGCACGATTTCACCGCCGATGATGCCGCTCATGGCCGCTAGAATGACGGAAACGAAGACGGTCTGCACTGCAACGCCGCCGCGCATCCGCCCGGCGAACAGCTTCATCGCATCGAACAGATCCCGGGCAATGCCGGAGCGGTCGAGGATAGCGGCCATGAGCACGAACATGGGCACCGAGACGAACACGAAGTTCATCACGAAGGAATAGACGCGGCTGGTAATGAGCGGGATCGACATCGGGCCGAACCAGCCAAGCGCGAAAACAAGCGCCACGAGCAGTGTGACAAAGGCGAGCGGCATGCCCGTGAGCAGCAGCACGACCATCATGATGAACATGACCGCCGTGCCCCAGCCGATGCCGAGCGCCTGCAGGTTGAAGCTGAAATCCAGAAGATCGGTCATGGCTCAGTCCTTCAGGCTGCGGCGGGCGTGGTTGAAGGCGAGCACCAGAAACTGGAGAACCAGCGCAATCATCACCACCAGGATGAAGACCTTGATCAAGGCCGGGGTTGGCGGGCTCCAGGCGCTGCCGGTGGTCTCCAGCCGGATCCCGCCGGAAGGCGCCAGAACCGCGCGCTGGACCATGTGCCAGGAGGCGTAGGCAAAGAAGCCGCTGGCGATGGCGCAGGCGAGGGAGATGAGCACATCGGCTGCCTTGCGCAGGCGCGGCGGCAGGATGTCGTAGAGCAGCACCACCCGGATATGGGTGTTGCGGCTGGTGCAATAGAGCCCGCCGAACACGAAGGCGAGGCCGCACAGGAAGACCGTTGCCTCATGCGCCCAGATGGTGGGGCTGTTGAAGAGATAGCGCAGGAACACTTCGAGCAGCAGAATGGCTGCAGCCAGAACGATGCCTGCCGCAAAGAGGAAGCCTGACGCGTTGATCAGGCGGCCCAGGAGCCCGGCTTCAGGGGCAGCGCCCTGTTCCGGCTCGGGCGGAAGGCCGGGGGCCTGCGCATCTGTATGGGGGGTGCCGTGTGTCATGTCTTTATCCAGCGGGACGGGCCTGACGGACAAAAGCGGCACAATCCTGTGCCGCTTCGTGGTCTCTTGTATGGCAGCTGCCTTTGCGCGGGCTGAGGCAGGATATGTGATGCCCTGCCTCAGTCCGTTTCAGGCTGCCGTGTTCAGAGCAGGCCCTTCTGGGTCAGGTAGCTGGTCAGCGTGTCATAGACCTTCTGGGCCATCGGCGAGCCCTTGGCGATGCGCTCCCACTCGGCCATGGCGATCTTGCGGAACTTGGCGCGTTCCTCGTCCGGCCAGTTGTGGATGGTGATGGAACCATCTGCCCTGGCTTCTTCAAGCGCCTTCAGATCGGCTGCCTTCAAGCCGTTGATCTGGGTCTGCTGGAACTCCTTCACGGTCGTCTCCAGCAGGGCCTTGATGTCGTCCGGCAGAGCATCCCACTTGGCCTTGTTCATGGACACTTCCACCAGCGGCAGGGAATGGAAGCCCGGATAGACAGGATGCAGGGCGACCTTGTTGAGGCCCTGGGCCTGGTTGACCGAGAACACGGAATAGTCGGCAGCGTCCACCACGCCCTTGTCGATGGCGGTGAAAACTTCCGACGATGGCAGGTTCACCGGGGCGGCGCCTGCTGCGGCGAAGACGTTGGCGATCGGGCCTTCGGGCGAGCGCACCTTGACGCCCTTCAGGTCATCCACGCTGTCGAGCGGCACGCGCGAGACGAAGGCTTCGAGGCCGGGGGTGGAGACGCCGATGAAATGCAGGCCGTAGGAGCCCAGCAGCTCCTGCATGATTTCCTTGCCGCCGCCGTTCTCGACAAAGTCGATCATCTGTGCCGGATCAGACCAGGCTCCGACCGGGTTGGCGATGAGGCCGAAAGCCGGGTCCTTGCCGGCCCAGTAGGACGAATCGCAGATCTGGCCGTCGAGAATGCCGGCTGCGACCGCATCCAGAGTCTCGTTGTACTCGACCACGGAGCCCACGGGCATCAGCTCGATCTTGACCTGGCCGCCTGACTTTTCGGCGACGAGATCGGTCCAGCCCTTCTGATATTCGAAGTTCGGGTTGCCGGCCGGGTCCGAGGATTGGAACCGGAACGAATATTCCTGCGCCAGTGCCGTCGTTGCCAGCGCGAAGGCGGCCACTGCGGCCACCGAGGCCGTCTTCAGAAAACGCTTCATGATGCTTCCTCCCTTTGACGTGTTCTTGGATGGGTATTTGCCGGAGCGCATTGGGCTCCCGTCTCTGGCGGTTTAACGCCTCCCAGGAAAAGTGGAAACCGCTTCTCCTGAAAAGATGGATAAAACAAGAAAATCAGAGCTTTGCTATCCCGCTTGGCATCATGGCCAGGCGGGATAACTGCCAGTTGCCTTAACCCCTGCGGATTGTGTTGGCCAGCGGCTTGCCGGCGGCCAGCCGGTTGATGTTCTCTGCCATCGCCACGCGGCGGCGGTTGACCGTGCCATGGGTCCAGCCGGACATGTGCGGCGTCATCACCACGTTATCCAGCTCATGGAACGGATAGACCGAGGGGTGCGGATTGGGGTTGCTGCCGTCCGGATAGACATACCATGTGTCGATGATGGCACCGCCGATCCGCTTTTCCGAAAGGGCGTCATAGAGGGCCTTTTCGTCGATGACCGGGCCGCGCCCGACATTGACGATGACCCCTTCCGGCTTCATTGCGCCGATGACGGCTGCGTCAACGAGGCCTGCCGTCTGAGGGGTGAAGGGCAGGGTGTTGACGATCACATCCGCCGCGCCTGCAAGGTCAGCCAATGCTGACAGGGGATAGTGGCGGTCGAACAGGTCGGTTTCCTGCGGTGTGGAGCGGTTGGTCACGATGACCTTCATGCCGAAGGCCCGGGCGCGCGCGGCAACCGTCTTGCCGATATGGCCGAAGCCGATCAGGCCAATGGTCTGGTCCCCAAGCTCTGTGCGCAGCGCGTCCACGCCGCCGGAGCGGTAGGCCCAGTCGCCCTTGCGCAGGCGCTGGTCGGCATCGGCAAGCGGAACATGACGCAGAAGCAGGGCCGCCATCACATATTCCGCGATGGCCGCATCATGACCGAAGCAATTGCACAGGGCCGCGCCTTCCGGAACCTGAGCGAGGTCGATGCCGTCATAGCCTGCGCCTGGCAGCTGATAGAGCTTCAGCGTGGACGGCACCGGCATGTCCGCCGTCAGCTGCACCCCGATGATCACGTCGGCAGCCGCATAGGCCTGCCGGTCTGCTTCTGCCACCAGCGAATCGGGCAGCTGTATGATGTCATGCGTCTCAGACAGGAGACCGGCAAAGCCCGGGACGAAACTGCAGGCATTCTGGCCGTGGAATACGATCTTCATGGAACGGTCCATTCTTGAAGGGGGATGCGGAAGGGGCTGGTCAGCTGCTGAAAGCCAGTTGCACCTTCATGGACTGGCTGCGGTCGGAGGCCAGCCGGAAGGCGGCATCTGCCTCTTCGGCGGGAAGGGTTGCGGAGATCAGCGGCGACAGATCGACTGCACCGCTGGAGATGAGCTGTACAGCCCAGCCGAATTCTGCATCGAACCGGAAGCTGCCCTTGAGGATGACTTCCTTGGCCACAACGAGGTTGAGCGGCAGCGGGATGTCACCGCCAAGGCCAACGGCGATCAGTGTGCCGCCCGGACGGACAACATCCAGCGCCGCGGCAAGTGCCTTGGCGCTGCCGGAGCATTCGAACACCACATCGAACATGCCCTTGCGTTCCGCAAAGGGGGCGAGGGCATCGGGTGCTGCGGCAAGGTTCAGGGTCCGGCTTGCGCCAAGGCTTGCCGCGATTGCAAGCGGAGCATCGGCCAGGTCCGAGGCGGTGATTTCCGCCGCTCCGGCGTGGCGTGCGGCAGCAATCACCAGATTGCCGATCGGGCCGCAGCCGGAGACGAGCACGGACTTGCCAAGGAGCGATCCGGCGCCCGCGACCGCATGAAGACAGACCGCAAAGGGCTCGGCACAGGCGGCAAGGCCGGGGTCAAGGGTGGCGGGAACCTTGAAGACCTGCTCCACCGGCAGGGTTACTTCGTCCCGGAAAAGCCCCTGCATATGCGGAAAGCGCATGGCACTGCCGAAGAAGCGCATGTCGAGGCACTGGTTGCGCTGGTCCCTGAGGCAGAAGTGGCAATGCCCGCAAGGCATGCTCGGATTGACCGCCACCTGATCACCTGCCGCCACGCAGGTAATCCCGCTGCCTGTCTCCACGATGCGCCCGGCAACCTCGTGGCCGAGGATCATCGGTTCCTTCAGCCGGACCGTTCCGAACCCGGCATGGTGATAATAGTGCAGATCGGAGCCGCAGATGCCGCCCCGGGTGATCTGGACACGAACCTCGCCGGGGCCGGGCCTTGCTGCCGCAGGCCGCTCCTCGATGCGAAGGTCATGGGGCTGATGAGCGACGATAGCGCGCATGGTGGGTGCTTTCCTGGTTCAGAGGACCGAAATCATGCCGCCATCGACATAGATGATCTGACCGCTGACGTAGTTGGACGCGGCAGAGGCCAGATAGACGGCGGTGCCAGCCAGTTCTTCGGGCTTGCCCCAGCGGCGTGCAGGCGTGCGGCCCTTGACCCAGCCATCGAATTGCGGGTTGTTGATCAGGGCCTCGTTCATGTCGGTGAGCATGTAGCCCGGGCCGATGGCATTGACCTGAATGCCGTGCTCGGCCCATTCCGCCGTCATGGCGCGGGTCAGCATCTTGATGCCGCCCTTGGCCACCGTGTAGGGGGCAACCGTTGCACGGGCCAGTTCGCTGGTCAGCGAGCCGATGTTGATGATCTTGCCGCTCTTGCGCGTGATCATGCGCTTGGCTGCTTCCCGTCCCACCACGAAGGCGCTGGTCAGATTGGTGTCCATCACCTTCTGCCATTCCGCCGTGGAGAGCTCCACGATCGGCTTGCGCAGCTGGATGCCGGCATTGTTGACGAGAATGTCTATCGCAATCCCGTCGCGGTCGAACGCCTCGAAGGCAGCGGTGACCGCTGCCTCATCGGTGACATCGAATGCGGCCGTGCGCACCGTGTGCCCGGCGGCCCGCAGCGTTTCGGCCGTGGCCTCGAGGCGGCCCGCATCTACCCCGTTCAGGACAAGGGAAGCCCCGGCCTCTGCGAGGCCGGTTGCGATGGCGAGCCCGAGTCCGCGGGAGGACCCGGTGACAAGTGCAGTGCGCCCGGTCAGATCAAAAAGGGTCATGGCAAGCTCCGTGTTGCAACGCTGACAGTCAGGCTCAGAGGACCGAGGTGCGGCCGCTCAGATCCGGGCGGTTGAAGAAGGAGGGAAGCAGCTCGACGCCAAGGCCCGGCCCTTCCATCGGATAGACATAGCCGTTCTCGATTTTCGGCACGGCGGTGACGAGTTCGTTGTACCAGCCGCGGTAAAAGGCGCGCACGGACTCCTGAATGAGCGTGTTGGGCTGGCTGAAGGACATGTGAATGGCAGCAGCAAAGCCGACAGGGCCGATGCAGTCATGCGGGGCGAAGGGGCGGTGCCAGGTTTCGGCCAGCGCCGCGATCTTGCGGCCTTCCGTCAGGCCGCCCGTCCAGCACAGGTCAACCATGACCACGTGCGTGGCGTTCTGGTCGAGCATGTCCTTGTAGGGCCAGCGTGAGCCGAGGGTTTCGCTGGCGCAGGTCCACACGTCCGTGGATGCTGCAAACTCGCCGAGCGCCTGGGCCGAGTTCATCCGGATCGGGTCTTCGTACCAGGTCGGGGAATAGGGCTCGAGTGCCTTGGCGATCTTCTTGGCGGTGGGCAGGTTCCACAGCGAATGGAACTCGACCATGATCTCCATCTTGTCGCCGACGGCCTTGCGGATCTTTTCGAAGGGCTCGATGGCGGCCTTCATCTGTTCGGCGGTGATGTACTGGCCGCGGGTTTCCTGGGCGTGCGGGTCGAACGGCCAGATCTTCATGGCCGTGATGCCCTGTTCCAGCAGGTTTTCGGCCAGTGCATCCGCCCGCGTCATGAAGCCGACGAGATCCTCGTATGGGCCTTCGTCATCGCCAAGGTTCCAGTTCGAGACCGGCTTGATGTTGTTGGTCCGCACATAGCGGTAGCCCGCGCAGGTGTTGTAGACGCGGATCTTGTCCCAGCACTGCCCGCCCAGCATCTGGTGTACCGGCAGGCCGCAGACCTTGCCGAAGATGTCCCACAGGGCAATGTCGATGGCGGAAGCTGCCCGGTACTCGGCGCCGGTCGAGGACTGTGCCATCGGCAGCGACACCATTTCCTTGTGCAGGGCTTCGATGTGCAGCGGATTCTTGCCAAGCAGGCGGCCTGCCAGAGTGTCGTGAATGTGGGCTTCGACGGCTCCGGCGCCATAGAAGGTTTCACCAAGGCCGGTGATGCCGGCATCCGTTTCGACATGGACCCACAGGACGTTGGCGAATTCTTCGAGGCGGTAGGTCTTGATGGCAGTAATTTTCATCGGAAAGCTCCGGAGCACATCAGCGTGCGAGATTGGGAAGGAGAAGCGAAATCTCAGGGAAGGCCAGCAGCAGCGCCAGCATGAACAGCTGGATCAGGATGAATGGCCAGAGCGCCCTGTAGATTACGGGGAGGGTGATTTCGGGGGGAGCCACGCTTCGCAGATAGAATGCGGCCGGTCCGAAAGGGGGCGACAGGAAGGCAACCTGCATGGTGACGGAGAAGAGCACGCCGAACCACACCAGATCGTAGCCGAGAGCAGCAACGATCGGCACGAAGATGGGCATGCAAAGCAGCAGGATACCGATCCAGTCCATGAACATGCCGAGGACGACAAAGATCGCCATCATCAGCAGGATGGTGAGGAAAGGCGAGATGTTGAGCCCGAGAATGAGGTCGGTCACGAATTTCTGTCCGCCGGACAGATTGTAGATCGCCACCATGACGGCTGCACCGAAGGTGACCCAGAGAATGATGCCGCAGGCGCGCAAGGTCTGGGTGAGTGCCTGAGCCAGCATCGCCACGCTCAACTCACCGCGCAGGGCAATGATCACGAGCGTCATGCCAACGGCGATGTTTGCGGCCTCGGTGATGGAGGTGATGCCCCCATAGATGCAGCCGAAGACCGTGAAGATCAGCACGCCGGTGGGCAGGACGCCGCGCAGGAACACGGACAGGGAGAAGGGAGCTGGCCGGGCCTCCGATGGCTTTGGCGCGGCTGCCGGATCCAGCCAGCAACGGATGGCGATGTAGATCAGATAGAAGACTGCCAGCATGAAGCCCGGAATGAACGAGCCCAGGAACAGCTTGTGCACCGAGACATCCGCCGTCAGGCCATAGACGATCAGCACGATGGATGGCGGGATCATCGTGCCGAGCGAGCCGCCCGCGCAGACAATGCCGATGGCAAGATTGCGGTCGTATTTGAGGCGCAGCATCTGCGGCAGGGCAACCAGGCCGAGCAGCACGATTTCGCCGCCAATGATGCCGCTGATTGCGGCGAGCAGGACGGAAATCACCAGCGTGACATAGCCGATGCCGCCGCGAACCCGGCCGAAGACGCTGTTGAGCGCATCATAGAGATCACGCGCCAGTCTGGATCGCTCCAGCAATGATGCCATCAGGATGAACATCGGCACGGACAGGAAGCTGTATTCGGTGGCAAGGCCGTAGACGGTCTTGTGCGCAATGGCGAGGACCGGCAGGCCGAATTTCAGATAGGCAACCACCATGGCCAGCGAGCCGGCGGCAAAGGCCAGCGGCACGCCTACGGCCATGAGCGCAAATATGCCAAGGAGCAGGATGATCGAGATTGTCAGGATGGTCATGGCAGCCTCAGTCGATCCGGTCACTGCCCGGCCGGGGATGACGGCTGGCGCGCAGGAAGTTGATGATTGCAAGGACAGCCATCAGAGCTGCTGCAACGACGACAAAAGGTTTGACGATTGCCGGAATGGGGGGATTCCAGGCCGTGCCGAACCGCTCAAAGGTGACGAGGGCCCGCCATGCGGTCGGAGCGCCGAAATAGGCAAGCCCGCCGCAGAAAACCAGCGTTGCTGCCAGAGTGATGAAGTCGAAGACGCGGCGGATGGCCCTTGGCACTGCATCGTAGATCACCGAAATCCGCAGGTGATCATCCAGCGCCATGACGTAGACGCCTGCGACCAGATAGACGAGGGCTGACAGGAACAGCGCCAGTTCATTGACCCAGCTTGTCGGGCTGCCGAAGAGATAGCGTGCCGCCACCTCGTAAAGCGTGATGGCCACGATCACGAGCAGGGGAGAGGCGAGCAGGGCCGCCTTCGGGGTGAACTTGGGATCAGGACTTTCGGATGGTGCTGGCATGATATCCTCGTCTGGCTGAAGGCAATGAGCAGCCGCAAGGGTCCGGGAAGCCCATGCAGGGCTACTCAGAACCGGGGCAACAGACTGGCGGGCGGTCTGACGTCCGCCAGTCCCTGTCTTCCGGAACAGTCAGGTACGGCTCAGTCGAGGATGCCGAGCGACTTCATGTAGGCGACGTGGGAGTCATAGGCGGCCTGAGCTTCCGGGCTGCGGGTTGCCCAGTCGGCCCAGACTTCCTGAGCCACCTTGCGGAACGCCAGACGGTCCTGCTCGCTCCAGTCCTGAATGGTGACACCGGCGGCCTTCAGGTCTGCTGCTGCCTTGCGGTCGTTGATCTCCGACTGCGTGGCCACCTCGATGGCGATCGTGTCGATGGCCGACTGAAGGACCTGCTTCTGCTCGTCCGTCAGGGCGTTCCACTTGTCGAGGTTGATGGTGACATGCTCGATCGGCATGGAGTGGAAGCCGGGATAAGTTGCGAACTTGCCGACATCATAGAGGCCGAGGCCCTTGTTGACGGCCAGTGTCGAGGCATCCGCACCTGCGACAGTGCCTGTGGTCATGGCGGTGAAAACCTCGCCGAAGGGCATGACCACCGGGGCGGCGCCAAGCTTCTGGAAGATTTCAGATTCCATGCCGGGAGGGGAGCGGAACTTCCAGCCCTTCAGATCATCGATGCCGGCGAGGGAAGTCGTGGAGCCAAGTGATTCCGGCGTAGCGACGAAGGTGCCGATCAGATGCATGTTGAACTGTTCGTAGAGCTCGTTGGCGAGATCCAGCCCGCCTGCGTTCTTGTACCAGCCAAGGATCTGGTAAGGCGTCGAGTAGCCGCCCATGACGTCGCCATAGAACTGGAACGCGGGGTTCTTGCCGGTGACATAGCCTGCGCCCGTCGCGTCGCCGTCGATGATGCCGGTTGCTGCAGCCTCAAAGGCTTCGGATGCCTTCACCACGGAGGAGTCCGTGAGCATCTGCACCTGAAGCGAGCCTCCCGACATCTTGTTTGCCAGATCGGCAAAGCGAAGCAGTGCCTTGCCCTGAAGCGATGACGCGCTGTGGTGTGTCTGGAACTGCAGCGTCGTGGCATCTGCTGCCTGGGCCGCTGCGGGCGCTATTACGGTGAGGCCGAGCGCAACTGCTCCGGCAAGACCGGTGCGGAAAATGTTCATGCTGATTTCCTCCCATTTCAACAAGGCCCCCTCTCCTGAGGACCTAATTGATATGTCGTGAAATATCACAAAATTTCAAACGCTGCAACGCGGAGATGGCACATGCCCGGACAGGGCAGCATGGTCCGCTTCAAGTCTCTGAAAAATATGCTTATTTTCGCATTTTCCGCAGGCGCAACGTCCGAGTGAGTTGCGGGGCCCCTTTGCAGGCGCAAGATGTTTGTGGCTGCCGGGGCGCCCCCAGGGACGCGCCGGAACAGGGCCAGTTCCCTTATTCGGGGATCAGCGGTTCGATGCTGCAGTCGAGCAGGGAGGGGTCAATTTCCTTCTCCATCACATCGAACATCGAATTGACGAATTCGATGAGCGCATCAGAGGCTTCCACTGCCTGTTCGACATGGCGGTTTGCCACCGCATTGAGCACGGCCAGATGATGGTCGACGGTGCCGTCGAGGCTGAAGCTGCCTGAGGTATGATTGTGATGAATCCAGCCGATCCGCCGGAAGATCGTATGCAGCGGCCTGAGGGTGTGGACGAGAAAGGGCTCGTTGCCGGCTGCCAGAATGAGCGTGTCGATGCGCCGGTCGAATGTGTTGAAGTCGTCGATCGAGAGGGTCGCGCGGCGCTCACGGATGACCTTTGCCAGATGCAGCATCTGGTTCCGCTGCGCCGGAGAGGCGTTCTCTGCAGCAAGCTTGATGACGAACCGCTCCAGATCCCGCCGCAGCCGCAGAAGCACCCGCTCGCGGGCCAGATCAATGGGCGCAATCTGAAGGCCATGGCGCGGGCGGATGTGGATCAGCGTATCTTCGGCGAGGCGGCCAACGGCCTGATGGACAGGTGTACGGCTGATGCCGGTCAGGGTCTGCAGATCCTGGATCGACAGGAACCGGCCGGGGCTCAGCTCGCATCTGACGATAAGGTCTTCCAGCCGCTCATAGGCGAGTTCGAACAGATTGACCGAATTGCGCCGCTTCGCCTGATCAGGCTCCGCATCTTCCGTTTGCCTGGTGTTCCCGGGTGCACGCGCCATCGTCTGATGCTTCCTTCTCCGGCAGCGGCGCACACTGTCCGCGCATGTTCTGCTGATCTTGAAATGTCGTGATATTTTATAGACGCCTGCCGTCGTCTGTCAAAATGGCACTGTTTCCCGCTGGTTGAGGCCCCGGAACAGGCTTCTCAGATCCCCTGTCTGGTTTGCTGCGGCCTGGATCACACTGTGGTCTCACTGCGACGTGACTCGCGCGGCGGCGCATAATATGTATTTTGGACGAAACAAAGATCTGGAAGACAAGAGCGAGTTCCCCGGCCATGGGCCCTGTGCGAATACTGATTTCACGGCTGGCGGTTGCGGTTGGCCTAGCGGTTACGGCTCTGCCGGCCGCTGCGTCTGCTGCGGATGGCAAGGCGCCGCCGGTCGTGGTGGAGCTGTTTACCAGCCAGGGATGCTCCTCCTGCCCGCCTGCCGACAAGCTGCTGCAGGATCTGGCGAAGGATACCAAGATACTCGCTCTCTCTCTGCCGGTCGATTACTGGGACTATCTGGGCTGGAAGGACACGCTTGCCTCTCCGGAAAACTCCGAGCGTCAGCGTCTTTATTCCGCCCGCCGCGGCGACAGGTCCGTCTACACCCCTCAGATCGTCATCAACGGCGGTGAGCATGTGGTGGGAGGAGACGAGCGGGCTGTGAAGGCTGCACTGGGCCGCGCGACGAAGATGACGGCGTCGGTCACACTTCAGTCCATGTCCGACATGCTGGAAGTGACCATCGACGGCGCGCTGCCCGAAGGGGCGAAGATGGCGACCGTCTACATGCTGCATGTCATGCCGTCGAAGACGGTGGATGTAGGCCGGGGCGAGAATGAGGGGCGGCAGGTCACCTATGTCAATGTGGTCAAGCGCCTGGAAGCCGTTGGCATGTGGTCTGGCGGGCCGATGGAACTGAAGCTGCCCAAGCTCCCGATGAAAAAGAACGGAAAGCGCTGCGCAATCATTGTCCAGCTGGAAGATGAAAGCGGGCCCGGGCGCATCATCGGCGCTGCCTCCACCCTGTGGGATACGGGAATCTAGCGCTTCTCGCCGCGCACCACCCTTGCGTTCAGCCTGAAACATGCCTAAGGCCTTGCCCGAACGGGACAGCGCGCGATCAAGGCGGCTGCCTCCTGACCGGGCGTGCGGAATGCCGCGCCCTCAATCCGTGAGGTAGCCATGAGCCTGCGTCTGCGCATTGCCCTCGGCAGCGTGATTGCCGGTGCCGCCGTTCTGGCCCTGAAATATCTGGCCTATGTGCTGACAGGATCCGTGGCGCTCTATTCGGATGCGCTGGAATCCATCGTCAATGTGGCCTCCTCCTTCGCCACACTGCTGGCGGTCTGGTATGCGGCAAAGCCGGCCGATTCCAATCACCCCTATGGCCATGACAAGGCGGAGTATTTCGCTGCGGTTCTCGTTGGCGTGATGATCGTGCTGGCGGCATTGTCGATCTTCAATGCGGCCTGGGAAGGTTATCACGCTACGGAAACGGCCGATTACACCGTGAAGGGCCTTGCCGTGAACGGTCTTGCCAGCGTGCTCAACTGCGGCTGGGCCGTGCTGCTGATCCGCTTTGGCCGCAAGAATGGTTCTCCGGCGCTAGAAGCCGATGGCCAGCATCTGATGACGGATGTGGTGACATCCGTGGGCGTTCTCGTGGGTGTGATCCTTGTTTTCCTGACCGGCTGGCGTCAGCTGGATTCGCTGCTGGCAGGTCTTGTCGGCCTCAATGTGCTTTGGTCCGGCTGGACTTTGATGAAAGCTTCCGTCAGCGGCCTGATGGATGAAGCTGCGTCTACCGATGTGCAGGACATGCTGCGCGGGCTGATTTCCGAACATGGGGAAGGGGCCATCGAAGCCCATGATCTGCGCACCCGTCTGGCCGGGCGCCTGACCTTCGTGGATTTCCACCTGGTGGTGCCGGGGGAAATGAGCGTTGATGCCGCTCATGACATCTGTGACCGGATCGAGCAGGCCATCGGCAAGTCGCTGCCCGGCGCCAGGGTAACGATCCATGTGGAGCCCGAGCACAAGGCCAAGCACTCGGGTATTGTTGTCCTGTGAAGGTTAGCGGGTGAGGCGCAGGGCGCATTCCACGGCATCTTCCAGCCGGTCGTTGCCCCAGTAGAGTTCCCCGTCTTCCGTCACGAAACTGGGCGCTCCGAAAACGCCTGCCGCTTCTGCCTCGGCCACGGCGGCCCGCAGGCCGATCTTCACCTCGATGCTCTGGGCCCTGGCAAGCAGGGCCTCTGCATCCAGTCCCAGATCCAAGAGGATGCCAGCGAGAAGACCTTCGTCGCTGATATCCCGGCCTTCGCCGAATTCCGCCATGTAGACAGCGCGCACGAAGCTGCCGATCCAGGGTTCAAGTCTGCCGGCATGGGCAATGCGCGCTGCCATCAGGCCGTTCTGCGGAAAGGGATCGGGCACGGTCAGCGGCAGGCCCATGTCCTCGCACATCCGCTCCATCTCGCGCCACATATAGCGGCCCTTGGCCGGAAACAGGTTGAAGGGTGACGTCTCCCAGCCCTGCCGGGCAAAGATGGGGCCGAGCAGAAATGGCCGCCAGACCAGATCTATGCCCCGGTCCTTGGCCACGGTCTCGATGCGCATGGCGGTGAGGTAGCTGTAGGTGGAGGCAAATTCGAACCAGAAATCGAGCCTCGGCCGTTGCTGCATGGAAAATTCCTCTTACATCTGGTTCGCTCGCGGCGCTGCCGCAGCGCAGATATTGGCCGAGCTTGCAAAAATAGGCTAGAGAGCCCGAATGACTGATCATGCCGCTCCTTCCGGCCTTGCCCGTGCCCGCACTCTGATCTGCGCCAGTGTGCTCTGGTGCCGCACTCATCCATTCGGGGCGGCCTTTGCTTTCATTGGCGTTGTGTCGCTGGTGTTCCTGGCGGCGCCGGATCTCGATCTTCTGGCCAGCGGCCTGTTCTACACGCCCGGCGAAGGCTTTACGGCGGCGTCCTCGCCTTTCCTGCAGAAGGTTCGTTATCTCGGCCCCTATCTGGTGCAGACGGTGGCCATCGTCTGCGTGCTGACGCTGCTTCTCAAGCTGCTGCTGCCGGAGCTGCCGCCGCTGATGCCGTTGCGCAAGCCGGTCTTTCTGCTCTCCACGCTGGTGCTGGGCCCGGGCATCCTGGTCAACAGCATCCTGAAGAACAACTGGGGCCGTCCGCGCCCGGTGATGGTGGAACAGTTCGGCGGAGACATGCCGTTCATGCCGGTGTGGCTCAAGACGGACTGGTGCAGCACCAACTGTTCCTTTGTCTCAGGCGAGGGCTCGGCCAGCATGTGGCTTATGGCACTGGCCTTTGTTGTGCCGAAAAGCTGGCGCCCGGCGGTGGTGCTGACGGTTCTGCCGCTGATGCTGGCGCTGTCGGCGAACCGGGTTGCCTTTGGTGGCCACTTCCTCTCCGATACGCTGCTGGCCTGGGGGCTGACCTTCCTGGTGCTCCTGTCCGCCTACTGGCTGCTCTATGTGAAGACGCCGCGCTGGGCAGGTGATGCGCAGCTTGACGCCGGGCTGTCTGCGGCTGGCCTCTGGCTGCGCCGGTCCGTGTTGCCATTTCTGGCCGGGATTGGCCGGGCGCTGCGTGCGTTTGTGGCGAAGTTCCGCTGAGAGGTCTTAGCCTCTTCGGCCAAGCCCAAGCTCTGCCGCAAGATCCTCCGCGCCTCTCATCACCATCCGGAACACGGTCTCGAATCCGGCCGGGCCGCCGTAATAGGGGTCCGGCACGTCCGTTCCCTCTGCTTCCAGAAACAGCCGGAGGCGGGCAGGAGCCTCTGCCGGGCTCAGCTTGCGCAGGTTGGCCAGATTGCTGCTGTCCATGGCGAGGATGTGCTCGAAGCGGCTGAAATCTGCCTTCACCACCTGCCTTGCGCGCTGGGCGGAAATGTCGATGCCATGGCGGGCCGCCACTGCCACGGAGCGCGGATCCGGCGCCTCGCCCTGATGCCAGCCGCCGGTGCCGGCCGAATCGATCAGCACCCTGTCCTTTGCACCCAGATCCTCCACCACCTTGCGGAAGGCGCCTTCGGCCAGCGGTGAGCGGCAGATGTTGCCAAGGCAGACGAAGAGAACGGAGGTCATGGCGGGGTTCCTGTGTGATCCTGATTCTGATGAGCCTCACTCATCGGGATTTGCTTAAGCCTGTGCGGTGTCTGAGCCTTGGTATGATGCGGCGCTGGCCAGTTCTGTCTCCCGGCCTATATTCGATTGGACGCGGGAGAAGAGCCCGTGCAGCCGTGGATTTCAAGACGGGAGATGCAAATGGCGGAACGTCTGACAGACGAGGAGCGCGGGACAGCGCTGGATCAGCTCGCCGGATGGCGGCTGGTGGAAGGGCGTGATGCCATCGCCCGGCGCTTTGTTTTTTCCGGGTTTGTCGAGGCTTTCGGCTTCATGGCGCAGGCGGCGCTGGTGGCCGAACGGATGAACCATCATCCCGAATGGTCAAACGTCTACCGCACGGTGGAGGTGACGCTCTCCACCCATGATGCGGGCGGGCTGACGGCGCTGGATGTGGCGCTGGCCGCGGAAATGGACCGTATCGCCGCGCGGATGACCTGATCACCCTGCGTTTTTCTGTGCGCCCCGGCGGATGGTGAAGCGCAGACCGTCTCCGGTCTTGTCCTGCGCCAGCAGCTCGTGCCCATCCTCATTGCACATGTGGGGAATGTCGATCACCGACATCGGGTCGCTCGCTTCCACCACAAGCACGGTGCCCGGCTTCAGCTCCGTCAGGGCCTTGCGGCTGCGCAGCACGGGGAGCGGGCATTTGAGACCTCTTAGGTCCAGATGCCGTTCGGATCCCGCTGTGTCTGGTGCCGTCATGATGCCCTGCGCGCTGTTTTCATCCGGCTTCAGCTCTTGTCCTGCCGTGAACACTGCGTCAAGCCATAAAGGCTTGAAACACCGCTGAAATGGCCGACATTGAGAGAGACCTGAAAGACACCAGACGAGAAGGAAACCACCCGTGACCGGCACTTCTGCCCAATCCTCCGCCGCTGATCCCGTTACCGTTCTTGACTTCTGGTGGGAGGCGGGCCGCGAGGCCTGGTTCACCCGTAGTGATGCCTTTGACGCGGATATCCGCAGCCATTTCGTGCCGCTGATGGATGACGCGGCTTCGGGGGCGCTGGACCACTGGCAGGAAACGCCGCATGGCGCGCTGGCGCTTCTGCTTTTGCTCGACCAGTTCCCGCGCAACGTCTACCGGCAGGACAAGCGGGCCTTTGCAAGGGACGCGAAAGCCCAGATCATTGCCACGGCTGCGCTGGCCAGAGGGTTCGACAAGGCTTTCCCCAAGGATGCCCGGGCCTTTTTCTACCTGCCGTTCGAGCATGCGGAAGACATGGCTCAGCAGGAAAAGTCCGTCGATCTGTTCCGCCGCCTGGGAGACAAGGAATTCTATCTCTACGCCCTCGTCCATCTCGACGTGATCCGCCGCTTTGGCCGCTTTCCGCATCGCAACCATGTGCTTGAGCGTGAGACGACACCGGAAGAGGCGGCCTATCTGGCTGATGGCGGTTTTTCTGCCTGAAACCAGAGTTTGCCACTCTATTTCCCTTGAATGGTTTTCTTCGAGCGGGATGCCGCCGTTGCCTTAAAAAGCAGCGGTGGCATTTTTGTTTTTCAGATTTGCATACTTTATGTGCGGTTTCTTAATTTTGAGCGAAAAATAGGCAGACATGCTGCGCTGCGGTTGCCTCATGAACGGTCAACTGCCCGCCTGAGCGGTGCTCCCTTCCATGAATCTGGCGGAAATCGGGCATTTTCCGATCCCCGGCCAAAGTTGGCACGGTCCTTGTTTAAGAGAAGGGGAAAGCCGGCCCGGCCCGCCCTCAGCGCAGGTTCCTCCTGAAGCGCAGGGAACGCGGACCAGGTGGCCAGACCGGTCCAGTCCCGGACCGGTGACAAGCAGGGGAAACGGGTAACGAGCATGAAAATTGTGATGGCCATCATCAAGCCGTTCAAGCTCGACGAGGTGCGTGACGCCCTCACGAGCATCGGCATCCAGGGACTCACCGTCACCGAGGTCAAGGGGTACGGCCGCCAGAAGGGCCACACCGAGATCTACCGCGGCACCGAATATGCGGTGAGCTTCCTGCCGAAGCTCAAGATCGAAGTCGCTGTTTCCAGCGAGTCCGTCGACAAGGTCGTGGAAGTGATTTCCGGCGCCGCCAAGACCGGCCAGATCGGTGACGGCAAGATCTTCGTCTATTCGATCGATCAGGTGGTTCGCATCCGCACCGGCGAAACCGACACAGAAGCGCTTTGAGGGGTGAGTAACATGAAGAAGTCTTTCGCTTATGCCGCAATCGGCATGGCGGTCCTCGGCCTGATGGCCGATCCGGGCCTGGCCCAGACCGCTGCTCCGGCCGCAGAGGCAGCCGCTGCTCCCGAGGCGCCGGTCTATGCTCTGGCTGCCGACACAGCCTATATTTTCAACACGCTGCTGTTCCTTCTGGGCGGCTTCCTCGTCATGTGGATGGCTGCGGGCTTCGCCATGCTGGAAGCGGGCCTCGTGCGGTCCAAGAACGTGTCGATGCAGTGCCTGAAGAACATTGCGCTCTATTCCATCGCAGGCATCCTGTTCTGGCTCACGGGCTACAACCTCATGTACACCGGCGTTGACGGCGGTTTCATGGGTTCCTTCGGCCCCTATTCCTTCGATCCGGTCGGTGGTGATGCGCTCAGCGTCGGTTACTCCACCGCTTCGGACTGGTTCTTCCAGATGGTCTTCGTGGCCACCGCTGCCTCGATCGTGTCCGGCACGCTCGCCGAGCGCATCAAGCTGTGGCCTTTCCTGCTCTTCACGGTCGTCCTGACCGGTCTGCTGTACCCGATCGCGGGCTCCTGGCAGTGGGGCAAGGGCTGGCTCTCGGTGATGGGCTTCTCCGACTTCGCCGGTTCTACGCTGGTGCACTCTGTCGGCGGCTGGGCTGCTCTCGCAGGCGCTCTTGTTCTGGGCGCACGCAAGGGCAAGTACACCTCCAGCGGTCAGGTCATCCCGATGCCGGGTTCGTCCATTCCGCTCGCAACGCTCGGCACTTTCATCCTGTGGCTCGGCTGGTTCGGTTTCAACGGGGCTTCCCAGCTCGCCATGGGCACGATCGGTGACGTGACCGACATCTCCCGTATCTTCGCCAACACCAACATGGCTGCTGCCGGTGGTGTGGTTGCTGCCATGATCCTGACGCAGATCCTTTACAAGAAGGTCGACGTCACCATGGCCCTCAACGGTGCGCTGGCCGGTCTCGTGTCCATCACTGCCGAGCCGCTCAACCCGACTGTTGCGCAGGCGGTCTTCATCGGTGCCGTTGGCGGCGCTCTGGTCGTCTTCGTGGTGCCGCTGCTCGACAAGCTGAAGATCGACGACGTCGTTGGTGCCATCCCGGTCCACCTCGTCTGCGGCATCTGGGGCACTCTCATTGTCCCGCTGTCCAATGATGGTACCTCCTATGGCGTCCAGCTCATCGGCATTGCCGCCTATGGTGCCTTCATCTTCGTGACCTCGCTGGTTCTGTGGATGATCCTGAAGGCAACCGTCGGCATCCGCGTCAGCCCCGAAGAAGAGGCTCTTGGCCTCGACAAGGTGGAAATCGGCGTCGAAGCCTATCCGGAATTCGGTCAGGGCTCCCAGCGCCTCTGATCCGGACCAGCTCTCCCAGGAGCAGGCCATATGGCCAACCTCAGGCCCGGGGCGCACGCCCCGGGCTTTTTATAGCTTCTGCCTTTAAAGTGAGCGGACTTCCCTTTCTTGCATTAGTTTTGAGCGCGTTGTGCCTATTTATCTGGCGTCTGGATCAATCTGGGGCAGGTGAAAAGCCCTGATTTTCGCCATTTGCCCGATTGGCACGCATCTTGTTCTGGCGTTCCCCTGACGCCGCCCCTTGAAGAGGCGGATTGCACGTTTGGGAGGCAATTCATGTCCACTGCACCGGCTGGCGCCGATGTGTTCTTTGTGCTGATCGGGGCCATTCTCGTCTTTGCCATGCATGGCGGGTTTGCGTTTCTCGAAGCAGGCACCGTCCGCCACAAGAACCAGGTCAATGCGCTGGTAAAGATTCTCACCGATTTCGCCATCTCCACACTGGCTTATTTCTTCGTGGGCTATGCCATCGCCTATGGCACCACGTTCTTCGTCAGTGCGCAGGTCCTGTCAGGTGCGGACGGCACATTCGAGCCGCAGGGCCTCAGTCTGGTGAAGTTCTTCTTCCTCACCACCTTTGCTGCCGCCATTCCGGCCATCATCTCTGGTGGCATTGCCGAGCGAATGCGCTTTCTGCCGCAATGTCTGGCGACGGTGGCGCTCGTTGGTGTTGCCTATCCGCTGTTTGAAGGCATCGTCTGGAACGGCAATTTCGGTCTTCAGGCCATGGTTGAAGCGGCATTTGGCGCAAAATTCCATGATTTTGCTGGGTCCGTTGTGGTGCACGCCTTCGGCGGCTGGGCCGCTCTGGCCGCCGTCCTGCTGCTGGGTGCGCGGCGCGGGCGCTATGACAAGCAGGGGCGTGCCATCGGCATTCCGCCGTCCTCCATTCCCTGGCTGGCGCTCGGCTCCTGGCTGCTGTGCACCGGCTGGTTCGGCTTCAACGTGATGACGGCTGCTTCGCTGGCCAATGTCTCCGGTCTCGTGGCGCTCAATTCCCTGATGGCCATGGCTGGCGGCATTCTCACCGCGCTCATTGCAGGGCGGAACGATCCCGGCTTCGTCCACAATGGCGCTTTGGCTGGTCTTGTTGCCGTCTGCGCCGGTTCGGATGTGATGCATCCGGTGGGGGCGCTGCTGGTGGGCGGAATTGCTGGTGTCATCTTCGTCAAGGGCTTCGAGATCTGCCAGAACCGCCTGAAGATCGATGATGTTCTCGGTGTCTGGCCGCTGCATGGCCTGTGTGGTGCCTGGGGCGGCGTTGCGGCTGGCGTTTTCGGCCTGGAAAGCCTTGGCGGCATGGGCGGTGTGTCGCCTCTGGCGCAGATTGCGGGCACAGGGGCAGGTGTGCTTCTTGCCCTGATGGCCGGTTTCCTCGTTTACGGGGTGATCAAATCCACCATCGGGCTGCGTCTTTCCCAGGAAGAGGAGTTCCGGGGCGCGGATCTGTCCATCCACCACATCAGCGCCAATCCGGAGCATGACCTGGGCCGGTGAACTGGCGCTGTTCTTGCGCTGCCAAACCGTGGCACCGTCCGTGTCCGCAGCTCTATAGTGGTCTTTGCCAGTGCAGGGTACCCTGGCTCTTCCGGGGATTTGCACTGGCGGCCGGACGGGATTAAAACCCGGGACGGGTGCGCATATGGACTGTTATTTTTAACGATGAACGGAGCACGGTCATGGCAAGCAAGGATTATGCCCTCGTACAGATCGCCTTTTATGCGGCGCTGATTGCCGTACTGGGGCAGTTTCCGCCCTTCGCCATTCCGTTCCTCGCGGGCGTGCCCATCACAGCGCAAACCCTTGGCGTGATGCTCGCCGGCGTGATGCTCGGTTCCGTGCGCGGCGGCCTGTCCATGCTGCTCTTCCTCTTTGTTGTCGCCCTGGGCGCGCCGCTTCTGGCCGGCGGGCGCGGCGGGCTCGCCGTCTTTGCAGGACCTTCCGCAGGCTTCCTCATCGGCTGGCCCATCGGCGCCTTCGTGGCCGGTTTCGTCATGGAGCGCAGCCGTAATCTGCCGGTTCTTTTCGCCGCTGCCCTCTCGGCAGCTGTGGGCGGCGTTGGCGTTGTCTATCTCTTCGGCATTCCGGGCCTGATGATCCTCGCCGATCTGCCTTTCGCCAAGGCCTTGGCCGGCACCGCCATCTATCTGCCGGGTGATCTCATCAAGGTCGCGATCACCGCCGTGGTGGCACAGACGGTGGCCCGCGGCCTGCCGCGCGCCCTGCTGAGCCGGCCATGAGTTTCACCGGGGCGGCGCTGGCGCATCACGCGGCCACCCGCCCCGGCCAGACCGCGCTTGTCTGCGGCGGGGCAAGCCTGACTTTCGCTGCGCTGCAAGCCCGGGTCGAAGCGCTGGCCCTTCAGCTTAACCGGCGCCTGCCTGCTGCGTTCTCCCGTCAGCGGCGCATTGGCATTCTGCTGGAAGATCCGTTGCAGGCTCTGCTGGCTTTCTTTGCTGCAGGCCGGGCCGGGGGCATTGCCCTGATGCTTGACACCACATGGCCCGATGCCCTGCGTGATCAGATCCTCGCCGCCTCTGCGCCTGATCTTGTCATTGATGCTGCCGCTTTTCCGGCGTTGATGGCTAGAACTGAGGAAGCGCAGGAAGCAGCTGGGACGCCGCTGCCCTTTCCCGCACCGGAAGATCTTTTTTATGCCGGCTTCACCTCCGGCTCGACGGGTGTGCCCAAGGGCTTTGCCCGCGCCCACCGCTCCTGGACAGAAAGTTTCCGCCTGAGCGCTGCTGCCTTCAGTACCTCACCTGAGGACAAGGTGCTGGTCTGCGGCGGGCTCGTGCATTCTCTGCATCTCTATGCGGCGGTGGAAGGGCTTTGCGCCGGGGCCTGCGTCGAGCTGATGCCCCGGTTTCAGCCGAAGAACGTGGCGCGCCGCCTGGCAGACGCTGGGATGACCATCCTTTACGCCACCCCCACACAGCTGCAGCTGATCCTGCGTGATGTGGAGACCGCGCCGTCCTTGCGGCTTGTCCTGTCGAGCGGCGCCAAGCTGCAGCCGGAGGACCGGCAGATGTTCACCCGCCGCCTGCCCGGCGTGCGGATCTGCGAGTTCTACGGCGCCTCTGAAATGAGCTTCATCTCCCTGCAGGATGGAACTGCGCCGGAAGCTTCCGTCGGGCGCCCCTTTCCCGGAGTGGAGGTGGAAATCCGCGATGGTGGGGGCCGTGTTCTGCCGCAGGGCGAGATTGGACATCTGTGGGTGCGCAGCCCGCTGCTGTTCGATCGCTATATATGCGGCGGCGGCGAGGAAGTGCGCTGGCAGGAAGGCTGGCTGACCATCGGCGACCGGGGCTGGCTTGATGAGGCGGGCAATCTCTATCTCGCGGGCCGCGACAAGCGGATGATCAACAGCTCCGGCCTCAATATCTTTCCCGAAGAAGTGGAGAAGGTGCTGCGCGCCGTGCCCGGGGTAACGGCTGCCGCAGTCTTCGGTGTGCCCGACCGTCTGCGCGGGCAGAGACTGGTGGCCGCCATCTGGCCGGATCCCGAGGCTGCCGGAAATCTGAAGGACGGAGGCCTGCTGCGGCGCGCCGTGCTGACGGCCCTTGGCCGGGCCCGTTGTCCGCGTGCCTTTCTCCTGTTCGAGGCCTTCCCCCTGACGCCGGGCGGCAAGACGGATCTTCCGGCGCTGGAACAGGCCGTCCATGCCCGGCTGAAGACGAGGTGAGGCCATGACCGGCACAACGGCGCATGATCCCGTGATTGTGGCCGCCCGGCGCTCGCCCGTGGCCCCGCGCGGGGGCGTCTTTGCGCGGCTGGATCTGCCGCAACTGGGCGCGCCTGTGCTGCAGGCAGCCCTTGCGGATGCCGGGCTTCCCGTTGAGGCTGTCAGCGAGGTGATCCTTGGCAATGCGCTGGGCGCGGGCGGCAATCCTGCCCGGCTGGTGGCCTTGGCCGCGGGCCTGCCGCAAACCGTCAGCGCCATGACCGTGGACCGGCAATGCTGCTCCGGCCTTGATGCGGTGATCCTCGCGGCCCGCGCCATCCGGGCCGGGGAGGCGGATGTGATCATTGCGGGCGGCGTTGAAAGCTTTTCCCGCGCGCCGGTCCGCATGCACCGCCCGCTGCCGAAGGGCGGTGTGCCTGTTGCCTATGACCGCCCGGCCTTTGCGCCGCCGCCGTTTCCGGATCCGGATCCGGCAGAGGCCGCAGCCAGGCTGGCGCTGCATATGCAGATCAGCCGTGAGGCGCAGGAAGCCTATGCCCGTGCCAGCCATCAGGCCGCCTTGCGGGCTCAGGCGGCCGGAGATTTTGCAGCCGAAACCGTTCCGCTGGCAGGGCTTGCCGCCGATGCCTTCACACGGCCGCTTGACGCAAGGCTGCAGTCCCGGCTTCCCGTGCTTGCAGGCGGGAACGCCTATGGGCTGACAGCATCTACAATTGCCGTGGAAGCCGATGCAGCTGCAATCCTTGTGATCATGCGCCGCAAGGAAGCAGAACGCCGGGGTCTGAAGCCTCTTGCTGCAGTGGGGCAGGGGGTGATGACAGGAGGCGATCCGGGCAATCCGGCAGCGGGGGCGCATGAGGCGGCGCTGGAGCTCTTCCGCCGCACCGGCATGGACCTTGAAGACATCTCTCTTGTGGAGCTGATGGAGGCGTTCGCCGTTCAGGCGATGGTGAGCCGCAGGGCGATCGGCCTTGGCCTTGATGATCTGCGCGTCAACCAGGGGGGCGGGGCGCTGGCACGCGGTCATCCCATTGGCGCATCCGGCGCCATACTGGCGGTGCGGCTCGCCCATGTCCTTGCCAGGGAGCCGCGCAATAGCACCGGTCTGGCCGCAATTGCCGCAGCAGGAGGGCTTGGAACGGCGCTCTTTCTCCGTTCCACCCAAGCTTGAGTGCGCTTGCGAAGATTTTTTCGCGGCGCGGCAAGTGCCTGTTGATAAACATTTTTCCCCGTTTCGCGGCTGATTTCTGCGGCTTTTGAGGGGTAGTAAGCCAGCTTATCCACACGGGAGCCGCAAAAATAATCACCGGCTGCAAAAAAATCGGACAGAAGGTTGTTGACGGGGGCAGGGGAGCTGCGTATAAGCCTGTTCATCGACGGCGGCAACGTCGCTGGCGGCGGGGACGCTGTTCCCGAGACTTCCCGACAGGGTGGCTTTGGTGGCCGGATGAGAGTTCGGTAGCGGGTTTCTGTTGGGTAATGAACGCGTAAGTGTTCAGTTCTTTGACAATTAGGTATTTGAAGGAAGGGAAACGCGGCCGGCGTTGACCTGGCGCTTCGGCGGGGC